>NZ_JAFCTQ010000002.1:0-486611 GCF_049896105.1 Janthinobacterium sp. PSPC3-1 | reverse complement strand
CTTGGTGGTGATAGGTGGACTTGAACCACCGACCCCAGCATTATGAATGCTGTGCTCTAACCAACTGAGCTATATCACCAAACAGACCGGTCAGACCGGATGCTCGTTTTGACCAGGACAAACCTGGTCGATGTTCTTTGGTGGTGATAGGTGGACTTGAACCACCGACCCCAGCATTATGAATGCTGTGCTCTAACCAACTGAGCTATATCACCCAACAGCCGAGCATTATCCAGTCTTCCGTTTTCCTTGTCAATGCCGGCCGCAAAAAATCTGTGGGTTTTTCGCGCTGTCTTATTTCAGGGACGTTTGGATCTGCGCCAGCATCTGTCCGGCCGGATCCTTGCCCAAGCAATCGATGACGATGCGGTCGGGCATGGCGCGCAGCCAGGTCAGCTGGCGCTTGGCCAGCTGGCGCGTGGCGATAATGCCCGTCTCGCGCAGCGCGGCGCGGTCGATGCGCCCGTCGAGGTAATCCCAGGCCTGGCGGTAGCCGACGCAGCGCATGGAAGGCAGGCCTGGGTGCAGGTCGCCGCGCCGGCGCAATCCTTCCACCTCGTCGAGCAAGGCATCGTCTTTCAGCATCGTATCGAAACGGGCGGCGATGCGCGCGTGCAGCACGGCGCGGTCGGACGGCTCCAGCGCGAACGACTGCAGCCGGAACGGCAGCACCGTCTTTTCGCGCAGCGCCAGCAGGGCCGACATGGGCTGGCCCGACAGGGCGATGATTTCCAGCGCGCGGCCGATGCGCTGGGCGTCGTTCGGCGCCAGGCGCGCCGCCGTGGGCGGATCGAGCTGCGCCAGGCGCACATGCATGGCGGGCCAGCCGATGGCGGCCGCGTCCGCTTCCAGCTGCACGCGCAGGGCCGCGTCCGCGCCCGGCAGGTCGTCCAGGCCATCGGTCAGGCCCTTGAAGTACAACATGGTGCCGCCGACCAGCAACGGCAGCTTGCCGCGCGCCGTGATGTCGGCCACCAGGCGCAAGGTGTCGTTGCGGAACTGCGCCACCGAATAGGCATCGAGCGGGTCGATAATATCGATCAGGTGGTGCGGTACCTGCGCCAGTTCTTCAGGCGTCGGCTTGGCCGTGCCGATATCCATGCCGCGGTAGACCAGCGCCGAATCGACGGAAATGATCTCGGCCGGGATCACTTGCGCGATGGCCAGCGCGGCGGCGGTCTTGCCGCTGGCCGTGGGGCCCATGATGGCGATGGCGGGGGGAAGTGTGTTGGTCATGATGCTTTGTGGTGGCTTGCTATGCAAACCCAACAGCGACTGCCGGGGTCGGACCCTCAGGGTCCGACCCCAGAATTTGCGGTTGGGGTTAAAAGTTATTGGCCGCGCAGGAAGAGCTTGTCCAGCGCATTGATCTCGACCTGCACCCAGGTTGGCCGTCCGTGGTTGCACTGGTCGGCCCGCTCGGTGCTTTCCATCTGGCGCAGCAGGGCGTTCATTTCCTGCACCGACAGGATGCGGTTGGCGCGCACGGCCGTGTGGCAGGCGAGGGTGCCCAGCAGTTCGTTCTGGCGCTCGATCAGCACGCGCGAGCCGCCGTATTCGCGCACGTCGCGCAGCACGTCGCGCGCCAGCGTCTGCGCGTCGGCATTTTTCAGCAGGGTCGGCACGCTGCGCACGGCCAGGGTGGTGGGCGACAGGGCGGCGATATCGAAGCCCAGCGCTTTTAACGTCTCCTGGTTTTCATTGGCGGTCGACACTTCGATCGCGTCGGCATAAAACGTCACCGGGATCAGCAGCGCCTGCACCTGCATGTCCTGGCCCGATACCTGCGCCTGCAGCGCGTTTTTCAGCTGTTCGTACAGGATGCGTTCGTGCGCCGCGTGCATGTCGACCAGCACCAGGCCTTTGGTGTTCTGCGCCAGGATATAAATGCCGTGCAGCTGGGCCAGGGCAAAGCCCAGTGGGTATTCTTCGCGCGCCATGGCTTCGGCCGAGGCGACATAGGGCTGGACTTGCGTGATCGGCGACGGCGAACCGGCGAACAGCGCGCCATAGGCGGCCGTGTCTTGCGCCACGCCGGGTGCCTCGGCAAAGAAGGGCATGCTGCCGCCAGCGGGCGCGGGCGCAAACGTGTTCGTGAACTGGGCGCCGAACGAGGTCTGGGTCTGCTCGCGCCGCCACAGGCCGGGACCACCCAGGCCTGCACCCGTATCGCCGCCCAGGCTGGAGGCGGCCGGCAAGGGCGCCGGCACGCTGCCAAACGCCGTGGCCGAGGTTTGCGCCAGCGCGCGCTGCACCGCGTGAAAGACGAACTGGTGCACCGAGCGGCTGTCGCGGAAGCGCACTTCGATCTTCGATGGATGGACGTTGACGTCGACCAGCGAAGGATCGAGGTCGAGCGCCAGCACATACGAGGGAAAACGGTCGCCGTGCAGCACGTCCTGGTAGGCCATGCGCACCGCGTGCACCAGCAGCTTGTCGCGCACGAAGCGGCCGTTGACATAAAAGAACTGGCCGTCGGCGCGCGCCTTGGACGCCGTCGGCAAGCCGGCAAAGCCGTGCAGGCGCAGGCTGCCGGCCGCTTCGTCCAGCGCCAGGCGCGCCTCGGCAAAGTCATTGCCGAGGATGTGCGCGCTGCGCTTGGCCAGTTCGCTGATGTTCCACTGGTCGATGGTGCGGCCGTTGTGCGACAGCGAGAACGACACGTCGGGCCGCGCCAGCGCGATGCGGCGCACGACTTCGGCGCAGTGGCCGTATTCGGTCTGTTCGGACTTGAGGAATTTGCGCCGCGCGGGCGTATTGAAATACAGGTCCTGCACGTCGACCGTGGTGCCCTGCGCGCCGGACGAGGGCGTTACCGTACCATTGTGCGAGCCGACGATTTCCCAGGCGTGGGCCGCGTCCGCCGTGCGCGAGGTGACGGTGACGGCCGCGACCGACGCGATCGAGGCCAGCGCCTCGCCGCGAAAGCCCAGTGTGCCCACGTTTTCCAGGTCGTGCAGCGAAGCGATCTTGGAGGTGGCGTGGCGCGCCAGGGCCAGCGGCAATTGATCCTTGTCGATGCCGCGGCCGTTGTCGGTGATCGCGATACGCTTCACGCCGCCTTCTTCCAGCCGCACGGTGATCTGCGTGGCGCCCGAGTCGAGCGCGTTTTCCAGCAGCTCCTTGACCACCGCCGAGGGCCGCTCGACCACCTCGCCGGCGGCGATTTGCGAAATCAGCTGGTCAGGCAGGGCCTGGATCGGACGGTGGGGCGTGATGGGAGCGTTCATGCGGCAGATTATACCGGGTTGGATTATTTGCCCACCTCGCGCACCGGTATCGGCGCATTGCACAGGTCGACATGCCCGGCCTGCACCTTGCTCCACGGTCCACCCCGGTTGCGCTGGGCTTCCAGCACGGCCTGGTAAGCGGCGCTGTCGGTGCGCATCACCTCCATCCGCACGCGCTGCTCAGGCGGCACATCGGACGCCAGGCGCACGGACTTGATCGGTACATTCTTGTCCGGGCTGTCGTAAAAGCCCATCGGCGCCGCGCCGCGCGGCAGGGTCGCCAGCAGGGGCATGCCGGAGACCACGCGCCCGACCACGGTGATGTCGCGGTCCAGGTGGCGCGGCGACTGGCCGATGACGGCGTACAGCTCGGTGCCGCCGCCGCTGTCGCTGCCCACGTCGCGGCCCACGCCGACCGTGGCGTAGCAGTGCGTCAGCCAGGCGGTGCCGCTTTTCGGGTCGCGCGCGGACGGAAAGCCGTTCGAATGGCCTACTTGCGGCGCGTAGCCGTCGACGTCCGGCAGGCGCGTGAAGCTGCTGATGGTTTTCATCGGCACTGTGAATTCGCCGGGCAGGGTGCGCTGGGCGTGCTTGATCGGTTTCGGATTCTTTTCATCGGGGTCGCCCCATTGCGCTACCCAGTTGTCCTGTGCGCGCGTGATCGCCAGGCCGTCGTAATACTGCTCGGCCACCAGCGCCTTGATATTGGCCACGTGTTTCGGCGCGAACTCGGGCGCCAGTTCGATCACGATGCGCCCGGCGGCGATCTCCAGGTACAGCGTATTGGCTGGGTCCAGCGCGCGCCAGTCGGCCGGCGTGGAAGCCTTGATGACGTCGGCCACCGTCTGTTTGGCGGGCAATTCGGCTGGCGCACGGATGGTGGCGGCATGCAAGGACGGCAGCGCCGCGCCGATGGCGGCGGCGATGGCCAGTGTCGTGAGGTGATTCGGTCGCATGGATTCTCCTGGTCGGCGCGGTTTGCGCCCGGCGGAAAGTGTATAACGGAATGGCAATATTTCGGAAGGAGAAGCATGGCGCAAAAGCGTGCCGGCATGTCGTGCCGCAAGACTGGCGGCGCCCGGTTTCCTTAACCTGGCCTTAAAATGTCACGCCGCACGCCACACATGCCCGGGCGCTGAAAATTAATCACGAAATAGTGGCCCGGGGACTGCCGTCGCACAGGCCCGGTGGTGTATGATTCCGGCGCTACCTTTAGGGAAAAAAATATGGATTTTGTGCAATTCCTCGACATGATTGTCCATGTCGACAAGACACTCGGTATCTTGATTGAACAGTACGGCACGCTCGTGTATGCGGTGTTGTTTGCCATTATTTTTTGTGAAACAGGCCTGGTGGTGCTGTTTTTCTTTCCTGGGGATACGCTGCTGTTTATCGCCGGCGCTTTTTGCGCCACCGGCCAGATGCACCTGGGCTTGCTGATCGCGCTGCTGGTCACGGCCGCCATCACCGGCAATACCCTCAATTACTGGATAGGCGAGGCGATCGGGCAAAGGGTGTTTACCCACGATTACCGCTGGATCAACAAGGACGCCATGCGCCGCACGCATGAGTTTTTTGAAAAGCATGGCGGCAAGACGATTATCCTGGCGCGCTTCGTGCCGGTGGTGCGCACCTTCGCGCCGTTCGTGGCCGGCATTTCCGACATGACGCATGCGCGCTTCCAGATGTACAACGTCACGGGCGCCCTGCTGTGGGTGGTAGGCCTGGTCACGGCCGGCTACTTCTTCGGCAATATTCCATGGATCCGCGACCACCTGACCCTGATCGTGCTGATCGGCGTGGGCGCCGCCGTGGTGCCGGTGGCGCTGGGCGGCATCTGGAAACTGTACAAGAAAATGACGGCCCGCTCGGCGTAAAGCAGCAAACGGCTGCGGGGCAATCGCGCCCCGCAGCCGGTTTTTCCCTTCTGTCGGTCCTGTTGTCCTTCCCCGTCATTCAAGTTTTGGATGTTTCCAGCCGTAAACCAGAGAGTACTCTTACTTTCTGGATTTCCATGCGACATTTGAGCGCCCTGTTAGCTTGCAGCCTGGCCGTGATGACGGCGATGGCAAGCGCCAAAGATGCCCCCACGCCGCTGGTCCCCGCCGGCAAGACTCCCGTGCCTGCGTCCGCGCCCGCCTCCGCCTCCGAGCGCGCGGCGGCCATGAAAACCCTGACCGAGTCCGTCAAGGGCAAGCCGCCCGTCACCGTGGCGCCCACCGCGCGCGACAAGGAAGAGGCGGCCGAAGTCGACCTGTCCGAACGCATCGCGGCGCGCCTGGCGGAAATGCGCGCCACCCAGGCCGCCCGCGCCGCCGCCCGCGCCAAGCGCGCCACCGTGGCGAAAGCCGTGCCGCCACCACCGCCACCGGTGGCGCGCGGCACGCACTGGTCGTACGAAGGCGACAGCGGCCCGGCCAACTGGAGCAAGATCAATGTGGACTGGGGCAAGTGCAGCAGCGGCAACCGCCAGTCACCGATCGATATCCGCGACGGCATGAAGGTGGAACTGGAACAGATCAGCTTTGACTACCACCCCTCGTCGTTCAACGTGGTCGACAATGGCCACACGGTGCAGGTGGCGGTGGGCAGCGGCAACTACATCACGGTGCAGAACCGCATGTTCGAGCTGCAGCAGTTCCATTTTCACCGGCCGTCGGGCGACCGCATCAATGGCAAGACGTATGAGATGGTGGTGCACCTGGTGCACCGCGACGCCGAGGGCCGCCAGGCCATCCTGGCGCTGATGCTGGAACGCGGCACGCCGCAGGCGACCATCCAGACCGTCTGGAACAACCTGCCGCTGGAAAAATTCGACACCATGAGCCCATCGATTTTGCTGGACCCGATGGAGATGGTGCCCACGCGGCGCGACTACTACACCTACATGGGATCGATGGAGCAGCCGCCGTGCAGCGAAAACGTGCTGTGGCTGGTGATGAAGCAGCCGGTGCAGGCATCGGCTGCGCAAATGGCGCTGTTTAGCCGGCTGTATCCGCTGAACGCACGGCCAGTGCAAGCCACCAATGGCCGCATTATCAAGGAATCGAACTAAACTCCAATTGCTGGCTGCCGTGCCATTCGGCGCCGGCGGCCAGCAAGTCCGGCTGGATCAGGGCCGCTTCGATGCAGACAAAACGCGGGTATTCGTCGTCGGCCAGGTCGGGCAGGGCGGCCGCATCCTGCGCGCCCGGATTCCATATCACCGCATCGGTAAAACCCTGCTGCGCCAGGCGCAAGGTGTCGCCGCCCGATTCGAGCTGCAAGGGGCCGGGCAACTGGTGATAGATGCGATCGAGCTTGTCGGCAAACTGCAGCACCTCTTCCGCCTGCAGCGCGTCCGGCGGCGTCTCTTCCGAATAGCGCACGCGCTGCAGGCCGGTAATGCGCGCCTGGTCCAGTGCATCGATGGCGAAATAGCTGTGCAGGGCGGCCGAGAACGGGAAGGGCTGGCTGCCCGTGTTGTGCACGGCCAGGCCGATCTCCAGCGATGATGCCTGCACCGTCACGCGCAGGCGCAGGGCGAAGTCGAACGGCCAGGCGGCGGCGATCGCCTGCGGCAGGTCGTCTTGGGTAAGGGTGAATTCGGTCCAGGCGGCGCCGTTGTCGGTCCCGCTGGCCGCCTCCTGCCAGGTCGCGACGCGGGCAAAGCCGTGGCGCATGCCGGCGCCGCGCGCGCCGAATTGCGGGAAGATCACGGGTACGCCGCCGCGGATGGCGCGGCTGCCGTCCAGTTTTGATTCGCGGCTGCAGAACAGGCGTTCGCGGCCATCGCTGCCGCGCCATGACACCAGGTGGCCGCCATACAGCGTTACCGTCGCCTGCGCGCCATCGGCGGCGCGGATGGTCACGGCCGGCAGCTGGCCAAATGTGTTCTTGCTCATGCTTGTGTTCCTGTCAGGTCATGCGGCTTTTCGCCAGCGGCGGATTTTTCGCAAAATAATTCTTGATGCCAGTGACGATGGCGTCGGCCATCTGGTCCTGGTAGCCGTTGTCGGTCAGCTTGGCTTCTTCTTCCGGATTGGAGATGAAGGCGGTCTCGATCAGGATGGAGGGGATGTCGGGCGCTTTCAGCACGGCGAAGCCGGCCTGCTCGACCGAGCCCTTGTGCAGGCGGTTGATGCCGCCAATTTCGCGCAGCACGGCCGCACCCAGCTTCATGCTGTCATTGATCTGCGCCGTGGTCGACAGGTCGAGCAGCACGCTGGCCAGCTGCTTGTCGTGGTTGCCCACATTCACGCCGCCGATCAGGTCGGCCTGGTTTTCCTTGTCGGCCAGCCAGCGCGCGGCGCTCGACGATGCGCCTTTTTCGGACAGCGCAAACACCGACGAGCCGCGCGCGGTCGGCTGCACGAAGGCGTCGGCGTGGATGGAGACGAACAGGTCGGCCTGCACCTTGCGCGCTTTTTCCACCCGCATGCCGAGCGGCACGAAGAAGTCGGCGTCGCGCGTGAGCATCACGCGCATGTTCGGCAGCAGTTCCAGCTTGGCTTTCAGGCGCTTGGCAATCGCCAGCACCACGTCTTTTTCGCGGCTGCCGCGGCGCCCGCTGGCGCCCGGGTCCTCGCCGCCATGGCCGGGGTCGAGCGCCACCGTAATCATGCGCACCACTTTCTGGCCCGGCTGGGGGCGTGCTTCGGGACGCTGTTCCGGGCGCACGTCGGGCCGGATCGCCGGCAGCGTGGGCGTGGCCGGCACGCCCGGTATCACCACCACCAGCGGTGGCTTGCCGCTGTCGGGCAGGGGCAGCGCCGGTGGCGGCGTGTGCGTATCGCTCATCAAGGGCTTGCCCGGGTCGCTCGACCAGTCGCCTTTTTCGATCATCTGCGCGATCAGGTCCGGTTCCTGCACCGGATACAAATCGAAAATCAGGCGGTGGTTGTAGGAGCCGGCCGGCGGCAGGGTAAACAGCTGCGGGCGCACTTCTTCCTTCAGGTCGAATACCAGCCGCACCACGTTGGGCCGGTTCTGGCCCACGCGCACCTGCTTGATATACGGGTCGTTCGACTGGATCTTGGCCACCAGGCCCTTGAGCGTGGGATTGAGTTCCAGTCCCTCGATGTCGACCACCAGCCGTTCCGGGTCCTTGACGATAAAGTGGGTGGCCTTCAGGATGCTGTCGTTTTCCAGCGTGACGCGGGTGTAGTCGTCGGCCGGCCAGACGCGCACGGCGAGGATTTGCGCCGCCATCGCCGACATCGGCGCGAACACGGACAACAGCAGGGTGCCGCCGGCCTTCAGTACCGTACGCCGTGTGATCGGCGACGATATCAAAGGTTCGGGGCGAATTTGAGACGTTGGAGGCATGACAGACCCAATTCAGAAGACGCTTGCAATTCTACATCACGGCCTGCGCCCGCAACGTTCAGGTAAATATCGAGGTCGGCCGGCGGCAGCACCGGATAGGCTTTTTCCGGCCACTCGATGATGCAGATGTTATGGCCGTCGAAGTCTTCGCGAAAACCGGCGTCGAGGAATTCTTCCGCGCTGCCCATGCGGTACAGGTCGAAGTGGATCACCTGCACCGCCTGGCCGTCCAGTTGGACGGTGTAGGGTTCGGACAGGGTATAGGTCGGGCTTTTCACGTGGCCGGCGTGGCCTGCCGCATGCAGCAGGGCGCGCGTGAGGGCCGTCTTGCCGGCGCCCAGGTCGCCGTGCAGATAGATCGCCATTCCCGGCGCCAGCGCGCGCGCCAGGGCGGCGCCCAAGGCGGCCGTGCCGGCTTCATCGTGAAGATGGGCTTTGAAGTGTTCTGTCATGGTCGTCGGTATCGCATAAAATAGAGGCCGCTGCGCCTGCGCGCATCAGTCATTGTAACCGCCAGCGCCCCTGCCGCACTTCGTAAAGTTTCCTATGTCCGCCACCGTCACCGATCTCGCTGCTTTAGCGCGCACCATCAGGCAATGGGGGCGCGAGCTCGGTTTTGCCGATGTGCGCATCGCCGACGTCGACCTGTCGCACATGGAGGCACCCTTGCAGGCCTGGCTGGACGCAGGGTATCACGGCGAGATGGACTACATGGCCAGCCACGGCATGAAGCGTGCGCGCCCGGCCGAACTGGTGCCGGGCACGGTGCGCGCCATCAGCGCGCGCATGAATTACCTGCCGCCGGCGCTGGGCCCGGACTGGCGCGCGCAGGAAGCGGCGCGCGATGCCGATCCGACGGCGGCCGTGATCTCGGTGTATGCGCGCGGCCGCGACTACCACAAGGTGATGCGCTCGCGATTGCAGCAGCTGGCCGAACGCATCAAGGGCGAGATCGGCGACTTCGGCTACCGCGTGTTCAGCGATTCGGCGCCCGTGATGGAAGTCGAGCTGGCCACCAAGGCGGGCCTGGGCTGGCGCGGCAAGCACACCTTGCTGATCAACCGCCAGGGCGGCTCCTTCTTTTTCCTCGGCGAGATCCTGGTCGACGTGCCGCTGCCGGTCGACGCGCCCGAAACGCCGCACTGCGGCCAGTGCTCGGCCTGCATTACCGTCTGCCCGACGCAGGCCATCCTGGGGCCGCACCAGCTCGACGCGCGCCGCTGCATCTCCTACCTGACCATCGAACTGAAGGGCGCGATCCCCGTCGAGATGCGCCCGCTGATCGGCAACAAGGTGTATGGCTGCGACGATTGCCAGACCGTCTGCCCGTGGAACAAGTTCGCCCAGCGCGCCGTGGTGCCCGATTTCGACGAGCGCCACAGCCTGGGCAGTGCCGGCATGGTCGAACTGTTCGCCTGGACCGAAGAAGAGTTCAACCGCCGCATGGAAGGCAGCGCGATCCGCCGCATCGGCCACGAACGCTGGCTGCGCAACCTGGCCGTCGGCATGGGCAATGCGGCGGCCAAGGCCAGGGGACAGCCCGACATCGTCGCGGCGCTGCTGTCGCGGCGCGACCATCCGTCCGGGATCGTGCGCGAGCATGTCGAATGGGCGCTGGCGCTGCACGGCATCAGTTAGCCCTGCTTCAATCTCAGCGCCGACCAGCGCGCGTCGATGGCGATCATCGCCACGCTATCGAGGCCCAGCACCTGCGCGTATGCGCGGATGCTGTCGCGATCGATATCGCTGCCCGCCTTGACTCCCCCCTTGATATAGCCGACCCACAGCGCGCCGCCCGGCGCCAGGCGCGCCTGCGCCGGTGGCAAATGCTGTTCCAGCTCGGCCCGGCTACGCGCGAACAGCAGCAGCCAGTCGGCCGCTTGCCCTGCGCCCGCCATGCGTTCGGCCGGCAGCGTGGCCAGCAGTGCCGCATGTTCTCCAAGGTCGTTGAGCACGGCCAGGGTCCCGGCATTTTTCACATACATTTTTTCTGCGACCGTCTTGTCCGCCATGGCGCCTCCCGAGGATGAAAAGGCGAGGATAGCAAATTTCTCCTTGACTTATCGATATATCGTTATAAAATGACGATACCTACTAACGATATATCTTTAAAGAAGAGACAACATGAGAAACTCACAGCATAGAGAACAAGGCCAGGG
This sequence comes from Janthinobacterium sp. PSPC3-1, assembly GCF_049896105.1. Taxonomy (NCBI): domain Bacteria; kingdom Pseudomonadati; phylum Pseudomonadota; class Betaproteobacteria; order Burkholderiales; family Oxalobacteraceae; genus Janthinobacterium; species Janthinobacterium sp. PSPC3-1. The sequence goes on along the minus strand of NZ_JAFCTQ010000002.1, from coordinate 475,915 downwards.
CGGCCACCATCATCACCATCATCATCAACACGGCGATTGCGGCCATCATCACCACCATCGTCATGAGCGCATGGACATGCACGGCCGCGGTCCACGCGGGGGCTTCGACGGCAACGGCGGCGAACGCGGCGATGGCATGGGGCGCGGCGGACCCGGCGGCCGTGGCGAACGGGCCGAGCGCGTGTTTGGCCGCGGCGACCTGCCCCTGATCGTGCTGGCGCTGATCGAGATCAGCCCGCGCCACGGTTATGAAATCATCAAGGCCATCGAAGAGCGTTGCGCCGGCGCCTATGCACCCAGCCCGGGCGCCGTCTACCCGACCTTGACCCTGCTCGAAGAGCAGGACCAGGTGACGGCGTCGGACAGCGGCAATGGCAAGAAACTGTACACCATCACCGAACTGGGCCGCGCGCATCTCGACGCGAACCGTGCCCAGGTCGACGGCATTTTGGCCCGCCTCGACATGTTCGCCCGGGCACAGGCGCGCCGCGCGCTGCCCGAGCGCCTGCACCAGGCCATGCACACGCTGAAGCACGCGCTGCTGCTGAACAAAACCAGCTGGAGCGACGAGCAGACCGACAGAGTGGCCGCGATCCTCGAAAAAGCCGCCAACGAGATCGTCGACGGCCACTGAACGCCACAGAAAAAGGATAGACCATGACTGAAGCAGCAAACACTCCCCCGCGCCCGCACACCATCGAACGCCTGCGCCATGAATTGAAACTGCGCGTGCTGACCGTGGTGCGCACCGAGGAACTGACGGCGCACATGCGCCGCATCACCCTGGCCGGCGGCGACCTGGAAGGCTTCGTGTCGCCGTCGCACGACGACCACGTGAAACTGTTTTTCCCCGCGCCCGGCGACACGCGGCCGGTATTCCCGACCCTGGGCAATGGCGCCAACCCGGTCCAGTACGCCGAAGGCGCGCGCCCGATCGCCCGCAACTACACGCCGCGCCGCCACGACCCGCTCAAGGGCGAGCTCGAGATCGACTTCGTGCTGCATGGCGACGGGCCGGCATCGACCTGGGCCGCGCAGGCGGCACCGGGCCACACCCTGGGCGTGGGCGGGCCGCGCGGCTCGATGGTGGTGCCGCTCGACTTCGACTGGTATGTGCTGGTCGGCGACCAGACGGCCCTGCCGGCCATCGCACGGCGCCTGGAACAACTGCCGGCCGGCGCGCGCGCGATTGCCGTGATTGAAACCGTGGATGACGGCGAGCAGCTGGCGCTGGAATCGTCAGCGCAGGTCGATATTCACTGGGTCGGGCGCAATGGTCGCAGCGGCGCGCTATTGCTGGAAGCGCTGCGCAGGATCGCCTTGCCGCAAGTGGGCGACGGCTATGTGTGGGTGGCGTGCGAGCATGCGCAGGTGCAGGGTTTGCGTGGTCACTTTATCGACGCCGGCGTGCCGAAGCAGCATTTGCACGTGGCCAGTTACTGGAAGCATGGGGCGGCCGAGCATCATGAGCGGCATGATGATTGATGCATACGCCGGTGGTGGTGTCGGGTTACGGCCTGCGGCCTAACCCGACCTACGCTGTAAATGACGCCGTAGGTCGGATTAGCTGGCCGCAGGCCAGCGTAATCCGACACCACCCGCAGCATCACCGCTATCACTTCAACAACCCCGCCAGCTCCACCGCCGTCTTGACCTGCATCTTGTCGAAGATATGCGCGCGGTGCACTTCCACCGTGCGCATGCTGATGCCCAGCTTGTCGGCCACCACCTTGTTCATCTTGCCGGCCAAAATCAGGTCCAGCACTTCGCGCTCGCGCGTCGACAGGGTGGCCAGGCGCGCGTGCACGGCGGCCAGTTCGCCGGCCTGGCGCGAATTGGCCAGGCCTTGCTGCACGCGGTCCATCAGGTCGTTGTCGTTGAACGGCTTTTCAAAAAAATCGAAGGCGCCCCGTTTCAGGCTGTCGACCGCCATCGGCACGTCGCCGTGGCCGGTGAGGAAAATCACCGGCAGGCGCGCCGTCAGGTCGCGCTTGACCAGCTGGTCGAACAGGGCGATGCCGTTCATGTCGGGCATGCGCACGTCGAGCAGCACGCAGTCGCCCTGTTCGTCAAACGTGCCGTCGAGGCTGTCGAGGAACTGCTGTCCGCTGGCGTAGCTGCGTGCCTCGATGCTGCGCGAGGCGGCCAGCCAGGACAGGGAATCGCGCACTACTTCTTCGTCGTCGATAATATGCAGCATGGTCTCTCCGGTGACAGCGTTGCTGTCGTTATGCGTTAGTGGTTATGCGTTTCCGCGGCGCGCGGCACGGCCGGCACGCTGAAGGTGAAGATGGTGCCGCCGGCCGGGTTCGCACCAAAAGTCAGCGCGCCGCCATGGAACTCGATGGCGGTGCGGCAGATATTGAGGCCCATGCCCATGCCTTCGGCCTTGGTCGAGAAAAACGGCGAAAACAGCCGTTCCGCCACGTCGGCCGGTATGCCGTGGCCCTGGTCGATCACGTCCACCGTCACCATTTCCTGCCGCGCGTCGTAACTGGCGCGCAGGCGCATGATACGCCGTCCGGGCGCCGCGTCCTGCATCGCCTCGATGGCGTTGCGCGTCAGGTTCAGCAGTACTTGTTCGATCATCACCGGATCGGCATGCAGCAGCGGCAGTTCGGGCGGCAGTTCTTCCAGGATGGTGACATAGAATTTGCGCGCCTGCAGGTCGATCAGCGCGCGGATGCCGTCGACCAGGGTGCGGATATCGACGTCCTGGCGCTGCGGCTCGCTCTTGCGCACGAAATCGTGCACGCTGCGGATGATCTGGCCGGCCCGCTGCGCCTGCGCGCTGGCCTGTTCCAGCGCCGGCTTCAGGGTGTTCGGCTGCACCGGCTGGCCGCTGTCGCTGGCCCGGGTGATCAGGTTCAGCGCGCCCGTGGTGTAGCTGGAAATGGCGGCCAGCGGCTGGTTCAGTTCATGCGCCAGCATCGACGCCAGCTCGCCCATGGTGGCCAGGCGCGAACTGGTCTGCAGCTTTTCCTGCTGCTGGCGATTGAGTTCCTCGACCCGCTTGCGGTCCGAGATATCGAGTACGGAACCCATCCAGCCGGTCTGCTTGCCGTTCTTGTCGACCAGCGGCGCCTCGAAGATCAGCACCGGCACGCGGGTGCCGTCCGGGCGCTGGAAGTGGGTTTCGAACTGCGGCGTGACATTGCCGGCCAGCGCCTTGGCGAAGCGCTGCTGGTATTCATCCATTGCCTCGGGCGCCCAGTAGGGCATCGGCGGCAGTCGGCCGAGGATTTCTTCCGAGCTGTAGCCGACCATCTGGCAGAAGGCCGGATTCACGTAGGTGACGCGGCCTTCCAGGTCGCGCGCGCGCATGCCGGTGACCAGCGAATTTTCCATCGCCGTGCGAAACAGCATCTGCTGGCGCAGCGCGCCTTCGGCCGTCAGGCGGCGCGAGATATGGCGCCACAGGGCCAGCAGGCTCCACAGCAAACCCAGCGACAGCGCGATGACGGAGCCGACCAGCAGGTTGGGCAGCAGCTTGGGCTGGCTTTTCACGCTGTCGGTAAACAGGGTGATATTCGCGCCCGGCACGTCGAGCGCGCGCTTGTGGGTGTACACGCCGTGGCCAGGGCCGGCGGCGGCGCGCCGCGCCAGCACCTTGTCGTCGCGGTCGATCAGCGAAATCTGGTTGTCCTGGGCGAACCACCAGGGCACCATTTCATCGAGCAGGCTGCTGACCTGGTAGGTGGCCACCAGGCTGCCGATATAGTGCTGGCCGTTGTACAAGGGCTGGTGGTAATCCATCAGCATGGCGCCGGGCGGTGCGTCGGGAAAGCCGCTCTGCTGCGCCGGCTGGGCGTACTGGCCCCGGTGCAGGCGGCGCGCATTGTCGCCGGCCGTCAGCGACAGCGGCGAAAAATGGGTCTCCTGGCTCAGGGTATGGTCGCTCGAAGCGCGGACCTGGCCTTCGGTGTCGAGCCAGATCACGCGCTGCAGTTCGCGCCCGTTGCGCAGCATCTGCTGCAGTCGTTCATGCACGCTGGACGCCGGCAGCACGCCCTTGGCGATGTCGGCGCCCAGGTTGAACAGGCTTTCCTCGTTGCGCGCCAGCTGGAAGCGGATGGTCTGCTCGACCCACAAGGTATCGGCGATCAGCTGCTCCTGGCGCTCGTTGCTTTCCATCTGGCGGGCCTGCCAGGGCAGCCAGAACAGCACGGACAGGAACAGCAGCAGCAGCAGCACCGGCAGCAGCCAACGCACGGGGCTGGTAAACTGCAGGCGGCGCGCAAGGGTGGGCGGATTTTTCATGGCTCGCAGGGTAGCGCGTTATCGGGGTAGTGCCAGTGTGGTTAACCACAGTGGTGTTGTTCCATTATTTCGCACATTATCGGCGCAGATCCATAATAAGGCATCTGTTTTCGCCACGGAGACTGCAATGCACATGAAATCCATGCTGGCCCTGTTCTGGCTGGCGATCGGTACCGGCGCGATCGGCCCGGCCCACGCGCAAGCGACCATCGTCATCAAATTCAGCCACGTGGTGGCGCCTGATACGCCGAAAGGCCAGGCCGCCGAACGCTTCAAGCTGCTGGCCGAAAAAGCCACGCGCGGCAAGGTCCGCATCGACCTGTATCCGAACAGCCAGCTGTACAAGGACAAGGAAGAACTCGAAGCGCTGCAGCTGGGCGCGGTGCAGATGCTGGCGCCCTCGCTGGCCAAGTTCGGCCCGCTGGGCGTGAAGGAATTCGAAGTCTTCGACCTGCCGTATATCTTCCCCACCAAGACGGCCCTGTACAACGTCACCGAAGGCGACATCGGCAAGGGGCTGCTGAAAAAGCTCGAACCGAAGGGCATCACGGGCCTGGCCTACTGGGACAATGGCTTCAAGGTGATGTCGGCCAACCGCCCGCTGCACCACCCGGCCGACTTCAAGGGCCTGAAAATGCGCATCCAGTCGTCGAACGTGCTCGACGCGCAAATGCGCGCGCTGGGCGCCAATCCGCAGGCGCTGGCGTTTTCGGAAGCGTATCGCGCCTTGCAGACGGGGGTGGTCGACGGCACGGAAAACCCGCCTTCCAATATGTACACGCAAAAGATGCATGAAGTGCAAAAGCACCTGACCGTCTCGAACCACGGCTACCTGGGATACGCCGTCATCGTCAACAAGAAGTTCTGGGATGGGCTGCCATCCGATATCCGCAGCCAGCTGGAAAAAGCCATGAAGGAGGCGACCACGTTTGAAAAGGCGATCGCCCAGAGCGACAACGACAAGGCGCTGGAAGCGATCCGCAAGAGCGGCAAGACGCAGATCTACACCTTGAGCGTGCAGGAGCAGGCCGAGTGGCGCCGCGCGCTGGCGCCGGTGCAGAAAAGCATGGAGCAGCGCATCGGCAAGGAATGGATTTCGGCCATCAACCGCGAAAGCGCCAAATAAGATTCAGATAAATGTGACAATTCTGTGACATACCACAATTTGCCGCGCTTGCGCCAGTGCCTTTTGCCTGGCGAACACGGCTCCCTGTGATGGTGCAAAAAAAGTCGATCCTGAAGATTAAATACGTTATGATGAGCAGCGTTACGGGGAAACACGTATAAGCTTATACAGCCCGGTAGCAAGACGGCAACACAGAATTGGTCACAAAGTTGGTGGGGGAGTGGCTATAAAAACGGTATTGATACCGGGGATATATTGAGGAGACACACGTTTCACAGAAGTTGTTGAGTCATAGCTGTCTGCGGCCACAAGCCGGCACCGGCGGACCCAAACGACCGGGAACGTGAAGCAATATTTGAAGCGCACCAGCTGGTGCGCTTTTTTTTCGTCCGCCGCAGACAAGTACCAGCCCGGCCTTGGTGCATGCATAATCGTGCGTGCGCCACTTTCTGGTGCATGACAAGTCAGCCTGAGTTGTATATTTGCCACATTTAATGTTTTGATCGCGACCGCGCCGATGATGAACAGCCTGCTTGCACCCGACAACGCCACCCTGATCGATGAGTTCTGCGACAGCCTGTGGCTGGAAGACGGCCTGTCGAAAAACTCGCTCGACGCCTACCGGCGCGACATGCGCCTGTTCGCGCGCTGGCTGGAAGTGAACCGGCCCGGCCGCGACAACCTGTACGACGTCGCCACCGCCGACATCGAAGCGTATTTCACCGCACGCCACGAGGAGAGCAAGGCGACCTCGTCGAACCGCCGCTTGTCGGTGCTCAAGCGCTTTTACCAGCTGGCGCTGCGCCACAAGCACATCACGCTGGACCCTTGCCTCAAGCTGGTGTCGGCCAAACAGCCGACGCGCTTCGTGCATACCCTCAGCGAAGCGCAGGTGGAAGCGTTGCTGGCCGCGCCCGACGTCGCCACGCCGCTGGGCCTGCGCGAGCGTACGATGCTCGAACTGATGTATGCGAGCGGCCTGCGCGTGTCGGAACTGGTGGACCTGAAAGCGGTGGAACTGAGCCTGAACGACGGCGTGCTGCGCATCACGGGCAAGGGCGACAAGACGCGGCTGGTGCCGTTCGGCGAGCAGGCGCGGCGCTGGATCGAGCGCTATTTGAAAGAGGCGCGCGCCGTCATCCTCGACGGCCAGATGGATGACGCCCTGTTCGTCACGCGCCGTGGCGGCGCCATGACGCGGCAGATGTTCTGGGTGATCATCAAGAAACACGCGATGCACGCGGGCATTACGTCGCCGCTGTCGCCGCACACCTTGCGCCACGCGTTTGCCACGCATCTGCTGAACCACGGCGCCGACTTGCGCGTCGTGCAATTGTTATTGGGGCACTCCGATATCTCCACCACGCAGATCTATACCCATGTGGCGCGCGAACGATTGAAACTGCTGCATGCCGCGCATCATCCGCGAGGCTGAACATTTTTGCATTTGCCCTAACTGCGTCATAATGTGGCTAGTGCGCTTATCTGTCACAACAAAACATTAAAGAGGTAGTAAATGGCCAAGACAAATTTCCAATACGAAAAACGGCAAAAAGAGCTGGAAAAGAAGAAGAAAGCCGAGGAAAAAGCCAGGCGCAAGCTGGAAGCGAAAAACAATCCGAAGCCGGCCGATGGCAGCGAAGAGGCGCCTGAAGATGAAGAGGGCGAAGAGGGCGATGCCGCCGATGACGCCGCCGAAGCCGGCGGCGCACCAGCCCAGCCGCAGTAATTGTTCTTGCCGCCGCGTCGTCCCCGCCAATGCGGGGACGGTGAAGGCGATCCTGCGCAGCGTCAGTGGACGCCGCCGATGGTCGTGACCTTGCCATCGTTTTCCGTCTCGGGCTCGTGCGCACCGCCGCCAAAGAAGCGCGCCGCGCGCTTGCCCAGGCTGTCGAGGTAGGTGTAGGCCACCGGCACCACCACCAGGGTCAACAGGGTCGAGGTGATCACGCCGCCGATCACGGCGCGCCCCATCGGCGCCTGCGATTCGCCGCCGTCGCCCATGCCGATCGCCATCGGCAGCATGCCGAACACCATCGCCAGGGTCGTCATCAGAATCGGCCGCAAGCGCACCTGCCCCGCTTCCATCAGCGCCTCGAACTGCCCCAGCCCTTCGCGCTGGCGCTGGTTGGTAAAGTCGACCAGCAAAATCGCGTTCTTGGTCACCAGCCCCATCAGCATGATAAAGCCGATCACCGAGAAGATATTCAGGGTGCTGCCGGTAATGAGCAAGGCCAGCAGCACACCGATCAGGGACAGCGGCAAGGACACCATGATGGCGACCGGCTGCAAGAAGCTGCCGAACTGCGAGGCCAGCACCAGGTAGATGAAGATCACCGCGATGCCCAGCGCCATCATCGCGCCACCCATGGTTTCGGCCATCTGCTGCGCATTGCCGGCCACGTCGAAGCGCACGCCCGGAGGCAGGGCGATCGATTTGATGGCCTTTTGCACATCGGCGTCGACATCGCCGGCCGGGCGGCCCTGCACGCCGGCATAGATGGCGACCCGGCGCTGCAGCGCCTGGCGTTTCAGCACTTGCGGGCTGGACGAGGGCACGAAGTCGACCACCTGGCGCAGCGGGATCATGATCGGCTTGCCGCTGGCGTCAAGCTTGCTGGACGCCAGCGACAGGTCGGCCAGGTCGGCCACTTTCTGGCGGCCCGATTTCGGCAGCTGCACGTTGACGTCATAGTTCTGGCCGTCGGACGCCAGCCAGTGGCTGACGGTGTCGCCGGCAACAAACGGGCGCAGCGCATTGCCGATCTGCTGCACCGACAGGCCCAGGTCGCTGGCCAGCTCGTTGTTGATCTTGATGGTGGTCGACGGGTTGGCGCCTTCCTGGCTGTATTCCATGTCGGCCAGGCCCTTGATGGTGCGCATCTTGTCCATCAGGGTGTGGGCCACCGCATCGAGCTTGCCTTCATCGGTGCCCAGAATGGCGATAAAGATCGGCCGCTGGCCTACCGACAGGGTGATGCCGGCGATCGGCGCCAGGCGTTCGCGGATCAGCTTTTCCAGTTCCTGCTGCGAGCGGCGCTGGTGGGTTTTCACATCGAGCAGTTTCAGATTGACTTCGGCGGCGTTGCGGCCATCCTGGGTGCCGACGTTGGCCACCAGGCTGTCGATTTCGGGGAATTCCTTCAAGGCCTGCTCGATCTGCCGCACCTTGCTGTCGGTGTATTCCAGGCTGGAGCCGACCGGCGTCTTGAAGCGCAGGTTGATCCAGCCCTGGTCGGTTTCCGGGAACATCTCGCCGCCGATCATCGGCACCAGCATCAGGCTGCCCACGAACAGCGCCACGGCCGTGGCCAGGGTGGTCTTGCGCCAGCGCAGGGCCAGCGCCAGCACCTTGCCGTACCAGACGTGCAGGCGGTCGATGCCGGTTTCCAGCCAGGCCATGAAGCCGCCCAGCCATGGCGCATACTTGAAGCGGTCCTTGACCGGGTCGCGCCAGACCGACGACAGCATCGGGTCGAGCGTGAAGCTGACGAACAGCGATACCAGCACGGCCACCGCCACGGTGATGCCGAATTGCAGGAAGAAGCGGCCGATAATGCCGTCCATGAAGGCCACCGGCACGAACACGGCGACGATGGCAAAGGTGGTGGCCATCACGGCCAGGCCAATCTCGTTGGTGCCGTCGTTGGCCGCCTTGTAGTGGTTCTTGCCCATGCCCAGGTGGCGCACGATGTTTTCGCGCACCACGATGGCGTCGTCGATCAACAGGCCGATGCACAGGGAGAGCGCCATCAGCGTCAAAAAATTCAGGGTAAAACCGAACGCCTTCATGGCGATAAAGCTGGCCAGCACCGAGATCGGCAGGGTCAGGCCGGTGATGATGGTGCTGCGCCACGAGTGCAGGAACAGGAACACGATCACCATGGTCAGCACCGCGCCTTCGATAATGGTGCGCTTGACGTTATTGAGCTGGCTTTGCACGCGCTCCGATTCGTCATCGAGCACCCGCAGGCTGATATCGGCCGGCAGCGTCTTTTGCAGGTCGGCCGCCACTTTCAGGATGCCGGTGCCCACTTCGACCACGTTGGCGTCCTGCACCTTGGTGATTTCCATGGTCACGGCCTGCTGGCCGTTCATGCGCGAGATCGACAGCTCTTCCTGCTCGCCATCGACCACGGTGGCCACCTGGTCCAGGTAGACCGGGCCGACGGCGCGCCGCGCGACGATGATCTTGCCGAACTCGCGCGCATCCTTGATCTTGCCTTCCACCCGCACCAGCTGCTCGGCGGCGCCATGGCTGATCGAGCCAGCCGGCAGGTTGGTATTGGTGGCCTGGATGGCGCGGATCACTTCATCGACACCGATGCCCTGGGCATTGAGTTCGACCGGCTTCATGCTGATCAGAATCTGGCGCGCGCGCAGGCCGCGCAGCTTGACCTGGCCCACCCCGGCCACGCTCTGGAAGCGCTTGCTGATCACCTGTTCCGTCATGGTCGACAGTTCGCGCAGGTCATGCCCGGTCGAGGTCAATACGATGGTGGCGATCGGGCGTTCGTTGTCGCCTTCGGCGCGCGCGATGAACGGGTCCTTGGCTTCTTTCGGGAAGCGCGGGCGCACCAGGGCCACCTTGTCGCGCAAGTCCTGCATCGCCTTGTCCATATTGGTCGACAGCTCGAATTCCAGGTAGACGCCGGCGCGCCCTTCCCACGAGTTGGCGCGGATGGTCTTGATGCCGCTGACGGTGTTGACGGCGTCTTCGATAGGGCGCGTGATGTCGTTTTCCACCGCTTCGGGCGAAGCGCCCGGGTAATTCACTTCAATCGCGGCAAACGGGAACTGCACGCTGGGCATGCTTTCCACGCCCAGGCCGCGGTACGAGAAGATCCCCAGCACCACCAGCGCCACCATGACCATGGTGGCGAACACGGGGTTCTGGATACTGACTTTGGTCATCCACATGGTTCAGCCTTTCGGTGCCGGCGCGGCCGGTGGCGTGGCGGTCGCCGTGGCAGGAGCGGGTGTTGCACCAAAGGTCACGCCATGGCCGGGTTTCACGCCATCGAGCCTGGCGACGATCACTCTGGTGCCGGCCGCCAGCCCTTCCTTGACTTCCGCATAGCCTTCGTCCTCGTTGCGCAGACCCAGGGTGACGTTCTGCGCGACCACCTTGTTGTCGACCACGGCGTAGACCACGGTGCCGTGTTTTTCCGTGCGCAAGGCCGTCAAGGGCACCATCGGCGCGACGATCGAGCGTTCGGTGACGATGCTGCCCTTGGCGAACATGCCGCCGCGCAGGGCGCCGTCGCCATTGTCGACCGCGATATACACCAGCATGGCGCGCGAGCCGCTTTCGGTGGTGGGGTTGATGCGCGCCACCTTGCCGGTAAAGTCGCGCGCGCCAAAACCGTCGACCTTGAAGCGCACTTCCTGGCCAATTTTGATGCGCGGGATTTCCGCACTCGGCACCGGCGCCTCCAGGGTCAGCTGCGCCAGGTTGACGATGGTGTAGACGGGCATGTCGGGCGCAACCTTTTCGCCGGCCTGCACATGGCGCTTGCTGACGATGCCGGCCATCGGCGCACGGATCACGGTGTCGGCCAGCGCGATGCGGGCGATCTCCACCATGGCGGCGGCCGACTTGACGCTGGCGCGCGCCAGGTCGACCGAGTTCTGCGTCGTGTCGTAGGCGGTCTGCGAAATATATTTTTGCTTGAGCAGCGCCTGGCTGTTCGCTTCGTTCTTGCTGGCCATCGACAGGCGCGCCTGCGCTTCGTCGAGCATGGCCTGCTGCTGCGTCAGGCGCGCGCGCTGGTCGGCCGCGTCCAGGCGCAGCAGCACCTGGCCGCTCGATACCTGCTGGCCCTCCTGCACCGTGGTCTCGCGGATTTCGCCGGACACCTTGGCCTTGATGGTGGCCTGGTTCAAGGGCGCCAGCGAACCGGACAAGGGCAGGCTGACGGAGAGAGCGCGCGCGGCGATGGCGGCCACGTCACCCTGCGCCAGTTCATGCACGGGCGCCTTGGCCTGTTCCTTTTTCCTGGCCGCCTGCGCTTCGGCCGCCTTGGCCGATTGCTGTTTTGACTGCATCACGGTCCAGCCGCCACCCGCCAGGCCCAGCACCAGCAGGATCAGCACGGGCGCGCGCCAGCGGCGCGGGCGCCGGGTGGCGGAAAAAGGCAAGGGCGGGGTCGGGGGCGTTGTCTCGTTTTTCATAGGATACTTTTATAGAATGGGCATTCGGGTAGCGCACCGTCGTGGCGGGCAGCCATGGCACGCCTGCCAGGGCTGCCGTTCACGGCGGTACGCATATTGCCACTTTATGAAGATTGCACTCCGCATGCCAGTCCCATGCGACAGATTGCACAAAAACGGGGCTGGAATGCAGTTGGATGCGACAGGGACGGGGCCCGATGCTTGTGCAGTCTCAATAAGCCGATACGCTGGCGGGCAAGAATGGGGGCGATGGTTGCGCCACCGGGCGGGCCGTGTAGCGGAAGGGGGAACGCATGGTTGAGCGGATTGCCAGGCCCGCCGCGTCGCCGGGCCGTTTGCTGGCGTGCGCCCCGGTTGACACCGGGCTGGCCGGCCAGGCGCTCGATTTCCTGGCCATTATCGTCGCCGCCGTCGAGCAGGCGCCCGGCATGGCGGTGCGCGGCATCGACCGCGACGGCATCGTGCGCTACTGGAGTCCGGGTGCCGCGCGCCTGTACGGCATCAGTGTCGAACAGGCCGCCGGCCAGGCCTGGGCCAGCCTGGCGCCCGCCGCCTCGCCCGGGTTTGCCGGCGAACTGGCCGACGGCTTCGGACCGGAACTGGCACTCGTGCTGGCCGGCGGCAAGGCCAGGCCGGCGCGCTTGTGGCAGATCGCCGCCGATGGCGCCGGTCCGCGCTGCTTCTGCTCCACCCTGTTCCCGCTGCTGGACGAAGGCCTGGTGCGCCATGTGGTGTGCATCGATGTCGAGCTCACGGCCGGCAGCCAGGCCGGCATGCCGGTCGGTGCGCTGCTGCTGATGGCTGACAACTTTCGCCAGTTGTACGACAAATCGGCCGATGCCATCGTGCTGCTGCGCGACGAGCATATCGCCGAAGCCAATCCGGCTGCGGTGGCCCTGTTCCAGTGCGAAGACCGGCAGCGCCTGCTGGGGCGGCGCCTCAGCGATTTTTCACCGCTGCGCCAGCCGGGCGGTGAACTCTCGGCCGTGCTGGGCACGCAGATGGCGGCCCGGGCCCACGCGGACGGCAATTGCCGCCACGAATGGCGTTACCTGACTTGCCTGGGCCAGCTGTTCTGGGGCGAAGTGCTGCTGACCTCGGTCACCCTCGACCACACTTATCTGTTCTATGCCGTGGTGCGCGATATCTCCGCGCGCAAGCAGGCCGAGCGGGCGTTCCACCTGGCCGCGCAGGTAGTCGAACATGCGCACGAGGCCATCGTCGTCATGGACGAACAGCAGCAGGTGCTCAGCATGAATTGCGCCTACAGCGAAATCAGCGGTTATCGCCTGGAAGACCTGCGGGGACGGCGGTTCGTCGATATCGCCAGCGCCGAACAGCAAGCGGTGCTGGGGCAGGCGTGGGAGTCGGTGCTGCGTGACGGCCATTGGCAGGGCGAACTCCTGGCGCCGCGCAAGGCCGGCGCGCCGTATCCGGCCTGGCTGTCGATCACCGCCATCGGCGACCACACGGGCCAGCCCAGTAACTACATGGCCATCCTGCTCGACATCAGCGAGCGCAAGAAAGACGAGGAACAGACGCGCCACCTGGCCGAACATGATTTTTTGACCGACCTGCCGAACCGCGTGCTGCTGCGCGACCGGCTGTCGCTGGCGCTGGCCGCCGCGCGGCGCAAGCTGCACATGCTGGCGGTGCTGTACCTGGACCTCGACCACTTCAAGCATGTCAACGACAGCATGGGCCACCATGTGGGAGATTTGCTGCTCAAGGAAGTGGCGCGGCGCCTGGTGCGCTGCGTGCGCGGGGTCGATACGGTCAGCCGCCACGGCGGCGATGAATTCGTCATCGTGCTGGCCGAAGTGGGCGGCGCCGACCAGGTGGCCCACGTGGCGGCCAGCGTGCTGCAGGCCGTGACCCAGGTCTATCAGCTGGGCGAATACGAACTGCACGTGTCGGCCTCGATTGGCGTGTCGGTGTTTCCCGGCGACGGCGACAGCATCGACGCCCTGATGCATAACGCCGATGTCGCCATGTACCACGCCAAGGGCCGCGGCCGCGACAATTTCCAGTTCTTTAACGCTGACATGAACGCCCATATCGTCGAACGCGCCAGCCTGGAACACGATTTGCGCGCGGCGCTGGACACGCATGAATTCGTGCTCGAATGCCAGCCCGTGATCGCCATCGCCAGCGGCGCGGTGGTTGCCTGCGAGGCGCTGCTGCGCTGGCGCCACCCGCAGCTGGGCCTGCTGCTGCCCGAGCGCTTTATCGCCGTGGCCGAGGAATGCGGCCTGATGGTGCGGATCGGCGGCTGGGTCCTGCGCCAGGCCTGCCTGCGCGCCCGCGCCTGGCATGACGCGGGCTATTCGCTGGCCGTCTGCGTCAACCTGTCCGCCGCGCAGTGCATGCAGAACAACCTGCTGCACAGCGTGCAGGAAGCGCTGCAGGACGCCGGCCTGCCGCCCGCCTGCCTGACGCTGGAAGTGACGGAAAGCATCCTGATGAAAGGCGGCGCGCGCCTGATGGACATGCTGGCGCAGCTGCGCGCGCTGGGCGTCACCATCAGCATCGACGACTTCGGCACCGGCTATTCACGCCTGGGCACGCTGCGCCAGTACCCGGTCGACAAGCTGAAGATCGATCCTTCGTTCCTGCAAGGCGACGACCTGACGGTGGCCGCCACCATCATCGCCATGGCGCGCCAGCTGCACTTGCTGGTGATCGCCGAAGGCGTGGAAACGGCGCAACAGCTGGCTTACCTGCAAGAGCAGGGCTGCGACTTGTACCAGGGCCGCCATGCCAGCGCGCAGGTCGAGGGCAGCGTGCTGGGGAAACTATTGGCTGCCTGAGGTGGCGGTGCTCAAGGAGGCACGGCGGTTGCCTTGTCGCTGTCGGGTCGGGACCAGGCAGGGCGCTGCTCTTCCGGGACGTCCGCCTGGGCGATGGCATCGATAGTGCGCAGCGTCTGCGCGTCGTACAGTTTCAGCGTGCCGGCAAAATGCCTGCCGCCACAATCAATGGCAATCTGCCGTCCTCCCATCCAGAACCAGTAGTCGCGGATGAAGGGCTCGCACTTGATGTAGCGAAGCTGGCCATTGCGGTAAATGGCCAGCCGGCTGGCACTCGGTCCGGCATCGCCTTCCGCTATCCAGGCATTGAGCACCAGCCATGCCGCATAGCTGTTGTCTGGCGCCAGGGTTGCATTTGCCGCATTGCCGCCGCTGCTGATTTTCTTGTCCCTGCCATCATGAAAAACCAGATGGACGTTATTTGTCTTGTCGACATAAATGGCCTTGAAGGCTTTATTGCCGGTATTGCTGGCGTAGCAATTAGCAGTCAATACCGTCAGGAGGACGGCCGTGACTTTTGTCGACAGGGAGCGATTGGCCATCATGCATCATTGACGATGTTCAGCAGCTTGATGCGTGCCACCACCTGCCCATGGTCCGAGGCCTGCGGCAGCGCCTGCAGCAGGTGGTCGTTCACATACAGCACGTCCTGCACCGCGCCGATGGCGCGCGGCGAGGCGGGGTGGAAGTGCTCGGAGACGAGGATATGGTCGATCGTCATGTACGTGCTGTCGTGCACATTGGTGTAGCCGACATGGCGCAGGTAGTCCTGGCGCAGCTGGATGGCGTTGCAGTCGTACAGGCGCTCGCGCATTTCCGGCAGGTCGGCGCCCGGTTCGCACGGCGCGCCGGCGCCCATCACGATGGAGGTGGTGACGGCGTTGGCGATATCGTTGAAGTCGCCCAGTACGATGCAGGGCCGGCCACTGGTGCCCAGATCGCTGACCAGCACGCGCAGCGCCACCGCTTCGGCGCCGCGCCGCTGCAGCGAGCGCAGGTTGGCCAGCGCATAGCTGCGCGCGTCGGCGCCGTCGCCATGGCGGTAGTCGGGCCGGCGCGATTTCAGATGCACGACCAGCACGTCGGTGATATGGCCGCCAGGCAAGATCACCTGCACATGGAGGGGCGGACGGGCGAAACGCGACAGGGTGGTGTCTTCCGGATGGCCATCGGCCGGCATCGCCACGCCGGCGGGAAAGTCGGCATAGGCCACGCTGGGGCCGGCCAGCGGCAGGCGCGACACCAGCGCCACGGTCGGCAGCAGGCGCTCGGGGCCGTCCGGCGCATCGTAGCCGGCCTGCACGGCGTCGCGGTAGTGGCGCGTGCGCGACAGCACGTCGCGCAGGGCCGCCTGCGAGAACACTTCCTGGAAACCGATCACGTCGGCATCGAGCAGATCGATCTGGTGCGCCGTCCATTCCGCCTTGGCGTCGTACTGTTCCGGGCTCAAGGGCGCCAGATTGTCATACAGCCTGGCGCCCGGCGGGGCAAGATTGCAGACATTGAAGGTGGCAAAGCGTATTTCTTGCTGCATAATTAGCACTCCTCACTGAACGATCAGCGTATCACGCATGGCTAAAAAAGAGCATATTTCAGAAACGCAGGCGACGCAGCTGCTGCGCAAGCACCAGGTCGCCTTCGACGAATGTCCCTATCCCTACGAGGAACACGGCGGCACCAGCGTCTCGGCGCGCGAACTCGGCGTGCCCGAACACGAGGTGATCAAGACCCTGGTGATGCAGGACGAGGCCGCCAAGCCCTTGATCGTGCTGATGCATGGCGACTGCAAGGTGTCGACCAAGAACCTGGCGCGCGCCATCGGCTGCAAGTCGGTCGAGCCGTGCAAGCCCGAAGTGGCGCAGCGCCATTCCGGCTACATGATCGGCGGCACCTCGCCGTTCGGCACCAAAAAAGCCATGCCGGTCTACGTCGAGGAAAGCATCCTGGCCTTGCCGCGCATCTATATCAACGGCGGACGGCGCGGCTTTCTCGTCGCGCTGGCGCCACAGGTGCTGCTCGATGTGCTGAACGCCAAGCCGGTGCATTGCGCCTTGCAGGATTAAGGAAATGCGCCAGCGCCCTGTCCTTGCACCGGGCGCTGGTGTATATTCTGCTGCGCCAGCCCCGATGCTGATGCAATAAACATAATTAAGGGAAGAAATGAATCCAGTAATCACAAACTTGGCGATGACAGTGGCCGCTTACTTGCTCGGCTCGATCTCGTTCGCCGTGGTGATGAGCAAGGTGTACGGCATCGCCGATCCGCGCACCTATGGCTCGAAGAATCCGGGCGCGACCAACGTGCTGCGCAGCGGCAATAAAGGCGCCGCCATCATGACCCTGCTGGGCGACGGCGCCAAGGGCTGGCTGGCCGTGTTCCTGGCCGACCGGTTTGCGGCGGACCTGGGCGTGGGCGACACCGCCGTGGCGCTGGTCGCCATCGCGGTCTTCCTGGGCCACCTGTGGCCCGTGTTCTTCCGCTTTGTCGGCGGCAAGGGCGTCGCCACGGCGCTGGGCGTGTTGCTGGGCATCAATCCCTGGCTGGGCCTGGCGACCCTGGCCACCTGGCTGATCATCGCCTACGCTTTCCGCTACTCCTCGCTGGCGGCGCTGGTGGCGGCCCTGTTCGCGCCGTTCTACTATGGCCTGCTGTTCGGCGTCGATGCGATTTTGCTGTCGGTGGTGGTGATGAGCGTGCTGCTGGCCTACCGCCACAGCCAGAATATCGCCAACTTGCTTTCTGGCAAGGAGAGCAAAATCGGCGCCAAGAAGGACGCGGCAAAGAAAAAGTAAATCCTTGATATTGGCCGGCCCGCACGCATATGGATGGCTTGCGGCGCCGCGCGGTGCGGCCGCCACCGACTCGCGCAAAGGCTGCCTCATGACCACCCCCGCTTCCACTCCCACCCCCGTCCGTATCGATTTCGTCTCCGACGTCTCCTGCCCCTGGTGCGTGATCGGCCTGAAATCGCTGGAGCAGGCGCTGTCCACCCTGCAAGACACGGTGGCGGCCGAAATCCATTTCCAGCCGTTTGAATTGAACGCCAACATGGCGCCCGAAGGCCAGGATATCGGCGAACATATCGCGCAAAAATATGGCTCCACGCCGGAACAGATGGCGCAGTCGCGCGAAGCGATCCGCGCCCGTGGCGAGTCCCTGGGTTTTACTTTCTCCATGGACAAGCGCGGCCGCATCTACAATACCTTCGACGCGCACCGCTTGCTGTACTGGGCCGAACTGGCCGGGCGCCAGCGCGAACTGAAAATGGCCCTGTTCGACGCCTATTTCACGCAGGGCCAGGACCCGTCCTCGCACGAGGTGCTGGTCAAGGCCGCCGCCGATGCGGGGCTCGATCCGGACACGGCGCTGGAAATCCTGACCTCGGGCCAGTATGCCGACGAAGTGCGCGCGCGTGAACAGTTCTACCAGCAAAACGGCATCAGCTCGGTGCCAGCGATCATCATCAACGAACGCCACCTGATTTCCGGCGGCCAGCCACCGGAAGTGTTTGAACAGGCTTTGCGCCAGATCATCACGCAAGAGTAAGTTGCACCTGCGCACCAATGGCGCGCGCCATTCCTTAGTAATTAGGCTACACTTCCCTTTCACCGGAGGATAGCCGAATGCCAACAGCAACCTGGAATGGCGCCGTCATTGCGCAAGCGAGCAGCGATCAGGTACAGATCGTTGAAAACAATGTGTATTTCCCTCTCTCTGCCGTCAGCCAGGACTACCTGCGCGCCAGCGGCCACCAGACGACCTGCCCGTGGAAGGGCATCGCCAGCTATTACGACCTTGTCGTCGATGGCCAGGTAAACGAAAACGCCGCCTGGTATTACCCGGAACCCAAGGCCGAAGCGCGGCAGATCGCCGGCCATGTCGCCTTCTGGCGCGGCGTGGTCGTCGACCGCTGAGCCGCATTCTTCCTGTCACTTTCGAAAGCAGACGATGGATCTACGCCTCGCCGTGTATCAACTCGCCTCGAGCAGCCGGCTCGACGCCGCGCAAACCCGGCAGTTGCAGGAACTGGCCGGTTTCGAGCGCGAACCCAAGGGTCTTTCCTGGTGGTTGCCGCGCGGGGTGGCCGTGCTGGGCGCCGCGCTCTTGGGGCTGGGCCTGATCTTCTGGGTCGCCGCCAACTGGGAAGACCTGGGCCGCACCGGCCGCTTCGCCCTGATCCAGGCGGTGTTCGTGGCGTCCTGCCTGGGCGCCTTTATCGCGCCAGCCGCGCGCGCGCCGCTGCTGCTGATCGCCATGCTGGCCATTGGCGGCCTGTTCGCCTATTTCGGCCAGACCTACCAGACGGGCGCCGATCCGTGGCAGCTGTTTGCCGTGTGGGCCGCGCTGGCGCTGCCGCTGTGCCTGGTGGCGCGCAGCGACGTGCTGTGGACGCCGTGGATGCTGGTGCTGGCCACCGGCGTTACGCTGTGGATGCAGGCCCATTCGCGCCATAGCTGGCTGGTGCGCGCGGAAGATATCGATATCTTGCTGACCGGCTGGGCCGTGCTGCTGCTCGCCTGCGCGCTGGTGTCGCCGCTGCTGGCGCGCTGGACGGGCACGGGGCCGTGGCCGCTGCGCCTGGGCCTGCTGCTGGCCGTCATCATGATGACCGGTTCCAGCCTGAGCGCCCTGTTCGGCAGTGATATCGCTACACCGTACTGGGCCGGCCTGGGCGTGCTGGTGGTGGTGGCTGGCGTGCTGCTGACGCGCCAGTTCTTTGACGTGTTCGGCTTGAGTGCTGCAGCGCTCGGCATCAACACTTTGCTGGTATGCGGCCTGGCCTCGCGCCTGTTTGACAACGGCAACGATGCGGTGGGCAGCATGCTGTTGCTTGGCCTGTCCGCCGCCATCCTGCTGGCGCTGACCGTGCAGGGCATCTTGTGGCGCACGCGCCGGGAGGCGCCATGAGCACCGTGAAAGTGCATCCGCTCGGCGAGCTGATCCGCGATGCCGCCCAGGCCGGCGTCTTGCCCGCCAACGTCACCCTGCCGGTGCAGGACGTGCGGCCCTGGCCGGTGGTGCTGATGACGGCGCTTGGGGCCTGGCTGGCGGCGCTGCCGCTGGTGCTGGCACTCGGTTTCATGCTCGGCAGTTTCCTGGAAAAAGGCGGTGGCACCTATCTGGTGGCGATCCTCGCGCTGGGCGTGGCCGTGATGCTGATCCGTCCGCGCGGCGTCTCGCTGTTTGTCGAACAACTGGGCATACCGTGCCTGCTGGTGGGCGGCGGCCTGCTCGGCTATGCGCTGTTTCGCGACATGGACGACCAGCTGGCCGCGCTGCTGCTCAGCGCCGTCAGCCTGGCGTTTGCCGCCATCCTGCCGCGCGACTGGCTGCGCGTGCTGCTGGGCCTGGTCGCCTGCGGCTTGCTGGCGCTGGGCAGTGTCGGCAGCCATTACAGCTGGTCCTACGGCAGCGATTCGGCCACCCTGTACCTGGCGTGGCTGCTGGCGCTGGGCCTCTGGCTGGGCGCGCACTGGCTGCAGAAAAACAGCTATGACGATGGCGCCGGCGCACCGGTGGCCGCGTATATCGAATCGGTCTCGACCGGCTGGGTGCTGGCCATTTTGCTGGGCCTGGCCAGCTGGTCCGGCAAGACCTTTTTGCTGAGCGCCAGCGTGGGCGACGGCCTGGCCAGCGACATGGCCAATGAGCTGACGAGCCGGCCTGGCGGCAGCTGGTACGCGCAGCTGCTGCCGTTCCTGTCGGTGGCCTTGGCCGTGGCGGGCGCCGCCTGGATGCTGCGCCGCTGGCCGTCGCTGCGCCAGCTGCCGGCCGCCGGCGTGGCGCTGGTGCTGACGGTATTGGCGTGGTTCTTGCCGGGGCTGGGCCCGGTGCTGCTGGTCCTGGCGTTCTGCGTCAGCAGCGCGCGCCTGCGTGTGGCGGTGGCGGCCGGCGTGGCCGCCGCCTGGATTATCGGCAGTTTCTATTATCTGCTGGCCTGGCCGCTGGCCAGCAAGGCGCTGCTGCTGGCCGCGGCCGGCCTGGCGCTGGGGATCTTGTCGTGGCTGGCGGCACGCGGCGCCATCCTGCCCGTGGGCGACAGCGATGCCGCGCCGGCCAGGCCGGGCCGCCCGGCGCAGCTGGGCGTGCTGGCGGGCCTGCTGCTGGTGTTGCTGGTGGCGAACGGCGCCGTCTGGCAAAAAGAACAGCTGATCGCCAAGGGGCAGCCGGTATTTCTTGCGCTGGAACCGGTCGACCCTCGCTCGCTGATGCAGGGCGACTTCATGACCCTGAACTTCCTCAGCTTGAGCGCCTTTGACGGCATGGCAACCGGCGAGCGTTCCAGCGCACGGCCCCATGTGGTGTTGACGCGCGATGAGCGCGGCGTGGCCACCGTGAAAGGCCTGCACGACGGCAAGCCCCTGGCGCCCGGTGAATTCCTGATGGAGCTGACGCCGAAAGACGGCCGCTGGGCGCTGGTCACCGACGCCTGGTTCTTCAAGGAAGGCGAGGGCGCGCGCTGGGAGAAGGCGCGCTTCGGCGAGTTCCGCGTGATGCCCGACGGTCGCGCCTTGCTGGTCGGCATGCGCGGCGAAAACCTGGCGCCCTTGTAGCAAAAAGCGTAGGGCATGGCGCGGCCGTACTGTAAAATTGCCGGATGGATAATATTACACATTCGGTGATCGGCCTGGGCGTAGGCGAGCTGCTGCACCGCAGCTTGCCGCCCGAGCAGCAGGAAGCCCCCCAGCGCACGCGGCGCGCCCTGTTTCTGTTCTCTGCCTGGTTCGCCAGCAATGCGCCGGACCTGGACCTGTTCCTGACCCGGCTGATGCCGCGCCCCTTCGGCTACATGTTGCAGCACCGCGGTCATACCCACACTTTATTGCTGGCGATACCTCAGGCCTTGCTGGTGCTGGCTTTGCTGTGGCTGCTGTGGCCCGGCGCGCGCCGGCTGCTGAAAACCAGCCAGCCTGCGCGCATCGGCCTGGCGCTGTGCCTGCTGCTGGGCTTAGCCTTGCACATGGGCATGGATTTCCTCAATTCCTACGGCCTGCATCCGTTTTATCCGTTCGACAACCGCTGGCTGTTCGGCGACATGGTATTTATCGTCGAACCCATGTTCTGGGTGCTGCTGGGCGTGCCCGTGATCATGGCGCTGCGCACCCGGCTGCTGAAAGGCGTGCTGCTGGCCGGGCTGGCGGCGGCCCTGTGTTTCTTTGCCTATAAAAATTATCTGGCGCCGCTGGCGCTCGGCGTGCTGCTGGCGCTCGCTGCCTTGATGGCCGTGCGCCAGCACCGCACCGGCGTGCGCGGACGCGGCGCTTTATTGCTGGGCTTTGCGCTGTCGGCCACCTTTATCGGCATGCAGGGTGCGGCCTCCGCGCTGGGTCGCGCCAGGGTCGAGGCGGCCTTGCAGCGGATCGATCCCGGCACGCGCGTGTGGGACGTGGCGATGACGGCGTTTCCCAGCCATCCGCTGTGCTGGACTTATGTCTCGCTCGACAGCAAGACCGATGCCTATACCCTGCGCCGCGGCACCATGAGCTTGCTGCCGGCCAGCCTGGCGCCGGCCGCCTGTCCGGCAGGCCTGGCGGAACCCGGCGATGGCGGCGGCCAGCTGGCGCCCGGCATCGCCGTCTCGGCGCAGGCCACCGGCAGCCTGGCGGCCCTGCGTGCGCTGCAATCGACCAATTGCCACGCCGACGCCTGGTTGCGCTTTGGCCGCATGCCCAAACTGAGCGGGAGCAGCCTGACCGATGTGCGCTTCAACCCGGACATGCAGGACAATTTCACCACGGTGCAGCTGGAACAATTCAGCGGCAAGCCTTGTCCACGCTATGTGCCGGGCTGGGAACGGCCGCGCGCGGACATGCTGGGACTGCCGCCCGCCGGTTCGCAACATTAGGAGGCTATCGTGGAAGAGCAGCACGCCCTGCCGTATTTGCGCGAAACGCTGCTGTTTCTCGCCCTGGCCGGCATCTTTATTCCGCTCTTGCAGCGCCTGAAAGTGAACCAGGTGCTGGGCTTTCTTGCCGTCGGCGCGCTGTTCGGGCCTTTCGGTTTCGGCCTGTGGGCCGGCGACTTCGCCTGGCTCACCTATTTCTCGTTTGTGCGCGCCGAGCAGGTCAGCGGCCTGGCCGAGCTGGGCGTGATGTTTTTGATGTTCATGATCGGGCTGGAACTGTCCACCGAACGCCTGTGGGCGCTGCGGCGCTGGGTGTTCGGCGCTGGCGTGGGCCAGGTGGCTGTCAGCGCCTGCCTGGTCGGCGCGGTGGCGTATTACTGCGGCCTGTCGCTGGAAGCGGCCATCGTGCTGGGACTGGTGCTGTCGCTGTCGTCGACCGCCGTCGTGATGCAGTTGTTGAACGAGCAGCGCTCGCTGCAAACGCCCGCCGGCCAGGCCGGTTTTTCCATCCTGATGTTCCAGGACCTGATGGTGGTGCCGCTGTTTATCCTGATCGATGTGTTCGCCAGCGGACATAGCGATGACCTGGCTTATCTGCTCGGCTTTGCGGCCGTGAAATCGGCCGGCGCCATCCTGCTGATCTATCTGCTGGGGCGCCGCGTGATCCGCCCGCTGTTCCAGTTTTTTGTCGGCAAGCGCCAGCCCGATGTCTTCATGGCCCTGACACTGCTCAGTACTCTCGGTATCGCCGGGCTGACCTACCTGGCCGGCCTGTCGATGGCGCTGGGCGCCTTGCTGGCCGGGCTGCTGCTGGCGGAAACGGAATTTCGCCATGAAGTGGAAGTGATCATCGAACCGTTCAAGGGGCTGTTGATGGGCCTGTTCTTCATGTCGGTCGGCATGCAGATCGACGTGCGCGAAATCATCCGCTCGCCGGTCTGGATCCCGCTCGCGGTATTAAGCCTGTTTGCCGTCAAGACCCTGGTGACCGGTGTGATTTTCCGCCTCGGCGGCTTTCCCTGGGGCCGCGCGGTGGCGTCGGGCGTGCTGCTGGGGCAGGGTGGCGAATTCGCCTTTATCGTGGTCGCCTATGCGCTCGGCACCAGACTGATCGCGCCCGACGTGGCGCAGTTCGTGATGCTGGTGGTGGGCCTGAGCCTGTTTGCCACGCCGGCGCTGGCGAAAGCGGCGCGCGGCCTGGGCGGCTGGTGGGACCAGCGCCACCATCATCAACTGGCCGACCTGGCCAGCGGCGCCGAACCTCCGGCGGGCAGCGTCATCATCGCCGGCTTCGGCCGGGTGGGCCAGCTGCTGGCCAAGGTGCTGACCGAGCAGGATATCAGCTATGTGGCGGTCGAGAACGATGCGCGCCTGGTGGCTGCCCTGCATCCGCGCGGCGTTCCCGTGTATTTTGGCGACGCCTCGCGCGCCGAGTTGCTGCAGAAAGTCCATGCCGACCGGGCCAGCTCGGTGGTGCTGACGATGGACCATCCGGCCTCGGTGCTGCACGCGGTGCGCTCGATCCGGCGCGCCTATCCGCAACTGCCGGTGTATGCGCGCGCCCGCGACGAAGCCCATGCGCTGGCGCTGGTGCAGGCCGGCGCCACCCTGGTCGTGCCCGAGGCGCTGGAAGCGGCGCTGCAGCTGGCCGCCACCGTGCTGCAGACGGCCGGCGTGGGCGAAGCGCGCGCGGTGGATATCGTGCAGGCCGAAAGGGAGCGCCGCAACGCCGTGCTGCTGGCGCAGCAACCCTCTCAACCCTTCTAGTGTGTCGCCATACTGGCCAAATTATCTATACAATAATTGGCATATGAACACACGACCAGCATGAAAGCCGCACCTTTGACACCGCAGCAGCGCTCCGCGCAGGAAGCGCAAAAACGATACGGCAAGCCCGAGGCGGGCTGGCGCGCGCACATGTACAACGTGATCTTCGAGTCGGAAACGCGGGCCGGCCGTGCGTTCGACCTGGTGCTGATCGCCGCCATTCTGATCAGCGTGACGGTGGTGGTGCTCAGCAGCGTCGCCTCGGTGGCGGCCCGCCATGGCCCACTGTTGCTGGGGCTGGAATGGTTTTTCACTTTCCTGTTTACGATCGAATACCTGGCCAGGCTGTCGTGCCTGCAGCATCCCGTGCGCTACGCGCGCAGTTTTTTCGGCATTATCGACCTGCTGGCCATCGTGCCGACCTATATCGGCCTGCTGCTGCCGGGCGCCCATGTGCTGATCGATGTGCGCATCCTGCGCCTCTTGCGCATGTTCCGCATCCTCAAGCTGACGTCGTATGTGCACGAATACACGATGCTGGGCCGGGCCCTGCTGGCCAGCCGGCGCAAGATCCTGATTTTTTTGTCGGTCGTGATGATGATCGTGTTTTTGCTGGGCACCGTGATGTATGTGGTGGAAGGGCCGCAAAACGGTTTCAGCAGCATTCCCACCTCGATCTACTGGGCCATCAGCACCATGACCACGGTGGGCTTTGGCGATATCACGCCGAAGACCGATATCGGGCGCACCATCGCCTCGCTGATGATGCTGCTGGGCTGGGGCATCCTGGCCGTCCCGACCGGCATCATCAGCGCGGAAATGACGGTGCAGCGCGGTGGCCGCCAGCAGGTTGGCCGCCGCTGCCCCGGCTGCGGCGAGCGCGATATCGATGACGATGCCAATTTCTGCAAGCATTGCGGCGATTCCCTGCCGACGCCATGAACGACGCCTGACCAACATAACAATAAAGGAAGGCTCCCATGATTCCAGTACGCCTGATCGCGACAGGCAAGGCCGTGCCGTCGCATAGCGTGACGTCCGACAGCCTGGACCGCAAACTCGGCCATCCGCCCGGCTATACCCTGCAAAAAAGCGGTGTGCTGTCGCGCTTCGTGGCCGCGCCCGACGAATCGCAAAGCCAGCTGGGCGCGGCCGCCTTGCTCGACGCGCTGAAGAACGCCGGCCTGCAGCCGGGTGACGTCGATCTCCTGATCGGCGCCTGCGGCGTGCCCGAGCAGGCCCTGCCGAACACGGCCTGCTTTATCGCCCTGCACGCCGGCCTGCCGGCCGGTACGCCCGCCTTCGATATCAACGCCAGCTGCCTCAGTTTCATGGCGGCGCTGCGCGTGGCCGCCTCCATGCTGGCAGACGGCGGCTACCGGCGCATCGCCATCGTTTCGTCCGACCTGGCCTCGCGCGGGGTCGACTGGAGCGAGCCGGAAGCGTCGATGATCTTCGGCGACGGCGCCGCCGCCGTGATCGTCGAGCGCGGCGACGGCAGCACCGGCATCGTCGCCTATAAAATGGGCACGTATCCGGAAGGGCGGCGCTACTGCGAGATCCGCGGCGGCGGCACCGAGCGCAATCCGCGCAACGGCAGCGACCCCAGCGATTATCTGTTCCATATGGATGGCAAAGCCGTGTTCCGCCTGGCCGTCAAGGTGATGCCGGCTTTCCTGGACCAGTTGATGGTCGAATCCGGTGCCGGCCTCGATCGCATCGACGTGGTGGTGCCGCACCAGGCCAGCCCGCTGGGGCTGGCGCATGCCGCGCGCATCCTCGACGTGCCCGATGCTAAAATCATCAAGATCTTCGCGACCCATGGCAACCAGGTGGCGGCCTCGCTGCCCACCGCGCTGCACGAGGCCGTGATGACGGGCCGTGCCGTGCCGGGCCAGCGCCTGCTGATGATGGGCACGGCCGCCGGGCTGACCATCGGCGGCATGATTATCGATCTATGATTCGCGATCTATGAGGATGAAGTAATGAAGCGGATACTGGTCACGGGGGCGACAGGCGGCCTGGGGCGCAACGCCGTGCACTTCCTGCTGGCGCAGGGCGTGGACGTGCGCGCCAGCGGCCGCAACCTGGCCGTGGGCCGCGAGCTCGAGCGCATGGGCGCGCAGTTCGTGCCGCTCGACCTGGCGCAAGCCACGCCGCAGCAGGCCGATCAGCTGGTGCGCGGCATGGACGCCGTCTGGCACTGCGCCGCGCTGTCCTCGCCGTGGGGCTTGGAACGCGACTTTATCGCCGCCAACGTCACCGCCACCGGCCAGCTGCTGCGCGCGGCGGCCGCCTCGCATGTGGCGCGCTTCGTGCACATTTCCACCCCGGCCCTGTATTTCGACTACCGCCACCGCCACGAAGTGCCGGAAACCTTTCGCCCCGATAGCTATGTGAACGCCTATGCGCGCACCAAGGCGATGGCCGAAAAACTGGTGCAGGAAGCGGCCGACAAGCACCGCCAGATGCTGTGCGTGATCCTGCGCCCGCGCGCCATCTTCGGCCCGCACGACCAGGTGCTGATTCCGCGCCTGGCGCGCGTGCTGCGCGAGCGCCACGGCAAGCTGCCGCTGCCCAATGGCGGCGCGGCCACCATCGACATCACCTATGTCGACAATGTGGTGCACGCGATGTGGCTGGCCACGCTGCACAAGACGCTGGCGTCGGGCAGCGCCTTCAATATCACCAACTGCGAACCGGCGCGCCTGTGCGATATTCTGCGCAGCCTGTTTTGCGACCACCTGCGCCAGCCGTTCGAGATCGTCAGCATGCCGTACCGGGTGCTGGCGGTGGTGGCCAGGCTGATGCAGTTCGCCGCCCGTTTCACGCGCCGCGAACCGTCGCTGACACCGTACAGCATCGGCGCGCTCAGCTTCGACATGACGCTCGATAACGCCAAGGCGCGCAAGGTGCTGGGCTACCGCCCCATCGTCAGCCTGCAGGACGGCATCGCCCGCACCGCGCAATGGATGCGCCAGGAAGCGGCCGCGCACAAGGTGGCGAAGGAGCGCAATGGCTAGCATCACCGCCTTTCGCGTCGGTCACTGTACCCACCCCTCCTGCATGGTCCTGAAAGGCAGCGGTTTCGCCAGCCGCTGCTTCCCCTCGCGCGCCTACCTGATCGACACGCGCGCGGGCCTGTACCTGTGGGACACCGGTTATGCCGACCATTTTCGTACCGCCACCTCCAAAGGCGTGTACCGCATGTATGCCTGGGTCACGCCGGTGGTGTTCGACGCGCACGAATCCTTGCAGGGCCAGTTGCGCGCGCATGGCGTGTCGCCCGGCGATATCCACACCCTGCTGCTGTCGCACTTCCACGCCGACCATATCGCCGGCATGCGCGATTTTCCGCAGGCGCGTCTGATGGCGTCGAAAACCGGCTGGGATGCGGTGCGCGGCCTGAGCGGCATCCCCGCCGTGCGCCAGGCATTCGTGCCGGAGCTGCTGCCGCTTGACATTGCGGATCGCCTGTCTTTCGTCGAAAGCGTGCCGGAAACCGCCTTGCCGGCCGCGCTGCACCCGTTCACGACGGGGCGCGATGTCAGCGGCACCGGCGAAATTTATATCGTCGAACTGCCCGGCCACGCCATCGGCCACCTGGGCGCGTTCGTGCTGCAGGATGGTGGCTGGACCCTGCTGGCGTCGGACGCGGCCTGGGTGCCGGAAAGCTTCCAGCAGCTGCGCGGGCCGTCCGAGCTGTCGTTCATTATCCAGCACAAGCGCGCGCCATATTACGAGACCTTGCACCGCCTGCACCAGCTGCACCGGGGCGGCCAGGCGCAGATCCGCATCACGCATGAAGACACCGACGACTATGCGCCAGTGGCGGGCCGGCCTTGAAGCGCATTTTCTGGCTGTTGCTGGCCTACTGGCGCACGCGCCGCCTGCGCTTTGCGAACCGCGCGCAGCTGGACGCCTATCAAGAGCGCCGGCTGGCCAGCTTTATCGACACCCTGTGCGCGCGCAGCCCGTACTTTGCGCCATTCCGCGCGCTGCCTCTGGCGAAGTGGCCGGGCATGAACAAGGCGCTGATGCTGGAGCATTTCGACACCATGAACACGGCCGGCGTGCGGTTGGCGCCGGCGATGGAGGCGGCCATGGCGGCCGAGCGCAGCCGCGATTTTACCCCCGCCGTGGGCGAGATCACGGTCGGCCTGTCGTCGGGCACCTCGTCGCAGCGCGCCGTATTTACCGTCAGCCCGCGCGAAAAAGCCCAGTGGGCCGGCGTGATGCTGGCCAAGGCGCTGCCCGACGGCCTGTTTTCCGGCGAGAAGGTGGCGCTGTTCCTGCGCGCGAACAGCAATCTGTACACGGCCGTGCGCTCGCCGTGGCTCACCTTTGCCTTTTACGACCTGTTCCAGCCCTTCGACGCGCTGTGCGCCGAACTGGTGGCGTATCAACCGTCGGTGATCGTGGCGCCGGCCCAGGTGCTGCGCCAGCTGGCGCTGGGCGTGATCGCGGGGGAGCTGGCGCTGGCGCCGAAAAAAGTCATCTCGGTGGCCGAAGTGCTGGAAGCGCAGGACCGCGCGCTGATCGTGCAGGCGTTCGGCGCCGTGCATGAAATCTACCAGGCCACCGAGGGTTTTCTGGCCAGCACCTGCGAACACGGCGTGCTGCACCTGAACGAGGAATACGTGCATGTCGAGCCGCAGTGGCTGGACCGGGAGCAGCGCCGCTTCGTGCCGGTGATTACCGACTTTACCCGCACCACGCAACCGATCGTGCGCTACCGGCTCGACGATATCCTGCTGGCGCGCGCCACGCCTTGCCCGTGCGGGCGGGTCACGCGCGCCATCGACGGCATCGAAGGGCGCTGCGACGATATGCTGGTGCTGCCCGCTGCGGACGGCAAGAGCATCTCTGTGTTTGCCGATGTGCTGACGCGCGCGTTTGCGCAAGCCCTGCCGGCCGACTGCGACTACCGCCTGGCGCAGCAGGGAGCGGCCACCTTGCAGCTGCATGCGGCGCAGGATACTGCGGGCCTGGCCGCGTTGAAAACCCATCTGGAAGGCGTGCTGCAAGGGTTGGGCGTGGCGGTCGAACGGCTGCACTGGACCGTCAGCAGCGAACTGCCCGCTTTTGATCCCACCATGAAACGGCGCCGCATCCGGCGTCTACTTTAACGATGACATTTTTCAAGCGTCTGCTGTATCTGCTGGCCGGCTGGGGCAGCGTGGGCCTGGTGTATTTTTCCAGCGACCTGCTGCAAGGGCAGGGCGTGATTCTGCCCGAGACCATGATCGACCGTGCGATTGCCTACAGCGACGCGGCGATCTGGCTGTACCTGTCCTTTTTTATCCTGATCCCGTACACCTATCTGGTGGTCAGTCCGGCGCGCGTGCGCTGGCTGGCGCGCGCCATGGCGGTGTCGGCGGTCATCTGCGGCGTGGTGTTTTTGCTGTATCCGACCACCCTGGCGTATCCACCGGTCGGTGACGGCATGGGCTGGAGCACGCAGGTATTGCGCATGCTGCAAACGATGGATTCCACGCAAAACTGCCTGCCCTCGCTGCATGGCGCCTTGACCCTGCTGTGCGCCTGGGCGCTGTTCGAGCGAGACAGGCCGATACGCTCCGCGCTGGCCGTGCTGCTCACGCTGGGCATCTGCTATGCGATTATCGCGCTGCGCCGGCATGTCAGCATCGACCTGGGCGCCGGCCTGCTGGTGGGCCTGGCTGGCGGCGCGCTGGCCAAAATGCGCGTATCCTCGGCAGATCGTCGCGACATTTCTGCGGAAATTGCACCATGACCCTGAATCCTTTTGCCCTTACTTTCGTGATCATGCTGGCCTTCGTGCTGGCCGAACTGCTAATACTCAAATGGGTACGCAAGACGCCGGTGCCATGGAAGGACGTGATCTTCAACCTCAATTCAGGCCATATCCTGATGTGGGTGTTTCGCGGCGTGGAAGTGGCGGCCTTCGCCCTGCTGCTGCGCCATGCCAACCTGCACATCGTCGACCAGTGGCCGGTGGCGGCGCAATGGCTGTTCGCGTTTGTCGCCTGGGACCTGTGCTTTTACTGGATGCACCGCCTGCACCATAAAATTCCGCTGCTGTGGGCGGTGCATGTGGTGCACCACCAAGGCGAACATTTCAACCTGTCGCTGGGCGTGCGCAATTCCTGGTATTCGTCGCTGACCAATTTCCCGTTTATCGCCATCCTGGCCGTGCTGGGCCTGCCGCTGGAAATCTTTGTCGTCATCTCGTCGCTGCATTACTCGGTGCAGTTCTACAACCACAATGCGCTGGTCAACAAGTCCGGCATTTTGGACAAAATCATGGTCACGCCGTCGCACCACCGGGTCCACCACGGCACCGACAAGCGCTATATCAACCGCAATTTCGGCGGCACCCTGCTGCTGTGGGACAAACTGTTCGGCAGCTTCCAGCCGGAGCTCGATGGCGTGGAAATGCGCTATGGGGTAAAAGGCACGACGCCGACCCATAACCCGCTCCTGGCCAGCAACGGCAAATTGTTCAAATGGCTGCGCGCGCGCTTTCCGGACTGGCAGTCGCGTGGTATCTTTCACGTGCCCGAACTGTATATCGGCATCGGCGGCGTGATCCTGTTTGGCCTGGTGATCTATTACGTCAACCATGAAGCGGCGTGGACCGCCGCGCAGCAGGCAACGCTGTTTGCGCTGATCTTTGCCGGCACGCTGGCCCTGGGCGGGCTGTCGGACGCGCGCCGCTGGGGGGCGATGGCCTGGATCGCCATCTGCCTGGCGCTGCCGCTGCTGTTCCTGTTCTGGTACGGCGCGCGCGACGCCTGGGGCGTGATCTTCATGGGGCTGCTGCTGGTGCACGGCCTCGATGGCGCGCGCCGGCTGTGGTGGCCGGCGCAAGAGGGCCGGCGCGCATGACAGTGTCTTCCCAACTGCCGCCGCTGCGCTTCCAGCCGGCGCGAGATTCGGCCTTCCGGCGCGAGCTGCGCGAGCGGGCCGACGCCTATCTGGCGCAATCGGCCACGCACCGCTTCGCCGACTGGCGCATGCATGCCAAGGCGATTGCCCTGACTGGATTGGCGGCGCTGCTGTATCTGCTGGCGCTGAATGCCGGGACCACCCTTGGCTTTGTCGCCTGCTATGTCGCCAGCGTGGTCACCGCCATGGTGCTGGCCATGAACAGCCTGCACGATGGCGCCCACAGCGCCATGTTCCGGCGCGGGTCGCTGAACCGCCTCTTGACGCGCCTGGTCAGCCTGCCGGTGGGCGTGGACATGGATTTCTGGACCATCCGCCATGTGCATTTCCATCATACCTACGCCAATGTCGAAGGCTATGACCTCGATACGGAACCGAATCCGTTCCTGCGCCAGACGCCGTACCAGCGCTGGTCGCCGCAGTACCGCTATCAATACCTGTACTGGCCCGTGGTCGCCGCCCTGTCGCTGCCCTACCTGAACTGGTATGGGGACTGGTTGGACCGCTTCGGCAAGACCCCGGTGGCAGTGCACAGCAAGCTGCAGGGCTGGCGCGGCTGGGCCGTGTTCCTGGGCTGGAAGCTGGGCCATGTGGCGCTGGTGCTGGCCGTGCCGATCTGGGTGGTGCAGGGCCACGGCATCGGCTGGGGCACGGTGCTGGGTGCATACTTGCTGGGCCAGATGATCGCCTCGTGCGCGCTGGTGGCGCTGATCCTGGGCACGCACTGGGCCGAAGTCGATTTCTTCCAGCCGGGCGATGATGGCACCATGCCGCACGACTGGTACCAGCACACCTTTTATACGGCCTGCGACTGGACGCCGAAGCCGCGCGCCCTGCGCTGGCTCGGTTACTGGCTAGGTGGCCTGAACCTGCATTTGACCCATCATCTGTTCCCGACCTGGAACCACCGCCACTACCCGGCGCTGGCGCGCATCATCGCCGAACTGGCGCCTCGCCATGGCCTGACCTACCGCGAGATCGGCTATTTGCAGCTGCACGCTTCGCAGCAGCAGTTCCTGAAAGCCATGGGCCAGCCGCCGGCATCTTTGTAACGAATCGCGCTTGACTCGGCTTTCGTATCGCCTTACATTTCTGTAACGACAGAAATAAGAGAAAAGACGGAGCCGAGATCATGGAACTGAGTCCGACCACACAAAAGTATATTCTGCACTGGGGCGAGATGGGCACCCGCTGGGGCGTCAACCGCACCGTGGCGCAGATCCATGCGCTGCTGTTCCTGGCCAACGAGCCGCTGACGGCGGAAGATATCGCGGCCAGCCTGAACGTGGCGCGCTCGAACGTCAGCAACAGCCTGAAAGAACTGCAAAGCTGGGGCCTGGCGCGCGTGACCCACGTGATGGGAGACCGGCGCGACCATTTCGTGGCGCTGCAGGATGTGTGGGAGATCTTCCGCGTCATTATGGAAGAGCGCAAGCGGCGCGAGATCGATCCCACCCTCACCGTCCTGCGCGAATGCGCGATCGAGGGCGAACACGATGCGGCGATTCCTCCCGCCACACTGGAGCGCATGGGCGAAGTGCTGGCCTTTCTTGAAATGCTGAGCAGCACCTACAGCGACTACAAGAACCTGCCGCCGGCCACCTTGCAGCGCATGCTGTCGATGGGCGGCAAGGTGGCCAAGTTCCTCAGTCCCGAAGACAAGCCGGCCAAGGCCAAGAAAGCCAAACCATGAGCGGACCATCCGAAGGGGAGCTGTTCAAGAAGGTGATGGGCGACGCCTGGCAAAACCTGCACCCCGATATCCGCCGCCGCTTCGAAAAAAATCCCGCGCCGGGCCAGCCGCTGTACTACCGGGGCGAACTCAGTGAATTGAGCAGCTCGCGCCTGGGCAAGGTGCTGGGCTGGATCACGCGGCCCTTTATCAACGGCGCCTTGATTCCGCATGACGACCACGATTTTCCGGTCGATATCGAAGTCTATTCGCGCCCCAACTGCCCGCATATTTTCAAGCAGCGCACCTACCGCCTGCATGATCGCAAACCGATACGCTTTACCTCGTACATGGCCGAAAGCGAGAAGGGCGAGGTGCTGGAATACGTCGGCATGGGCCTGGGCATGAAGCTGCTGCTCGATATCCGCGAGGGCAATCTGTACTTCACCAGCGACGGTTATTTCCTCGACCTGTTCGGCTGGCGCATGCCGCTGCCAGGCCTGCTCACGCCCGGCAAGACCTATCTGTGCCACCGCAACGACAATCCGCAGCAATTCAATATCCGCATCGAGATTCGCCACGCGCTGTTCGGCACCACCTTTACCCAGGTCGGCGTGTTTCGCGAAGCCGCTGCCCCCGACACCGACAAGGACACACCATGAATACCCATCTGCTGGCCCTTCAAATGATGGCTTTCCAGGGCTGCCTGGGCGCTTTTGACACCATCTACCACCACGAGATCACCGAAGCGCTGCCGCAAAAGAAATCGGCGCGCCTGGAACTGACGATCCACTCGATCCGCGCGCTGATCTACAGCGTGCTGTTTGCCGGCCTGTCATCCTGGGAATGGCACGGCGCCTGGGCCTGGGTGCTGGTGCTCGTCTTCAGCGTGGAGATCGTGCTGACGCTGTGGGACTTCGTGGTCGAAGACCGGACACGCCTGCTGCCGGCCACCGAACGGGTCACGCACACGGTACTGGCCATCAATGCCGGCGCCTTTATCGCCTTGCTGGCCCTGAACAGCGCCGACTGGGCCAGCTTGCCAACGGACCTGGTATGGCAGCCTTACGGCTGGCTCAGCGTCTTCCTGGCCCTTTGCGGCGTGGGCGTGGGCTTGTCCGGCCTGCGCGATGGTTACGCGGCCTGGCAGCTGGGCAGACGCGTGGAAAAAGAAGAGCGCGCGGTGGAAACCATCCATTTCGCCACCACGCAGCAGCAGGTGCTGGTGACGGGTGCGACCGGCTTTATCGGCCAGCAGCTGGTGCACGCCTTGCTGGCCGACGGCCATCAGGTGACGGTGCTGACGCGCCAGGCCAAACAGGCGGCGTGGACTTTCGATGGCAAGGTACGCTGCATTACCGGCATGGCCGATCTGCGTGACAATGAACATATCGACATGGTGGTCAACCTGGCCGGTGCGCGCATCGTCGGCCACCGCTGGACGGAGGCGCGCAAGGCGGCCTTGCGCCGCAGCCGCATCGGCTTGACGCAGGAGGTGATCGCCTGGATCGCCCGCGCCGCGCACAAACCGCGCGTGCTGCTGTCGGCGTCGGCGATCGGCTACTACGGCGTGCAGCCGCAGGGCGATGATACGGAACTCGGCGAGGACAGCGCGCCGCAAGCGATCTTCATGTCGCAACTGTGCAGTGAATGGGAAGCTGTTGCGCGCACGGCCGAACAATATGGCGTGCAGGTGGGCCGCATGCGCTTTGGCCTGGTGTTCGGCCACCAGGGTTCCCTGCCGCAGATGCTGCTGCCGATACGCCTGGGTGCCGGTGGCCCGCTGGGCAGTGGCCGCCAGTGGATGTCGTGGGTGCATGTGCACGATGTGATACGCGGCATTGCGCACCTGGCGCGCCGCAGCGAAGAAAGCGTGGTCACGGGTGCGTACAACTTCTGCGCTCCCGAAGCGATGCGCCAGGGCCAATTCGCCAAGGTGGCCGGCAAGGTCCTGCACCGCCCCTCGTTCATGCCGACACCGGCGTTCGTGATGCGCACCTTGCTGGGCGAGCAGGCCGATCTGCTGGTCGAAGGCCAGCGCGTGGTGCCGCGCCGGCTGCTGGCCGACGGCTTCGTGTTTCGCCACCCTGACGTCGAGGGTGCGCTGCGCAGCCTGGAATAATGGCGTGCAGGCGTAGAATGGCTGTCACGGGAGGATAGCCTGATGACGGAATATGCGCATACGCTGGGAAGCATGGTCTACCGTTTCCGCGACCTGAAGGACCTGCTGGCCAAGGCGACGCCGCTGCGCTCGGGCGACATGCTGGCGGGCGTGGCGGCCACCAGCGCGCAGGAGCGGGTCGCCGCGCAGATGGCGCTGGCCGAGCTGCCCTTGACGGTGTTTTTGAACGACGCTTTGGTGCCGTATGACAGCGACGAAGTCACGCGGCTGATTATCGACAGCCACGACCGCGCCGCGTTTGCGCCGGTTTCTCATCTGTGCGTAGGGGATTTTCGCGACTGGCTGCTCGGCGATGTGGCCGACAGCGCGGCGTTGGCGGCGCTCGCGCGCGGCATCACGCCCGAAATGGCGGCGGCCGTGTCAAAACTGATGCGCTTGCAGGACCTGGTGCTGGTGGCTCGTAAATGCCGCGTCGTCACTGCCTTTCGCAATACCCTGGGTCTGGAGCGCCGGCTATCGACGCGCTTGCAGCCGAATCACCCGACCGACGACGCCACCGGCATCGCGGCTTCGATTGTCGATGGCCTGATGTATGGCAGCGGCGACGCCGTGATCGGCATCAATCCGGCCACCGACAATGTGGCGCAAGTGGTGTCGCTGCTGCACCTGCTCGATGGCGTGATCGGCCAGTACCAGATTCCCACCCAGTCCTGCGTGCTGACGCATGTCACCAATACCATCGAGGCGATACGGCGTGGCGCGCCGGTCGACCTGGTGTTCCAGTCGGTGGCCGGTACCGAGGCGGCCAACAGGAGCTTTGGCATCGACCTGGCGCTGCTGGCCGAGGGCCGGGCGGCGGCGCTGTCACTGGGGCGAGGCACGGTGGGCAACAACGTCATGTATTTCGAGACGGGGCAGGGCAGCGCGCTGTCGGCCAGCGCCCATCACGGCATGGACCAGCAGACCTGCGAGGCGCGCGCCTACGCGGTGGCGCGCGCATATGCGCCGCTGCTGGTCAATTCGGTAGTCGGTTTTATCGGCCCCGAATATCTGTACGACGGCAAGCAGATCATCCGCGCGGGGCTGGAAGACCATTTCTGCGCCAAGCTGCTGGGCCTGCCCATGGGCTGCGACGTCTGCTATACCAACCATGCGGAAGCCGACCAGGACGACATGGACGTACTCT
This sequence comes from Janthinobacterium sp. PSPC3-1, assembly GCF_049896105.1. Lineage (NCBI taxonomy): Bacteria > Pseudomonadati > Pseudomonadota > Betaproteobacteria > Burkholderiales > Oxalobacteraceae > Janthinobacterium > Janthinobacterium sp. PSPC3-1. The sequence continues at coordinate 440,021 of NZ_JAFCTQ010000002.1, read as the reverse complement.
TGACCATGCTGGGCGCGGCAGGCTGCAACTTCATCATGGGTGTGCCGGGCGCCGACGACATCATGCTGGGTTACCAGAGCACGTCCTTCCACGACGCCCTGTATGCGCGCCGCGTGCTGGGCCTGGGCGCCGCGCCCGAGTTCGAGGCCTGGCTGGCGCGCATGCGCATTACCCGGGGCGACGGCCAGCTTTCGGCGCAACTGGCGCCGGCATTCCAGGCGGCGCTGCGGCGGCTGGCCGGGTAACAGATGTAAATGGCGCCCTGGCTGGCCATGCCGGTGCGATAATCAACCACCTACTTTAGCGACGCCATCATGCTGCCACCCGATCCTGCTTCTGTCCCCGACTCTCTCGACCCGCAGACGCCCGAAGACTGGGACGCCTTCCGCGCGCAAAGCCACCGCATGCTCGACGACATGCTCGACTATGCGCAGCAGATACGCCAGCGCCCCGTCTGGCAAGCCGCGCCCGCCACGGCGCGCGCCAGCTTCGCCGAACCGCTGCCGCAGGCGCCGGGCGAGCTGGCCGCCGCCCATGCCACCTTCATGCGCGACGTGCTGCCCTACGCGGTGGGCAATGTACACCCGGGCTTCATGGGCTGGGTGCATGGCGGGGGCACGCCGGTCGGCATGCTGGCCGAGATGCTGGCGGCCGGCCTGAACGCCAATGTGGGCGCGCGTAGCCAGATGCCGGTGGAAGTCGAGCGCCAGATCGGCCGCTGGATGCGCGAACTGTTCGGCTTTCCCGACACGGCCAGCGGCGTGTTCGTCACCGGCACGTCGATGGCCAATCTGATGGGCTTGCTGGTGGCGCGCACCCAGGCGCTGGGCGTGGCGGCGCGCCAGGATGGGCTGAAAGACGCCCGCCTGGTGGCCTACACCTCGGCCGCCGCCCACGGCTGCATCGCCCAGGCGATGGATCTGTCGGGCCTGGGCACAAGCTCGCTGCGCCGCATCGCTGTCAACGACCGGCAGCAGCTCGACGTCACCGCGCTGGCGCAGTGCATTGCGCAAGACCGCGCGGCAGGTTTGACGCCGTTCTTTATCGCCGGTACTGCCGGCACCGTGGACACGGGCGCCATCGATGACCTTTCCGCGCTGGCGGCGCTGGCGGCGCGTGAAAAACTGTGGTTCCACGTCGACGGCGCGTATGGCGCGCTGGGCATGCTGTCGCCCGAGGTGGCGCCGCTGCTGGCCGGTATCGAGCTGGCCGATTCGCTGGCCTTTGATTTTCACAAATGGGGGCAGGTGCCGTACGACGCGGGCTTTCTGCTGGTGCGCGACGGCGCCCGCCATATGGCGGCGTTTGCGGCGCCGGCCGCCTATCTGCGCCGCGAAGCGCGCGGACTGGCCGGCGGCTCGCCGTGGCCGTGCGACTTCGGCCCGGACCTGTCGCGCGGCTTTCGCGCCCTGAAAACCTGGTTCACTTTCAAGGTGCACGGCGCCGAACGCATGGGCGCGGCGATCGCCCATACCTGCGCGCTGGCGCGCTACCTGGCCGAGCGCGTGACGGCCACGCCGGAACTGGAATTGCTGGCGCCCGTGACCCTCAATATCGTCTGCTTCCGCCACCGCGGCGTGCCGGGCGGCGACAGCGATTCCTTCAATGGCGAGATCGTCGCCGACCTGCATGAATCGGGCGTCGCCGCGCCCTCGTCGACCACCATCGCCGGCCAGCTGGCGATCCGCGCCGCCATCGTCAACCACCGCACGCGCGCGCAGGATATCGACGCGCTGGTCGACGCCGTGCTGCGCTTCGGCGCCGCGCGCCTCTCTTGATTTACGGAAACACCATGACTGATTTGATGCAGCAGGCCGCCACGCCATACGCGCCGCTGATTGGCCTGGCCCCCCTGATGCGGCTGGCCTTTTTACAGCAGGACCTGGCGCCGCTGGGCGAAGCGCTGCTGGCGCGCGCCCAGGCCCATCCCGACGATGCGCACGCCTGTCTCGATTTTTCCACCGTGCTGCAACTGAAAGGCCAGCGCGAGCTGGCGCTGGCGGTGCAGGCGCAGGCGATCGAACTGCAGCAGTGGTACTCGCTGCCGGCACAGGCGCCGCAGTCGGGCCCCGGCTTCAAGCTGCTGGTGGTGATGGGGCCGGGCGACCTGATGTCGAATACGCCGATCGAATTCCTGGTCGAGCAGTCCGACGTGGCCATGGATTTGCTGTACCTGACGGCCGATAGTGACTTTCCCGAAGAAGTGCCCGAGCATGATGTGCTGCTGGTGGCGGTGGCCGAATCGGACGCGAATCAACCCTTGCTGGCGCGCCTGGCGGCGTTTCTGCTTGAATGGCCGCGCCCGGTGGTCAACCTGCCGCAGCATATTGCGCATACCTCGCGCGACGGCCTGTGCGCGCGGCTGCAGGACGTGCCCGGCGTGGCCATGCCGCGCACGGCGCGCCTGGACCGTACGCAACTGCAGGCGCTGGCCAGTGGCGAACTGACGGTTGGCTCGCTGCTACCAGGCGACGATTTTCCGCTGATCGTGCGCCCGCTCGGCTCGCACGCGGGCCATGACCTCGAACGCATGGCCAGCGCCGCCGACCTGCGGGTGTATCTGCAAAAAGTCGGCGCCGAACGCTTTTATATCGCCCGCTTTTTCGACTACCGCAACGACGACGGTCAGTACCGCAAATACCGCATCGCACTGATCGATGGCCGGCCGTATATCTGCCACTTTGCCGTGTCGTCGCACTGGATGATCCATTACCTGAACGCGGGCATGGATGAAAGCGCGCTCAAGCGCGAGGAAGAGGCGCGCATCATGGCGCACTTTGACGATGAATTCGCGCGCCGCCATGCGCAGGCTTTTGCCGCCATCGACGCACGCATGGGCATGCCGTATCTCGGCATCGACTGCGCGGAGACGCGCGACGGCGAACTGCTGGTATTCGAAGCCGACAACGCCATGATCGTGCACGCGATGGACGCCGAAGAGATGTACCCGTACAAACGGCCGGCCATGCGGAAAGTATTTGCGGCGTTTCGCGCCATGCTGGCGCGGGCGGCAAGCGGCGCCTAGCCCAGCAGCCGCGCCAGCAGCGCGCGCTTGTCCGCGCTGCGCGGCGACTCCCAGTAGCCGTCGAATTGCAGCTGCAGCGCGCCATCTTTTTCGATGCGGATGGCCTGCGGTTTGCCCAGCATGACGGCGTGCACATAGCTGGCGAACGATTCGGCAAAGTCTTCATGCACGCTGGTGGCGGCGTACAGCGTGGCGAAGTTGGCGTCTTGCAGCTGACGGTAGGCGTCCATCATCTGGCTGCCTTGCATGCGCGCGCCGTGGTAGTAGACGATGTCGCCACGCAGCGCAAAGTCGTTCTCCGCCAGCGGCACCACTCTTTTTTGAGCATCGATGCGCCACGCCAGCGGCAGGTAATGGTATTCGCCGGCGCCGCGCAGAGACTGCGCGTCCAGCCACCAGTCGTGCAGCAGATTGCGGCCCGCCGACAGCACATGGCCGAATTCGTGCAGCAGCAGGTATTGCAGCGCGCCCTGGCGGTTGTCGTCTTCGGGCAGCGCAATCTGCGCGCTCAGCTGGTAACCTTCTTCAGGCGCGAATGGCGTATTTTCCTTCCATGTGGCCCAGGCATTGGCCGTGCGCGACTCGAACGCGTCGACATCGAGCGCCACCACCACGCCCAGGATCGTGCCCTCGCCGCTGACGACGATATCGCTGATGGCCGACGATCCCAGCTGGCGCGCATAGCGCACGCCCAGCAGCACGCCGTCGAGCAGCGCCTGCACGGACGCCGGCATGCTGGCGATGGCCGCGCGCACATCGGCTTCAAAGGCGGCGTCCACTTCGGTCGACGACGGCCGCTCAGGCACGTCCATGGCCAGATTGACCTGCGTGACATGGTTGATGATTTCCGGCTGCGCGGGCCCCAGCCGCTCCAGCAGCGGCAAATCGTACAGCTGGTCCCACAGCACGGCATCGGCGACGACGATCATGGTGCTCCCTGGTGATATGCTGATGCGCAGTGTAGCAAGATTCCATCACCCCGGGAGCATGCCATGGCCAGCGACACCCGCGTCACCGACAATCCCTGGCAAGCCCTGCGCCGCCATACGCAGGCGCGCATCGCGCTGGGCCGCAGCGGCGTCAGCCTGCCGACATCACGGCAGTTGGCCTTCCAGCTGGCCCACGCGCAGGCGCGCGACGCGGTGCACCTGGAACTGGACGTGCCAGCGCTGGCGGCACGCGAGCCGGGCTGTATCGGCTTGCACAGCGCCGCCGCCACGCGCGCCATCTATCTGCAACGGCCCGACCTGGGGCGGCGCCTCGACGAGCCTTCACGCCAGCGCCTGGCGCAATGTGATCAAGGGATGGACCTGGCGCTGGTGGCCTGCGATGGCCTGTCGGCGCTGGCGATCGAACGCCATGCGGCGCCGTTCCTGGCGGCCCTGCGCGAAAGGCTGGCGCTGGAAGCGTGGACAGTATCCCCTCTGGTCATCGTGCAGCAGGGGAGGGTGGCGGTCGGTGACGAAGTGGGCGAATTACTGCAAGCGCGCGCCGTGCTGGTGCTGATCGGCGAGCGGCCGGGCCTCTCTTCCCCCGACAGCCTGGGCCTGTACCTGACCTGGGCGCCGAAGGTGGGTTTGCTCGACGACAGCCGCAACTGCATCTCGAACGTGCGCCCGGAAGGCATGCCGTATGCCCAGGCGGCGTACCGGCTGCACTACCTGCTGTCGCAGGCATTTGCGCGCCAGTTGTCGGGGGTGGGGCTGAAGGATGAGACGGTGGAGCAGGAAGGGGTAGTCTTGCAGCGTAACTTCCTGCTGGCTGAGTAACGGGGTCAGACCCGCTGGGTCTGACCCCAGCAGTCTGCTGCTACACAAATAAATCAAACCTGATAGTTTGCTGATACTCAGCGGAAGGCTGGGGTCAGACCCGACGGGACTCGGCGTCCCCGTCTGACCCCGGCTTCGATCAAATTTCCCTGATTTCATCCAGCGCCCACCGCGGCCTGACATTGAATGCATAATCGCGCTTGGCCGCATCGGGGTTGATCTGCAGGCGCATGGCGCCGGCAAAGGCGATCATGGCGCCGTTATCGGTACAGAACTCCAGTTCCGGGTAATACACCTTGAAGCGTTTTTTTGCCGCCGCCGCGTTGAGCGAGGCGCGCAGCTGGGCGTTGGCGCCCACGCCGCCGGCGATCACCAGCCGTTTCAGGCCCGTATGCTTGAGGGCCGACACGCATTTGGCCGTCAGCACCTCGACGATGGCGTCGACAAAGCCGCGCGCGATATTCGCCTTGTCCTGCTCGCAGATATTGGCGATCACCTTTTCTTCGTGGTTCTTCACCACCGTCAGCACGGCCGTCTTCAGGCCCGAAAAGCTGAAATTGAAGTCCTTCGAATGCATCATCGGGCGCGGCAGCTTGTAGGCCAGCGGGTCGCCGAATTCGGCCAGGCGCGAAATCGCCGGGCCACCGGGGTAGCCCAGGCCCAGCAGCTTGGCCGATTTGTCGAACGCTTCGCCGGCCGCGTCGTCCAGGGTTTCACCGAGCAGGGTGTACTGGCCCACGCCATCGACGCGCATCAGCTGCGTGTGGCCGCCCGACACCAGCAGGGCGATGAAGGGGAACTCGGGCGGCTCGGACGCCAGCAGCGGCGACAGCAGATGGCCTTCCAGGTGGTGGATGCCCAGCACCGGCTTGTCGATCGCCAGGCCCAGGCTGCAGGCGACGGAAGAACCGACCAGCAGCGCGCCGGCCAGGCCCGGGCCCTGCGTATAGGCGATGGCGTCGATCTCGGGCAGGGCGATGCCGGCCTTGGCCAGCGCTTCGTCCAGCAGCGGGATGGCGCGGCGGATATGGTCGCGCGAGGCCAGTTCCGGCACCACGCCGCCATACTGTTCGTGCATGGCCACCTGCGAATAGAGGGCATGCGACAGCAGGCCGCGGTCGGTGTCGTACAGGGCCAGGCCGGTTTCGTCACAGGAGGATTCGACGCCAAGAACAATCATGAAGGGTGCAATTAGGTGGAGTAATCCGCCATTGTAAAGGAAAGCGGCCACGCCAGCCTGGGCGCCGGCGCACCATTTCGGCGGCAGTGTGCACTTGCGCAGTGCGCGGGGGATGGCTTTTGCACACGATTTCCCCTTGCCGGCGGTGTTTCAGCTGGCACCGCTCTTGCTTATGGAACAGGTGTGCTTTTCTCACGGGAGCTTGTGATGCCGGAACAATGGAAAATGATATGCCGCCTGAAGGACATGCCTTTGGCGGGCGCGCGCATGGTGCAGCGCGGGCTGGCCTGGCAGGATCTGCCGGGCGTGGCGCTGTTTCGCGCGGCCGACGATACCGTCTACGCGCTGCTCGATACGGTACCCTTCCTGGGCGGCCCGCTGGCGCACGGCGTCCTGATGGAGAAGAATTTGATGGGGCCGAAGAACAGCTGGATCATCGAACTCGATTCGGGCCGGCTGGTCGCGCCGGTGCAGGGCATGGCGCGCATGTACGCGGTGCGCATCCTGGACGGGCGCATCTACCTGGACCTGAAAGAACTCAATGTCCCGGCCAGCAAGGCCGAGCAGGCGCTGGCCGGCTCGTTCGCGCTGCTGCCGCATGTGCAGATGGCGTAATTCTGGTCCGGGGTCAGACCCCCGCGCCCGTTAGCGCAAGCCTCTGAGTTTGCGGCATTGAGGGTCTGACCCCAGCATTCTGCTGCTTACTTCGGGCGATTCACCAGATGCGCATGCGCATCGCGCAGCATGGTTGCCGTCGTTTCCCAGTCGATGCAGCCGTCGGTCACCGAGCAGCCATAGGTCAGCTGCGACAGGTCTTGCGGGATCTTCTGGTTGCCGCTGACGATATTCGATTCGATCATCACGCCCACCAGCGAGCGGTTGCCCTGCACGATCTGGTGGATCACATCGGCCATCACCAGCGGCTGCAGTTCCGGCTTTTTGTAGCTGTTCGCGTGCGAGCAGTCGACCACCAGGTTGGCCGGCAGCCTGGCCTTGGCCAGCGCCTGTTCGGCGATCGCGATCGACACCGAATCGTAGTTCGGGCGGCCGTCGCCGCCGCGCAGCACCACGTGGCCATAGGCGTTGCCGCGCGTGCGCACGATCGACACATTGCCTTCGCCGTTGATGCCCAAAAAGGAATGCGGGTGGGCCGACGACAGGATGGCGTTGACGGCGATGCTGATGTCGCCATCGGTGCCGTTCTTGAAGCCGACCGGCGTCGACAGGCCCGACGACATCTCGCGGTGGGTCTGCGATTCGGTGGTGCGCGCGCCAATCGCCGTCCAGGCGATCAGGTCGCCCAGGTATTGCGGCGAGATCGGGTCCAGCGCTTCGGTGGCGGTGGGCAGGTCCAGTTCGCACACGTCGAGCAGGAATTGGCGCGCCTTTTCCATGCCTTCGTTGACCTTGAACGAGTCGTCCATGTACGGGTCGTTGATATAGCCTTTCCAGCCGGTGGTGGTGCGCGGTTTTTCGAAATACACGCGCATCACCAGCAGCATCGTGTCCTTGACTTCCTCCTGCAGCGCTTTCAGGCGGCGCGCGTAATCGAGGCCGGCGACCGGGTCGTGGATCGAGCATGGGCCGACCACGACGAACAGGCGCTGGTCCTTGCGGTCGATGATGTCGCGCAGCGCTTCGCGGCCGCGGTTGACGGTGTCGAAGGCGCTGGCCGACAGTGGCAGTTTGGCGTGCAGTTCGGCCGGCGTGGGCATCGGCGCGAAGGAAGTGACGTTGATATTTTCGATGTCTGGCGTATTCATGATTCTGGCTGGGCTTTCACTATTGCATGCTTTAAGAGTCAATAGTGTAGCGGAAATGCGCCCTGGACAAGATTGCCGGCCAAAAACGCCTACAGCCGGGTTGCTTTTTCCGTTGGGAACGCCAGGCGCGCCACGCGCTGGTGCTTGCCGGCCAGTTCCGGCGGCTTGTCCAGGTTGGGGTGGCGCCGGATATGCGCCAGGATCACTTCTTCATGCTCGGCGATCTGCTGGTCCAGGCAGGCGATTTGTTCGATCAGCAAGTCATGCAGCGCCTGCTGTCCCGCCTGCAAGTGGCCGTCCAGGCGCGCCGCTTCCTGCCTGCGCACCTCCTGCACCGCCTGCAGCCGCTGCAGCCACAGCCGCAGTTCCAGATAGGCCGGCGACGGCGGCGTCCAGCGCGGTGGCTGCCCGGCGGCCGCATAATGGGCCAGCAGCACGGCGCCCATGTCCTGCGCGTCCAAGCCGCTGCCGCGCGCAAACTGTGCCAGTTCGGCTGGCGGCGCGTCGCACACCTGCATGCCCATCAGCGCCAGGCTACGCGCCGCGATATCGCTGTGCGGCGCATCCAGGCGCAGGCACACGCGCAGGCCGGTCACGTCCACCTCGTTCTTTTGCAGCCAGCTGCGCAGCCAGCGGTAGCCGGCCATATCGTTTTCCAGCACCTTGCACAGCAGTTCGCCATCGCGCAGCAGCACTGCTTTCAGGTGCAGCTTGCTCGTTTCAATGCCGACCACGGCCAGCTCGGGTTTGTTTGCGTATCCCATGATGTTTCCTCCAATACAGTCATATACGCGGCAAGCGGGCCACTGGATTCAAGCTGGTGTAAGTGTTGTCGATTTACAACGCAAGCCTGCGTGGCAATCGCCTGTATCGCCAGCCCTAGCTGTAATGGCATCGGCAAATCCGTGTAAGCTGGCGCCATGACTACCGTATCCATTCCCCATACCGACGTGGCCGGAGAGCCATTTCCCGCCGCCCGCTTCATCAAGGAGATCGGCCGCGGCAAGAACGGCGCGCGCAGCATGACGCGTGACGATGCCTGCGCCCTGTACCGCGCCATGCTCGACGGGCGCGTGTCCGACCTGGAACTGGGCGGCATTTTGCTGTCGATGCGCATCAAGGGCGAATCGGTGGACGAGATCGCCGGCTTCCTCGACGCGGCCGAAGCGTCGTTTGCCGCCTTGCAGGCGCCAAGCGGCCCGTACGCGCCGATCGTGATTCCCAGCTACAACGGCGCGCGCAAGATGGCCAATTTGACGGCCTTGCTGGCGCTGCTGCTGGCGCGCGCCGGCGCACCGGTGCTGGTGCATGGCGTGACGCTCGATCCGGGCCGCGTGACCACCGCCGAAGTGCTGGCCGCGCTGGGTGTGCCGGCCTGCGACAGCCATGCGCAAGCACAAGACGCCATGGCGCGCGGCGAGGTCGCCTTCATGCCGATTGCCACCCTGGCGCCGAAGCTGGCTTGGCTGCTGTCCTTGCGCCGAGTATTGGGCGTGCGCAATTCCACCCATACCCTGGTCAAAATCATGCAGCCGTTTGCGGGCCCGGCGCTGCGCCTGGTGTCGTACACGCACCCGGAATACCTGGAAATGCTCGGTGAATATTTCATCACGGCCGCCCCCGCCGGGCGCGGTGACGCCTTTCTGATGCGCGGCACGGAAGGCGAAACGGTGGCCAACGCCAACAAGGCGCAGCAGATCGACTGGTTCCATGGTACCCAACGCACCGTGCTGGTGGAAAAGCAGTTGCTGGTCGAGCAGTTGCCCGACTTGCCTGTGGAGCGCGACGCGGCCACCACCGCCGCCTGGATCCAACAAGTGCTGGCCGGCGAGATTGCCGTACCACCATCGATCGCCGAGCAGGTGGAGCAATGCCTGATGGCATCTAACAAGATTGTGTAGGTCGGCTTAGGCGAAGCCGTAAGCCGACAAGCCTCCACCACCGTTTACAATGGCGCTTTGTAATCAGCGGTGACCGGAATTCTTATGGCAAAACAATTTGATGTGGCAGTGATCGGCGTGGGCGCGGCCGGCATGATGTGTGCGGCCGTGGCCGCCCAGCAGGGCAAGCGCGTGGTGGTGATCGATCATGCGGCCAAGCTGGCCGAAAAAATCCGCATCTCGGGCGGCGGGCGCTGTAATTTCACGAATATCCACGCCGGTCCCCAGCATTTCTTGTCGGATAACCCGCATTTCTGCAAGAGCGCGCTGTCGCGCTACACGCCGCAGGATTTCCTGGCGCTGGTGAAAAAGCACCGCATCGGCTACCACGAGAAGCACAAGGGCCAGCAGTTCTGCAATGACTCGGCCGAGCAGATCATCGAGATGCTCAAGGACGAGTGCGCTGCCGGCGACGTGCACTGGCGCATGCCGTGCAAGATTGACAGCGTCGAACGCCAGGATGACGGCGGCTTCGTGCTGCGCACCGACAGCGGCCAGATCGAGGCGGCCAATGTGGTGATCGCCACCGGCGGCCTGTCGATCCCGAAGATCGGCGCCACCGATTTCGCCTACCGCATTGCCAGCCAGTTCGGCCTGAAAATGGTCGAGCCGCGCCCGGCGCTGGTGCCGCTGACGTTCGACCCCGCCAGCTGGGCGCCGTTCGCCGAATTGTCGGGCATCGCGCTGGAAGTGGACGTCGAGACGGGCAGCCTGAAGGGGCGCAAGCCTACCGGCGCGCGTTTCCGCGAAGACCTGCTGTTTACCCATCGCGGCCTGTCCGGCCCGGCAATTTTGCAAATTTCCAGCTTCTGGCAGCCTGGCACGGCGATCGTGATCAACCTGCTGCCGGAAGTGGACGTGGCGCAAACCCTGATCGAAGGCAAGGGCAGTCTCAAGAAGCAGCTGGGCAATATCGTCTCGCAATGGCTGCCGGAGCGCCTGGCCGACTGCCTGCTGGCCGTCAACGGCCTGGCGGCGGACGCGCGCATCGCCGACATGCCCGACGCGCAATTGCGCAAGCTGGGACTAGCCATCAATGCCTGGTCCATCGTGCCGAACGGCTCGGAAGGCTATCGCAAGGCGGAAGTGACGCGCGGCGGCATCGATACGCGCGAGCTGTCGCAGCAGACCATGATGGCCAACAAGGTGCCGGGCCTGTATTTCATCGGCGAATCGGTCGATGTCACGGGCTGGCTGGGCGGCTATAACTTCCAGTGGGCCTGGGCCTCGGGCGTGGCGGCCGGGGTGGCACTGCAATAAGCAAGATGAAACCGCTTGCGGTAAAATGAATCGACGCCACAGCGCGTCCATTTATTTGCGTGGTTTACGCCACAGCCGCACGGCCTGCCAAGGCTGTATCCCAGGCGCAAGCAGGGAAGGGCTTTCCTTTTCCGATAAAAGCTGCTACTATCTACCTCTTCCTATACACCACCTCAACGGTTTGAATTTTACATGACCACTATTCGCCTTAAAGAAAACGAGCCGTTCGAAGTCGCAATGCGTCGCTTCAAACGCACCATCGAAAAAACGGGTCTGCTGACCGAATTGCGCGCACGCGAATTCTACGAAAAGCCAACAGCTGAGCGCAAGCGCAAGCTGGCAGCTGCTGTCAAGCGTCATTACAAACGCATCCGCAGCCAACAACTGCCGAAAAAATTATTCTAAGACTGTCCAGTCAGAACCAACCCGGGTAGCACGGCGCATTGTTCGCCACGGGTTTTGTTTTGATTCGCCTGGAGCGCTGCTTCAGATGAGTCGCATACCCGCTCCGGTTCGCCGCAGCGGGTTTTCGCTTTTGTGGCCCGCACGCATGTGTTGCCCATCACACCAATAACGAGGATTGCCATGAGCTTGAAAGAACAAATTACCGAAGACATGAAAAATGCCATGCGCGCCAAGGAAACCGGCAAGCTGGGCACCATTCGCCTGCTGCTCGCTGAAATCAAGCGCAAGGAAGTCGACGAGCGCATCGAGCTGACGGACACGCACGTGACGGCCATCGTTGAAAAAATGATCAAGCAGCGCAAGGATTCGATCACCCAATTCGAAGCCGGTGGCCGTGCCGACCTGGTCGACATCGAAAAAGCCGAGCTGGTGCACCTGGCCGGTTATATGCCTGCCGGCCTGTCGGACGAAGAAGTGGCCGCTGAAGTGGCTGCCGCCGTGGCCGCCTCGGGCGCCGCCGGTCCGCAAGACATGGGTAAAGTCATGGCCATCGTCAAGCCGAAGCTGGCTGGCCGTGCCGACATGACCGTCGTCTCGGCGCTGGTAAAAAAAGCATTGACACCAGCCGCGTAAGCCTTATCTTCAAGCAATAACGGCTGCCGGCGAGTGCGCTGGCAGCTGCAGCGCCACACGTTGACCTGGATCAACATCCGGCCGCGTGCGGTAGTATAGTCTGACCTATAACAAAACCGCCCTCGCCAGTGATACCACAATCTTTCATTTCCGATTTGCTCAACCGCGTCGACATCGTCGATGTCGTCGGGCGCTATGTGCAGCTGAAAAAAGGCGGCGCGAATTTCATGGGCTTGTGCCCGTTCCACAGTGAAAAATCGCCCAGCTTTACCGTCAGCCCCACCAAGCAGTTCTATCACTGCTTCGGCTGCGGCGCGCATGGCACCTCGATCGGCTTCCTGATCGAATATTCGGGCATGGGCTTTGTCGACGCCGTCAAGGACCTGGCGCAAAACGTCGGCATGGTGGTGCCGGAGGCGGACGACAAGATCCCGCCGGCCCAGCGCGCACAGATCCAGGCGCAAAGCCTGGCCCTGTCCGACGCCATGACGCAAGCGTGCGACTATTACCGCGGCCAGTTGCGCCACGCGCCGGACGCCATCGCCTATTTGAAAAACCGTGGCCTGACCGGCGAAGTGGCTGCTCGCTTCGGCATGGGCTACGCGCCCGGCGGCTGGGACAATCTGCGTTCCGTGTTTGCCGACTACGAAGTGCTGGCCCTGGTCGAAGCGGGCCTGGTGATCGACAAGGTCGACGAAGAGGGCAATAACCGCAAGCGCTACGACCGTTTCCGCGAACGCATCATGTTCCCGATCCGCAATACCAAGGGTCAGGTGATCGCTTTTGGCGGCCGGGTGCTGGACCATGGCGAGCCGAAATACCTGAATTCGCCGGAAACCCCCTTGTTTTCCAAGGGATTCGAACTATATGGGTTGTTCGAGGCGCGCCAGGCCATCCGCGACGCCGGCTATGTGCTGGTGACGGAAGGCTATATGGACGTGGTGGCGCTGGCGCAGATGGGCTTTCCGCAAGCGGTGGCCACCCTGGGCACGGCGTGCACGCCGACCCATGTGCAAAAACTGCTGCGCCAGACCGACAACGTGATTTTCAGCTTCGACGGCGACAAGGCCGGCCGCCGCGCCGCCCGCCGCGCGCTGGAAGCGAGCTTGCCGCACGTGTCGGACAACAAGACCATCAAGTTCCTGTTCCTGCCGTCCGAGCACGATCCGGACAGCTATATCCGTGAATTCGGCGCCGAAGGCTTCGAGCGGCAGGTGCACGAGGCGATGCCGCTGTCGCAATTTTTGCTCAAGGAAGTCTCGGGCGAGCACGATTTGTCGGAACCGGAAGGGCGCGCGCGTGTCCAATTCGACGCCAAGCCGTTGTTGCAACTGATGGCGCCGTCGTCCCTGCGCCTGCAGATCGTGCGCGGCCTGGCGCAACTGACGCAGTCGACGCCGGCCGAGATCGAGGCCTTGTTCGAACTGGCCAAGCCGGTCGCCGTGGCGCGCCGCGCGCCGCCGAAATCGGGCCGTCCCGTGCCGGTGGGGCTGGAACTGAAGATCATGCGCATGCTGGTGGCCCATCCGCCATTGACTTTGCAGATCGACGAAGCGGCGCTGGCCGCCTTCCAGCACCTGGGGCCCGATGCGGCGCACAGCCTGGGGCAGCTGGTGGGCGTGGGCCAGGCGCTGGGCGAGCACGGTAGTTTTGCCGCGCTGGCCCAGCAACTGAAGGAGCTGGGCAGCGAGTACGACGAGATCATCGGCGAGATCGCCGCCGGCAGCGAATCGGATTACGACAGCGAGCACTCGTGGCTGGTCAGCACCATTCGCGAAATCAAGCTGAACGCCTTGAAGGCGGAACTGCAGCAATTGTTTGCGTCGGGTTTGCCATCGGAGAAAATTGGTGTACGCTACCGCGAAATCATGCAGGAGCAGGGCGAGCTGGAGCGCCAGCGCGATGCGGAGTTGGTGAATCGGTAATGTTTCCTGTGGGATATTGTGTGAACTGGAAAAACATTTTTCGCGTGCTATAATCAAATGCTAAGTATTGTGTGCTTTGGCAAGCTAGTTTTGTTCGTAAATAGTGTTTGTTTTCAGTAAGTTAGGCTCTTGATCGGCGCAGGGATCGCGTCGGCAGCCAGGGCCAGCTGGCGCTAGCATCGTGCCAGGCTCTCGCTCCCGCGCGGTCGGATGCAGTATTTTCTGCCGAAAACGGCTGGCGACAGCTGGTGGACAGGAAGTGCTGCGATTCCCGCGGATCGTGGCCGATGAGGTGTAAGTAACGTAACAGTGTCGAACCTGGGTTGTCGGCAGGTTCGAAGATGGTGGCTTTCGTCGAGACGCGGGAGCTGGCAGCAAACTTTATCCTAATCCACCGTAAAGCAAGTCGTTGTGTAATCGAAAGCGCCTGTGCCAATCAAGAAACCCGAATCCAAAGCGGCTGTGAAGCCCACTAAAGTTACCACGAAAGCCGAAAAGGCGCTGGACCGGCCGGAAACGCGGGTCATCAGTGCCCCCGTGGTGAGCCAGACCACCGATGCCGCCACCCTGGCCGCCATCGATACGTCGGGCTATGTCTTGCCCTCGGTAAAAGTGCCAGGCCGCCGTGGCCGCAAGCCAAAAGAATTCCAGCCAGAAAATGACGAAGTCGCCGCGCTGAACGCCGTCGAACGGGCTGAACTGAAGGCCGTCGACAAGGCCAAGGCCAAGGACCGCAAGGCGAAAGAGCGCGCGCTGCTGAAAGATGCGTTCTCGTCCGATACCGAAGCGAGCGAGGAAGAACTCGAGCGCCGGCGCCAGAAACTCAAGACCCTGATCAAGTTTGGCAAGGAACGCGGTTTCCTTACCTACGCCGAGATCAACGATCACCTGCCCGAAAACATTGTCGACCCGGAAGCCATCGAAGGCATTATCGGCACCTTCAACGACATGGGCATTGCCGTCTACGAGCATGCGCCGGACGCCGAAAGTCTGCTGCTGACGGACAATGTTGCCGTCGTCACCAGCGATGACGAGGCGGAAGCGGCGGCCGAGGCCGCACTGTCGACGGTCGACTCCGATTTTGGCCGCACCACGGACCCGGTGCGCATGTACATGCGCGAAATGGGCTCGGTCGAGCTGCTGACGCGCGAAGGCGAGATCGAAATCGCCAAGCGCATCGAAGACGGCCTGAAAGACATGATACAGGCCATCTCCGCCTGCCCCGTGACGATCGCCGAGATCATCGCCGCCGCCGACCGCATCGCCAACGACGAGACCAAGATCGATGAAATCGTCGACGGCCTGGTCGATGACAGCGAGCCGGTGGTCGCGCCGGTGGTCGCCGCACCCGTCGAGGAAGACGAGGAAGAGGGCGAAGAGGAAGAAGAGGAAGAGAGCGAAGAGGAAGAATCGAGCGCGTCCGGAGCAGCCGGTTTCTCGGCCGAGCAGCTGGAAACCTTGAAACGCACGGCGCTGGAAAAATTCGCCGTGATTTCCCAGCAATTCGACAAGATGCGCCGCGCCTTTGAAAAAGAAGGCTACAACTCCAAGCCCTACGCCAAGGCGCAGGAAGCGATCTCGCACGAACTGCTGGGCATCCGCTTCACCGCCAAAGTGGTGGAAAAGCTGTGCGACACCCTGCGCGGCCAGGTCGATGAAGTGCGCCATATCGAGAAACAGATACTCGATGTGGCGGTGAACCGCTGCGGCATGCCGCGCGCCCACTTCATCAAGGTCTTCCCGGGCAATGAAACCAATCTTGACTGGGTCGACGGCGAAGTCAACGCAGGACACGCCTACAGCGCCATCCTGGGCCGCAACATTCCGACCGTCAAGGAACTGCAGCAGCGCCTGATTGACCTGCAGGCGCGCGTCGTGCTGCCGCTGCCGGACCTGCGCAACATCAACCGCCAGATGGCGGCCGGTGAAATGAAGGCGCGCAAGGCCAAGCGCGAAATGACGGAAGCCAACTTGCGCCTGGTGATCTCGATCGCCAAGAAATACACGAACCGCGGCCTGCAGTTCCTCGACCTGATCCAGGAAGGCAATATCGGCCTGATGAAGGCGGTCGACAAGTTCGAATACCGCCGCGGCTACAAGTTCTCGACCTACGCCACCTGGTGGATACGCCAGGCGATCACGCGCTCGATCGCCGACCAGGCGCGCACGATTCGTATCCCGGTGCACATGATCGAGACGATCAACAAGATGAACCGCATCTCGCGCCAGATCCTGCAAGAAACAGGCGCGGAACCCGATCCGGCCACCCTGGCGATCAAGATGGAAATGCCCGAGGACAAGATTCGCAAGATCATGAAAATCGCCAAGGAACCGATCTCGATGGAAACGCCGATCGGCGACGACGACGATTCCCACCTGGGCGACTTTATCGAGGACAACAACACCCTGGCCCCCGCCGACGCGGCCCTGCACGCCTCGATGCGCGGCGTGGTCAAGGACGTGCTCGACTCCTTGACGCCGCGCGAAGCGAAAGTGCTGCGCATGCGTTTCGGCATCGAAATGTCCACCGACCACACCTTGGAAGAAGTCGGCAAGCAATTCGACGTCACGCGCGAGCGCATCCGCCAGATTGAAGCGAAGGCGCTGCGCAAGCTGCGCCACCCATCGCGCTCCGACAAGCTGAAAAGCTTCTTGGAAGGCAATTAAAGGCCCGTCAGGGCTTGACGTAGGCGGCGGTTCCCCCTATGCTCGCGTGTCCGTTTCACAACGGCCACGCGAGGCAGGGATCAACGCCCGCCCCGCCAGCACCACCCCGGGCCTCTAGCTCATGCTTGGTTAGAGCAGCGGACTCATAATCCGTTGGTGCCGTGTTCGACTCACGGGAGGCCCACCAGAATTTGCAAGAATCAAAGCCCCGGCAGACAAACTGTGCGGGGCTTTTTTGCATGGACTTTCATCTTGGCTGCCAGAATCGGTGATATCATATCGACTCATATTTGAGTACTCAAGGACTCTGGATATGACGCCTGTCTACAAGCCACCCTTCGTAAAATTTGTCAAAAAGCAAAGCAAGCCATTTCAATTGGTGATTGAGGATGCGGTGGAGCTTGTCTGCGAGTATCCCGAGACCGGTGAGCTGAAAACCGGAGATTTGCAAGGCATCCGGGTGTACAAGTTTTCCCACAATCGTCAGCAATATTTGATGGCTTACCGTGCTCCTGCAGACGATCAGCGTGAAGCGCGAGGTGTGGCTGCGCAGTTATTATTAATTGATTTTTACCAATTGGGTTCTCATGAGAATTTTTATGAAACCCTCAAGAAGTATCTGAAATGAGGTCAGTCATGAGGCAAGTCACTGCTGAGTCTGTGTATGAAAATTTTACACAGCTAGAAACTGATGAGCGTGCGAAGTTTTTCGCCTTGCTTGCGGCGCCAAGTGCTCAGGATAAAAATTTTTCTCATGATCAAGTATTTGGTCATTTGGCCAAGGAAGAATTCACGGCACAGGATGCCGCTGAATATTTGGGCATATCGATCTCGACTTTCCGCCGCCATGTTGCTCATGGACGCATCAAAGCTTCCAGCGAAATGGGAAGGAATCAACTATTTTCAACCAGGGACTTGAAGGCGTTCAAACGATCGCTTCACAATGTCAAGGCAAGCGGCATGACTGCTGCAGATTGAGTTTTAAAAAACAATATGACAACTGACCTGAAAATCGAAGACCTTATCATCGGCACCGGCAAGGCCGCCGAACGGGGCGCCCTGATCACCGCCCACTACCGCGGCTGGCTGGAAGACGGCACGGAATTCGATTCTTCGCACCAACGCGGCGAGCCGTTCAAGTGCGTACTGAGCAATAACAAGGTGATACAGGGCTGGATATTGGGCCTGAAAGGCATGCAGGTCGGCGGCACGCGCAAGCTGTGGGTGCCGGCGCAGCTGGCGTATGGCGAGCGGCAGGTGGGCTTGATACCGCCGCATGCCGATCTGACGTTCGAGATTGAATTGCTGGAAGTGCTGACGCGCGACTGAGGCGTTTTATTCCTGGGCGCGGCCCTTGTCCAGCAGCCGTTTGACTTCCTTGATCAGCTTGTCGATCGGCACCGGTTTCCTGAAAAAACTGTCGTAGGGAATTGTGGCGTGGTCGCGCACGATGCCGGCGCTGCACAGGATAAAGGGGATCGGCCGCAGTTTCTCATCTTCGCGCCAGGCGCGGCACAGGTCGGCGCCGTCCATCACCGGCATCATGAAATCCGAGACGACGATCGCCGGCTGCTCGAGCTTTGCGGCGGCCAGCGCCTCGCGGCCGTTGGCGGTGGCGCGCACGCGAAAACCGCTGTATTCGAACAGCATGGTGTAGGTCGACAAGATATCGAACTCGTCATCGACGAGCAGGATCAGCTTGCCTTCCGGGTGGGCGTCCATCATCGCGGTGTGATCGCTCATGGCCGCTCGCTATAGCGCGATGTCGGGCACGACCGGCCCGGTGACGGCGGCCTTGACCGACATGCCATGATCATTGATGAGCAGAATGTGATTGGCCGCGTCGTAGCTGTTTTCGCGCAGCTTCAGGACGCCGATCTGGCGCCGGTTGATGCCGTTGACGTCGACGAAGCGCAGCAAAATGATATTTTCGAACAGCATCGACGCCGACATGTCGCCATGCAACTGGTCCTGGCCGAAGTAGGGCAGTTCCTGCGTGAAGAAGGTGGTCACGTTGCTGCAGCGCAGTTCGTTTACAAACGCCGCCAGGAAGGAGCGCGAGCGGCCGTCGTGGACGATGATGTCGCGCAGGCCGTCGATGCCGTCGACCAGCAGCCGCGTCACGGCGCGTTCCTTGATGTTGCGCAGCACTTGCTGGGCCAGGCGGTCGACCAGCACTTCCAGCGGCGGATGCCAGATCACCTGCAGGGTGCCGCTGTCATGGTAGGGCTGCAAGTCGATGCCGACGCTGGCGGCCTTTTCGATCAGGCGCGAGGGGGACTCATAAAAGCCGGCGATCAGGCAGTGTTCGCCACGCCGCAAACCCTCGTGGATAAAGTGCAGGCCCATCAGGGTCTTGCCTACGCCGGGGTTGCCCAGCAGTGCCGTGGTCGAGCCTTTGGCCATGCCGCCCAGTGTCAGTTCATCGATGCCCTGGATGCCGAAACCCAGGCGCTGGCGCGAGATGCCGGGCGCCGCGCCCGAGGTCGAGCTGATGGCTTCCAGCCGCGGATACATCACCAGGCCGTCTTCGTCCACTTCGAACACATGGCGGCCCAGCAAGTGCTTGCTGCCGCGCAGCTTGAAGACCTTGATTTCGCGGATCAGCTGCAAGCCGTGCTCGAACTGGCTCAGTTCGATCAAGCCATCGACCAGGGTGTTTTCCGAGTCGGCCACATTGCCTTCGGTCGGCGACAGCAGGAAGGTGGTGCACTGCATGGTCGAGACGAGGGAATTGAGCGAGAGCATGAATTCGGACAGCGCGAGGTCCGACGGCCGGGCGTCGCGCACGGTGCGAAAGCCGTCGATGATCATGATGTCCGGCCGCTGTTCGGCCAGGGTTGCGGCGATGGATTTCAGCAGTTCGCGCAGGCCGCCCTTGAGCAGGTCGGGGTAGGCGCCGATAAACAGGATGCGTTCGCCCACCAGCGTTTCGTCGAAGAAGGAAAAGCTGCTCAGGTGATTGAGCATCTTGTCGTGGGTTTCGGCGATCAGGGTCAGGATCAGTACTTTCTTGCCCTGGTGCGCATGGTGAAAGCCGATCTGGCAGGCCAGGGTGGTCTTGCCGCTGCCGGCCAGGCCCTGGATCAGATACAGGCTGTGCGACGGGAAACCACCGCCCAGGATGTGGTCCATGCCGGCCACGCCGGTATTCAACAAGGGTATGCGCACTGCCGGGTTGGTTCTGGTGGTCATGTCAATCTCATCATGGACTTCGGACCGGTCGAAGCTGTCTCGCTCGCAGCGAGCGCTGGCTGGTGGAGCGTTGGAAAAAGCAGGTCATCTATCGTAGCGATTATAGCAAGGTGGACACCATGCTACTGCCGTTTCCGTACGGGATTCACACCATCGCCCGATTTTTTAACGCTGCGGCAATCTGGCGCAGGCTGGCGACCTCAAAAGTGGGCACCGCCAGCGAGGTATTGGCCAGTTGCTCCGGATTGAACCAGCAGCTGTCGATGCCGAAGCGGTTCGCGCCCAGGATATCGGCGTCCAGCCGGTCGCCGATAATGATGGCTTGCTCTTTGCGAACGGGTCGCGCCATGTTCATTGCATACTCGAAAAAGCGCACATCGGGCTTGGCATGGCCGCAGGCTTCCGAGGTTGCCACGAACGCAATATGTTGCTGCAATCCGGAACTGGCGATGCGGCGGTTCTGGATGGATTCGACGCCGTTGGTGATGATGCCCACTTCGCCGATCGCCGCCAGGCTGGCGCACAGTTCAATTGCGCCATCGATCAGCACCACCGTGTCCGACAGCGATTCGAGGTAGATCCGGCTGGCCAGTTCGGAGTCCAGCACCAGGCCGGCGGCGGCGAAGGTCTGGCGGAAACGCTCGACTTTCAGGAAATCCTTGCTGACGGTACCGTGCTCGAAGGCGCGCCACAGCGCCACGTTGATCGGCTGGTAATGATTGAACAGCGTTTCGGTGGCACCGGCCACGCCCAGCGCCTGCATGGTGCGCACGAACGACAGGTTTTCGGAGGCCTTGAAGTCGAGCAGGGTATCGTCGAGGTCGAACAGGAAAAGTGTGTGTTTCATGGATATGCATGGCCAGATCAATCGCGCATCCTAACATGGACGTCTTTATTGTTCAGGTCGTCAACCACCAGTCCAGCAAAGTCTCGTCATCGTCGTCGTCCAGGTTGGCGTAGATATTGGCGAAATACCACTCCACGCCGGTTGCCTCGCGGAAGGCGTCGAACGGGCCGTTGACATTGTAGATACCATGCCGGCCCGGCACGCTGAAGGTGAGATTGCCCTTGAATTGGCCATCCAGGGTGCCGCCCAGTTGTTGCTGCACCTCGCGTTCGAGTTTTTCCACGGCCTCGTCGGGCACCTGGTCGGCATAGATCTGGATGCAGAAGTTACCGCCGCGTGTCAGCACTTCGGCGGGCGCGAACGGGTCCTTGATGCTGACGACGTCGCCACGCGCCAGGTTCAGCGTCAGGCCGGGCGAGGCCAGCAGTTCGTAGACGTCGTCGTCGAGCTGGCGGGCCGGCAGCGATTCGTAGACGGGGCCGTTTTCGTTTTCGCCGGCCAGTACGCGAATATGGGGCAGGTCCTCGCAGTTGAAGTCGTCCATGGTGCCTTTCGTAAATAAGGCCACGATTGTACAGGCGAAAAAAAAGCACGCCGGAGCGTGCCTTGAAGGAGAGTACGGTAAGGCACTGATCAGTGATCAGTTGTAGGCGCTGATGCCGCTGATGCTGCTGCGAAATTGTTCGAAACCGGCGCGGGCGGCTTTGTAGCAATTACCGGCAGCCACTTCCAGGCCGGCGCGGTCCAGCACTTCAACGGTGCCGCGGCGGTATTGGATCAGGCCTTCGTCCTGCAGCTTGCGGGCGGTGACGGTGATGCTTTCGCGGCGCACGCCCAGCATGTTGGCCATGGTGTCTTGCGTGACTTTCAATTCGTTCGACAGCGAACGGTCCAGGCGGTCCAGCAGCCAGCGGCACAGTTTCTGTTCGATGCTGCAGTGGCGGCCGCCGACGACGTTCTGGGCCATCTGGGCGAACATGGCGCTGGTGTAGCGCATCAGCAACTGGGCCAGGGCGCCGCCTTCGTTGAAGACTTCACGCAGGAAAGTGGTTTTCAGGCGGTAGCCGTAGCCGGCGCTTTGCACGACGGCGGTGCAGGTGGCGCGTTCGGCTTCATACAAGGTCACGCCAGCGACGCCTTCACGGCCGATCACGGCGATCTCGGTGGTGGCGCCGTCTTCCATTACATACAGCAGAGAGACGATGGCGTTGGTCGGGAAATAGGTGTATTCGATCTTGTCGCCGAAGTCGAACAGGTGCTTGCCGGCAGGCAGCGCCACCAGTTCGAGCTGGCAGAACAGGCGTTCCAGGTCGGTGCGCGACAGGGCCCGCAGCAGTTCGTTCTGCTGGGCGCCGGTGATGCTGATCATGGGCGAGGCGGCTGCTTTGGCGGGGGCTGCGCTCCAGTCGCGGTTGGCGGTGGTGCTGGTCAAGGCTGGGGACAGGTTGCTATAAGCTTTGTACATGATATGGCCTCGTCTTCTGATCTTGTTGATTGGCGTTGTTACTGTTGTTTTGTACTCTGTGCTGCGTTGTGTTCTGCAATGACTCCACTATAGGACGATGGTGAAGCCGGCGGCATCGGATGAGCCGACGCGCTTATGTAGGTTAGGAACATTGCCCCGTGTCATCCCATTCCTACGTCGTCAAATTGCAGGCATGGCAAGGCCGCCGCGTGCCGTGATGGCGCGCGGCTCCGGCCTGCGTATGGAATGGAAGGTTAAGCGCCGCGCTGCTGCGGCTTGGCGGGGGTGGGCTGGCGCTCTTGCCAGGCGCGCAGCTTTTCTTCGTAGGCGATCCGCTGTTCCTGGTACATATCGAGGATGCAATAGGTGCAGCCGCTGTTGCAGCACTCGTCATCGCCCGGCCTGACAGGGGCTTCTGGTGGTGGATCGTGCGGGAGGGAAGGGCTGGACATGGTGATGGGGGAAGACGTAATGACTGTCATCATACTGTACGGTAAGGTGCGGTTGCTGGAATGGTTTTTGCCGGAAAATCACGGTTTCCGTGTACAGTTGCACTGAATTAGAGTATCGTTTACAGCACTGATATTGTATCTTCTGCGCGCGATGTTCCGCCGGCGCGATCTCCGCCGCCATTGTCCGCACACCTCCCTGACGCTACCGCACTCGCCGCACAGCCTGCCTCGGAGCACAGAGGTGCCGCAAGAACAATCATCGGGCTTGCAAAACGTAGCTGCTGCGCCCTGAAATGTTGTTTATTGAGAAAGCATGGCTTCCGCAGTGCGGAGGCACACCAGAAAACTATGTCTGAAACCGAAACGACTCCTACGCCCGATCCGGCGATTGCCCCGGCCGCGGCGCCTGCCGCCGCCACCGAAACGCCTGCTGTTACCGCCACGCCTGCCGCTCCCGCTGTCACCTCCGCTGTCACTCCCGCTCCCGCCGCTCCCGCCTTCAGCTTTACCGATTTCGGCCTGGCGCCCGAGATCCTGCGCGCGCTGACCGAGCAGGGCTATACCCATCCGACACCGATCCAGGAACAGGCCATTCCGGTGGTGCTGCAAGGGCGTGACGTGATGGGCGCCGCGCAGACCGGTACCGGCAAGACGGCCGGCTTCTCGCTGCCGATCATCCAGTTGCTGCTGGCCCACGCCAGCAGCAGCATGTCGCCGGCGCGCCACCCGGTGCGCGCGCTGATCCTGACCCCCACGCGCGAGCTGGCGGTGCAGGTGGCGGAAAACGTCAAGGCCTATGCCAAGCACACGCCGCTGCGCTCGACGGTGGTGTTCGGCGGCATGGACATGAAGCCGCAAACGGTGATACTGCGTGGTGGCGTGGAAATCGTCATCGCCACGCCGGGCCGCCTGCTCGACCATATCGAGCAGAAGAACATCAGCCTGGGCCAGGTGCAGATGCTGGTAATGGACGAAGCCGACCGCATGCTCGACATGGGCTTCCTGCCAGACTTGCAGCGCATTATCAACTTGCTGCCGAAACAGCGCCAGAACCTGATGTTCTCGGCGACCTTCTCGCCGGAAATCAAGAAGCTGGCCGCGACCTTCCTCAACGATCCGCTGACGATCGAAGTGGCGCGCAGCAACCAGACGGCCGACAAGGTCACGCAAGTGGTCTATAAAGTGCCGGAAGACCAGAAGCACGCCCTGGTGGCGCACTTGCTGCGCCAGCGCGACCTGAAACAGGTGATCGTCTTTTCGAACACCAAGATTGGCGCATCGCGCCTGGCGCGCGTGCTGGAACAGGAAGGCATGAGCGCCACCGCGATCCACGGCGACAAGAGCCAGCAGGAACGCATGGCCGCGCTGGAAGCGTTCAAGAAGGGCGAGATCGACGTGCTGGTGGCCACCGACGTCGCCGCGCGCGGCCTCGACATTTCCGACCTGCCATGCGTGATCAATTTCGACTTGCCGTATAACGCGGAAGACTATGTGCACCGCATCGGCCGCACCGGCCGCGCCGGCGCCTCGGGCGACGCGATTTCGATCTATTCCGACAAGGACGAGCGCCTGCTGGCCGATATCGAAAGGCTGATCAAGCAAACCGTCAAGCGCGGCGACCTGGGTGGTTTCTCGCCGGCACCGTCGCGTTCCGCCGACAGCGACCGCGAGCGCCGTCCGCCGCGCCGCACCGAAGGCGACGCGCGTCCACCGCGTAGCGCCGGCGACGCCGACATGCGTTCGACCGGCCGTCCGCCCGAGCGTTCCAGCCGCCCGGCCTTTGGCCCCGGCGCGCGCCGCGAGAAGGTCGATCCGTGGTTCCTCAAGCCGTACGAACCGGCCAAGGTGGTGGCGCCTGTCGCCAGCAGCAATATGCCGCCAGCCAAGGCCAAGCCGAAGCTGGCCGCGCTGCTGGGTGGCTTGCCCAAGTAAGTTATCGCCCGCTAGGCTGGCTTCAGAAGCCGCTGCTCCCTGACCGGGGGCAGCGGTTTTTTTGCGTCAAAATTATCAGCACACACTTGAGATTTCTCTAGATGAGGGCTCTTCCAACACGCCATACTCGCTTGTTGACACGTTTGCGCGTGCGCGCTTCCTACACGATAGGCGGTATATTGGGCATCAACACAGGCACCGGGAGAGCCTTGTATTGTTACATGATGTTACCAGCTTATTAAAAAACGCCTGCATCTGAGATACTCCCCTGCGGCGTGCTTTGCACATTGAATGTTACCAGGAAGATCAGTGATAGAGACGAGATAAAATAAGTGAGTCAATTCAAGCATGTATCCACTGCCGTGAGCGGCCGGCGCCAGAGCGCGCCGATGGGCCAGAGCGCGCCGATGGGCCGTAGCGCGCCCGAAGCGGCCAATTACGATATCCGCCAACAAAGCCGTTTGCTGGCGCCGTCGGCCGTGTCGAAAGTGCCGAAAGTGGCGATTTTGCTGTGCACTTATCATGGCCAGCATTTCCTGGCTGATCAGCTTGATTCTTTCGCCGCGCAGACGCATGCAAACTGGCAAGTTTGCGCATCCGACGATGGTTCCCGGGACGATACCCATGCGATCCTGGCGCAGTACCGGCAGCAGTGGGGCGCAAAACGCCTGAGCATGCATGCCGGACCGGCGCAAGGCTTCGCCGCCAATTTCCTGTCGCTCAGCTGCGATACCAGCATCGAGGCGGATTACTACGCTTATTCCGACCAGGACGATATCTGGGAAGCCGACAAATTGCAGCGGGCGCTGAATTGGCTGGCAGGCATTGCACCGGACGTACCGGCCTTGTATTGTTCGCGCGCCCTGCTGGTCGACGCAAATAATCAGCCCATCGGCACCTCGCCCCTGTTTACCCAGGCGCCCAGTTTCGCCAATTCCCTGATACAAAGCATCGGCGGTGGCAATACCATGGTGTTCAATAATGCGTTGCGCAAATTGCTGATCGAAGCGGGCAAGGATGTACAGATCATTTCGCATGACTGCTGGGCCTACATGGTGGCCAGCGGCTGCGGCGGCAAGGTATTTTACGATGCCTGTCCGTCCTTGCGCTACCGCCAGCATGACGCCAACCTGGTCGGCACCAACCGTAGCTGGCGCGCGCGCTACTCGCGCTTGCAACTCTTGTGCAATGGCTGGTTTCGCAGCTGGAACGATCACAATATTGCGTCCTTGCAACGCCTCCGTCACCGATTGACGCCGGAAAATCGACGCATCCTCGATGATTTCGCCAAAGCCCGCCAGAGTCGGCTGCTTCCAAGGCTGTGGCTGATGAAGCGCTCCGGCATTCACCGTCAAAGCCTGGGCGGCAATATCGCATTCTGCGTGGCCGCCATTTTTAATAAAATATAATCATATGAATTTGTTTTCAATCCACCTTGTCGCCAGCGCGGCCTCGTCCCGCCATCTGGCCAGCCACGCTATCGGGCCGGCAGCATGAAAATTCTATTATTGGGCAAGAATGGACAAGTCGGCTGGGAATTGCAGCGCAGCCTGGCGCCGCTGGGCGAACTGGTTGCCGTCGGCCGCGATGAAGGCGGCCTGTGCGGCGACCTTGCCAACCTGGATGGCCTGGCCGCCACGGTGCGACAGCTTGCTCCCGATGTGATCGTCAATGCGGCCGCCTATACGGCCGTGGACCGCGCCGAAAATGAGGTTGAGCTGTGCCATACCGTCAACGCGCTGGCACCCGGCGTGCTGGCGGCCGAGGCGGCCCGCAGCGGTGCGCTACTGGTGCATTATTCAACCGATTACGTATTCGACGGCAGCGGCCAGGCGCCTTGGCGCGAAGACGCGGCAACCGGTCCGCTGAGCGTGTACGGCAAGACCAAGCTGGCGGGCGAGCAGGCCATCGCCGCTGCTGCATGCCGGCACCTGATTTTCCGCACCAGCTGGGTGTATGCGGCGCGCGGCGGCAATTTTGCCAGGACCATGCTGCGCCTGGCGGGCGAGTGTGAACGCCTGTCGGTGGTCGATGACCAGATCGGTGCGCCCACGGGCGCCGACCTGATCGCCGATGTGACTGCCCATGCGCTGCGGTCCTTGCAATATCAAGCGGCGCCGGGTGGCATCTATCACCTGGCCGCCGCCGGCCAGACGTCGTGGCATGGCTATGCCAGTTTCGTGATCGCACTGGCGCGCGAGACCGGCGTGCCGCTGCGCGTGGCCGCCGACGCCATCGATGCGGTTGGCAGTGCGGCATTTCCCGCACCTGCGCCGCGACCGAAAAATTCACGGCTGGCGCTACAGAAAATCGAGCAGGCTTTCGAATTGACAATGCCGCCATGGCAGGCAGGCGTACGCAGGATGCTGAGCGAAATCCTGGGAAAATAAAACATGACTGAACGCAAAGGTATCCTCCTTGCCGCGGGTTCCGTCCTGCGTGCTTCCCACACCGATCCCAGCCTGGTTGGCGCTTTCACGGAAGACGCGCATCCAGCACGATTTGCGCCGCTCACGGTGCTTGCCCATTCTGAGGTAGTTAGCTGATGAAAGACTTTTCGGTTTCACCGAGAGAAATGGTTGCCAGTTTGTGGCGTAACCGCAGTCTGGTACGGGCCCTGATACAGCGCGAGGTCATCGGCCGCTACCGTGGTTCCTTCATGGGCATCCTCTGGTCGTTTTTCAATCCCGTGTTCATGCTGGTCATCTACACGTTCGTGTTCAGTGTCGTATTCAAGGCGCGCTGGAGCAGTGGCAGCGACTCCAAGACGGAGTTTGCGCTGGTGCTGTTTGCCGGGCTGATCATGTTCAATTTATTTGCAGAATGCTTCAACCGCGCGCCGGGATTGATATTGTCCAATGTGAACTATGTCAAGAAGGTGGTGTTTCCATTGGAAATACTGCCCTGGGTCGTGCTGGGCTCCGCCATGTTTCATACCTTGATCAGTATCGGCGTGTGGCTGATTGCGTATGTGATTCTGTTTGGCACGCCGCATGCCACCGTGCTGATGTTGCCGCTGGTGATGCTGCCCCTGCTGCTGCTGATCATGGGGCTGAGCTGGGGGCTGGCGGCGCTGGGCGTGTACCTGCGTGACGTGTCGCAAGTCATTGGTGTCATGACGACGGTGCTGATGTTTTTATCGCCGATTTTTTATTCAGGTAGTTCCTTGCCTGAAAATTACCGCCATTTGCTGTTGCTTAATCCATTGACGCCCGCCATCGAACAGGCGCGTGATGTGCTGTTCTGGGGCATAGTTCCTGACTTTGGCATGGCCGGCTTGTATTTGCTGGGTTCGGCCGTGATTGCATGGCTGGGCTTTGCATGGTTCCAGAAGACCAGAAAGGGTTTTGCAGATGTCCTCTGAGGTTGCCATCAAAGTAGAAAATCTGAGCAAATGCTACCAGATTTATGCGCAGCCGCACGACAGGCTGAAACAGTCCTTGTATCCCAGAATGCAGCGCATGCTGGGGCGGCAAGCGCGGCAATATTATCGCGAATTCTGGGCCTTGAAAGAGTTGTCGTTTGAAATACGCCGTGGCCAGACGGTGGGGATCATCGGCCGCAATGGCAGCGGCAAGTCGACCCTGCTGCAAATGATCTGCGGCACGCTCAATCCCACCAGCGGCAGCGTGCAGACGCATGGCCGCGTCGCCGCCTTGCTGGAGCTGGGTTCGGGTTTCAATCCCGAATTCACGGGCCGCGAAAATGTCTATCTGAATGCGGCCGTGCTGGGCCTGAGCCACGATGAAACGGCGGCCCGTTTTGCCGATATCGAGACCTTTGCCGATATCGGTGATTTTATCGATCAGCCGGTCAAGACCTATTCCAGCGGCATGATGGTGCGTCTGGCGTTCGCCGTGATTGCGCACGTCGATGCCGACATCCTGGTGGTCGATGAAGCACTGGCCGTCGGTGATGCTTTTTTCACGCAAAAATGCATGCGTTTTCTGCGTGGTTTCATGAAAAATGGCACGGTCCTGTTCGTTAGCCACGATACGGGCGCCATCAAGAATTTCTGCAGTCATGCGATCTGGCTCGACAAGGGCGTGGTGATCGAAACCGGCGCACCGAAGGATGTCTGCGAACTGTATTTGCAGGCCTATTATGAGTCGCAACAAGGCAAGGGGACGGCCGCCAAGGTTGCCCTGCCGCGTCGCGAGGCCAAAGAGCTGCCGCGCGCCGACCAGCGGCGCGAGTTCATCAATCACAGCAACTTGCGCAATGATCTGCAGGTATTCGAATTCAACGCCGATGCCGCCTCCTTCGGCAAGGGCGGCGCGCATATCGTCAATGTCGAATTCCTCGACCAGCACGGCGCCGTGCTGTCCTGGGTGGTGGGCGGCGAGCAGGTGACACTGCGCGTGACGGCGCAGGCACACGAATTGCTGCTGGCGCCCATCGTCGGCTTCCTGATCAAGGACAGGCTGGGACAGCCTTTGTTTGGCGACAATACCTACCTTTCCCATGCCGGCATGGCGCCGGAATGCCGTGCAGGCGACGAGATCCGGGCCGAATTTACCTTTTACATGCCCATCCTGCCCGCCGGCGACTACAGCATCAGTACGGCATTGGCCGATGGCACGCAGGATCAGCATGTCCAGCACCACTGGATGCATGACGCGGTGCTGTTCAAGTCGGAAGCGAGCAGCGCGGCAACCGGCCTGGTCGGCATTCCCATGATCGGCATTACGCTCGATGCGCTGGCAAACACAGAGGCGCAGTAACGTAGATATGCGGGCAAGTCGCTTCAGGCAGACTGTTTTAGCGTAGGGCGGCTGGCATCAATGGCCGTCCGCACGCTTTATTCATTCAATAGATAGATTACATAATGGCTCATCCACAACAGCAAGCATTTTGCGAAACCGTCAAAGCCCGCTTTCCGCAGTATTTTTCCGGCACCATGGTGCTCGATATCGGCGCGCTCGATATCAATGGCAATAACCAGGTGCTGTTCGATGCCGAGACCTTGTATCTGGGCCTGGACATCGCGGAAGGCCGCAATGTCGACATCATTTGCCCCGGCCATGAACTGGGCCTGCCGGATGCGACCTTCGACATGGTGATTTCCACCGAATGCCTGGAACACGACCGCCATTGGGTTGCCACCCTGAACAATGCCATACGCCTGCTGCGGCCGGGTGGCATGCTGCTGATGACCTGTGCCACCACCGGACGCCCCGAGCATGGCACGCGCCGCACCACGCCTGCCGATGCACCGTTGCTGGCTGAAGTCGATGATGAGTGGGCCGACTATTACCGCAATCTCGATGAACACGATGTGCGCGCCGAGATCGACGTGCCCGCCATGTTCCAGTTTGCCGAGTTCTCGATCGGACACGAAACCTGCGATCTGTATTTTGTGGCCATCAAGCATGGCACCTACCAGCGGCGGCTGAACCGTTCCACCTCGGTGGCGACGCGGCCGTCCACCGTGCAGGCAATCGAATTGCGCGAGCAACTGCAGCGCTCGTTTGAACATCTGCATCTGCGCGAGCAGGATTTTTCCAGACTGCTCGACATGATGTCGACCGAACAGCGCGCGCGTCAGCATGACATCGATACGCTCAAGGCCACGACGGAACAGCTGGCCGACGTCCGGGCTCAGCTGGCATTGACGGCGGCAAGGGAAGCAAATGTCTTTTCCGAACTGCACCGCGTGCAATCGCTGAGCCAGTTGCAGCACGAAGAGCTCGACGCCATCTATCGCTCCCGCTCCTGGCGTGCGACCGGTGCGCTGCGCTGGGTGTCGCGCAAGACCGGCAAGGCCAGGACGCTGCTGCGCCTGTCGCGCAATGGCTTGCGCTATGCCTTGCGTGGCGACTTTGCAGGATTGGCCAACCGCCTGCGGGCGTTTCGGGCCGACCGTGTCTCGCATGCCATCTTGCTCAGTGGTCCGCCGAAGCACTGGTGCGTCATGGCCACGCCGCATACCCTGTTCATTGCCCATCTGATTGCGCGCCAGTTGCGCAATCAGGGGTGGGAAGTCGATATCACGACCGAGCCGCCAGCCGGTTTTCCCCATCAGATGTATATCGTGGTCTGCCCGCAAATGTTCAAGCAGCTGCCGCCGGGCGAACGGCGCATCGTGTATCAGATGGAACAGTCGGTCAGCTCGCGCTGGTTTACCGATGACTATTTTCACATCCTCGAGCACTCCATGGCGGTGCTCGATTATGCAACCGTCAACATCGAGTTTCTCGCCCAGCACAATGTGGCCTACCCGCATGTCTATTATTTGCCGGTAGGGGCCGATCCGGCGTATGCGCCCGTCGCCGCGCCAGTGGAAAAAACATGCGATGTGCTGTTCTATGGCGATTCGAACAGTTCTGCCCGCCGCCGCGCCATGCTCGATACCTTGAAGCAGCATTTCAATGTGCGTGTGTGCAGCGAGGTGTTTGGGGCGGACATGAATGCGGCCATCCGCAGCGCCCGGATCGTGATCAACCTGCACTATTACGAGAATGCCTTGCTGGAAATGCCGCGCGTCCAGGAATGCCTGTCGCTGGGAATACCGCTGGTGTCCGAGGCTTCGCAGGATCAGGCGGATTATCCGGAACTGGCAGGGGCGGTGACATTCTTTGAACAGGGCAATGCCGACGCCATGGTGGCGGCGGTACGCCATGCACTGGCCCAGCAAGTACCGGAAGAGGCGGTCAAGGCATCGGCCAGCTTGTCGGACCAGCGCTTTACCTATATGTTTGGCAGGTTCCTGGTGGCCATGAACCTGCTGGACACCGACACGCTCAAGGACGTCACCATCCCGGTACCGCCGGGCAGCACGCGGGTGGCCTTGTCGATGCCGGAAACCATCGTCCGGCGCCGTATCTTCGAAGCGAACAAGCCGCAGGACTGCGCCGTATTCGACGGCGTGCGCCTGCGTCCGGGCTGGGTCGGTTGCGCCCTGTCGTACTCGACCCTGGCGCGGCACGCCTTGAAGCATGACGTGACGCGGCTGACGGTACTGGAAGACGATGCCTTGCTGCCTGAGGACTTCGAGGAAAAGATGCGTACTGTAAATGCTTACCTGGATGCCCGCGCAGGGCAGTGGGATATTTTTGCCGGCGTCATTGCATCACTGCATCCTGACACCCGGATCTTGCATTCGGAAGTTTTCCAAGGCATGCGTTTTCTGACCGTCGACAAGATGACCAGCATGGTATGCAATATCTATGACACTTCGGCCTTGCGCCTGCTGGCATCATGGGATCCGTCGCATCGCAACGACCAAACCAATACCATCGACAAATATGTGGAACGCCAGAAAGAGTTGCGCGTCATCGTCGCTTTGCCGTTTTTGGTAGGCCATCGCGAAGAGGTGCATTCCACTTTGTGGGGCTTTCAAAATACGCAATATAGTGAGATGATACAGAATAGTTACGTTGCATTACGGGCTTTGGCAGACAATAGCGCCGATGCGACGATGGCGTGAAGTTGCCTTGCTGTCGTTTTTCTTACGACGATTGAAACGCGCGCAGAGTCGGATTTTCACGCAATTTTAATAATACAGAGGCGATAAAACGTTAGTGAATTCAGTGACTACACAAAAAAACCAGATTGCTGTCGTTATTCCCAGTTACAAAGTTCGTGATCATATTCTCGATGTAATACGCCGCATCGGACCGGAAGTGTGCAGGATTTATGTTGTGGACGATTTCTGTCCGATGCAGTCGGGCGCATTTGTGCGCGAGCATTGTGACGATCCGAGGGTGGTCGTGTTGCAAAATCCGGAGAATCTCGGTGTCGGTGGTGCGGTGATGACCGGTTATCAGGCCGGTATTGCCGAGGGCATGGACATTATGGTCAAGATCGACGGCGATGGCCAGATGGACCCGGCCCTGATTCCCGACTTCATCGATCCGATTGTCGCTGGCGAGGCTGACTATACCAAAGGCAACCGCTTCTATAATCTCGAAGAAATCCGTGCTATGCCCAAGGTGCGCCTGATCGGCAATGCCGTCCTGTCGTTCATGACGAAGCTGTCCTCCGGTTATTGGGACCTGTTCGATCCGACCAACGGTTACACGGCCATACATTGCCGTGTTGCCCGTCGCCTGCCACTGCCGAAAATCAGCAAGCGTTATTTTTTTGAAACTGACATGCTGTTCCGCTTGAATACGTTGCGGGCGGTGGTGGTCGACGTACCCAT
Organism: Janthinobacterium sp. PSPC3-1; assembly: GCF_049896105.1. Lineage (NCBI taxonomy): Bacteria > Pseudomonadati > Pseudomonadota > Betaproteobacteria > Burkholderiales > Oxalobacteraceae > Janthinobacterium > Janthinobacterium sp. PSPC3-1. Next base: position 407,417 of record NZ_JAFCTQ010000002.1, on the reverse strand, counting down.
GGATGCGCACTATGGCGACGAAGTCAGTGGTTTGAAAATTTCCAGTATCGTCGGCGAATTTCTGGCGAAGCACGCGCGCAATTTCAGCAAGCGGATTTTTTATAATTACTATTTGCGCAATATGTCGCCAGCCTCGCTCGAATTGCCGCTGGGCTTGGGCATGGTGCTGTTTGGTGCCCTGTACGGCGGTTATCATTGGCTGTTGTCGATCCAGCTGGGAACCTCGACGCCGGCCGGTACTGTCATGCTGTCGGCCATGCCTGTCATCGTGGGTTTCCAGCTGTTACTCGCGTTCCTGGCCGAAGATATCGCTTCGGTACCACGCCGCCCGCTGCGCCGGCATAGCAAAAAATGATCATCAGGAAGCAGCTATTTTTCTTTGTGATGGTGGGCGTGTTCTGCGCCCTGATCGATATTCTGTCGGCTAAGGCACTGGTTTACGCCGGCATGTATTACGGTAGCGCCGTCACGATCGGCTTTTTGCTGGGTCTGGTCGCCAATTATGTATTGCATGCAAAAATCACCTTCAAGGTAGCCAGCTCGCATGCGACCATGATGAAGTTCGGCGTGGTCGTTGCCATCAACTATGGATTTACGCTGTTGCTGTCGTATTTCTCGATGCAATTGACCGGCGATTTCCTGGCCGGGAAATTGCTGTCCTTGCCAGTGGTGGCTGCAAACGGATTTTTATTAAGCAAGTATTGGGTATTCAAATGATTTCTTTTTCGCCAGCAAGCGTCGATGCCCAATCGTTGCTGCGCTATGAAGCGCTGTTTACTGCCTGCTTCTCAAAGCAGGACAAATTTTCACCTGCCGCGCTGGCTTGGCTGTATGGGGATAATCCCGATGGCACCGTGGTCGGGTTCGATGCCTATGACGGCGACATTCTTGCTGCCCATTATGTCTGCATTCCCGCCGTAATCCGGGTCAATGGCAAACTGGAAAAAACCCTGTTGTCACTCAATACGGCCACCCATCCCGCCTACCAGGGCAAGGGCATGTTTACCAAGCTGGCCGAGATGACGTACCGGGCCGGTGCCGAACTCGGCTATGGCAGTGTGTATGGCGTGGCCAACGCCAACAGCACACCGGGTTTTGTGCGCAAGCTGGGCTTCCAGTTGGTGCAGCCGCTGACTGCCAGGATCGGCGTTGGCAGTCTGGGCGTCGACCGCGAAACAGCGGCAAGGCAGACGCAGTTCGAACGTGTCTGGAGTGCCGAATCACTGGCATGGCGCTGTGCCAACCCGACCAACCGCATCCATGGCCGCGAACGGAATGATGGCATCGCCTTGCATGCGCAGGCCTTCGGCAAGCTGCTGCCGATCTATGCCGAGTTGCCCCCGATTGCAGGTTTTCAGGGATATTCCCAAGCCAGCCTGTCGCCCCTGCGCCTGTTCCTGGGCCTTACGCCGCACGACGCTGGTGGTTATGTTCGCTATGCTGAAATTCCTGAACGCCTGCGCCCTTCGCCGCTGAATCTGATTTTCCGCTCGCTAACGCCATCGCCAGTGCAATTGGAAGCCGCTCATATCTCCTTCTCATTCCTCGATTTTGATGCGTACTGATCATCGATTCAATGCGGCGCAGCTAAACACCAGCACCGCACCGATCGCGCTGTTCCTGTTTGCGCATCAGGATGACGAATTTGGTGTATTTCAACGGATAGTTGACGAACTGCAGCGCGGACGAAGAGTGATCTGCATGTACCTGACCAGCGGCGTACCGGCAGGCGCTGATCCTGCGCGCCGCAATGCAGAATCACTGGCCGTATTGCACGGTTTGGGCGTGGCGCCCGCCGATATCTGCTTTGCCGGACATGTACTGGCCATTCCCGATGGCGCACTGCAAGAGCATGTTGCCACGGCCGCTACCTGGCTGTCGGCCGAAACAGCGGCGTGGCACGATCTTGCAGTCGTTTACCTGCTGGCCTGGGAGGGTGGACACCCCGATCACGATGTGCTGCACGCCATCGGCTTGCAGGTGTTCGGCGCGCGCCGCCAGGTTCCCGTCTTGCGCCAGTTTGCGCTATATAACGGCAATCGCTGCCCTTGGCAGTTCTTCCGCGTCCTGTCACCGCTGGCGCTGAACGGTGCGGTGGAAACGACGACGATTCCATGGCAACAGCGGTTGCGTTTTCTGCGCCTGTGCCTGCGCTATCCATCGCAGCGCATGACATGGATCGGCCTGCTGCCTTTCGTGCTGTTGCACTACCTGTTCGATGGGCGTCAGGCGTTGCAGCCGGTCGCTGCCGAACGCGTGTTGCAGCGGCCGCATGCGGGGCCGCTGTACTATGAAAAAAGAGGCTTCTCCACATGGCAAACGGTGCAAGCGCGTCTTGCACAATGGCGCGCCGGCCTGCCCTGATGGCTTGACGCCCTGCTATGCCTGCCGCGCGCGCACCGACGGTGACGATGCGCGCGCAGATAACCCGATTCTGTCCTTTACCGCGTCTTATTTATGCCTATTCTCACCAAACGCCTTCTGCACGCCCGGTTTGATCTTGTAAAAATTTTATGTTTGTTGTTTGCTGTCGCGCTCGTGCCGATGGGTATCGGCGCCTGGCATCCGGAGTACCGCAATTGGGGCGGCAGGGGCATGATGGATCTGGCCTTGTGGATTATTTTTTGCACCGCGCTCGCGTATGTCTTGCATCTGGCGCGCGTGCGCGCGAAAGCCATGGTGCTGGCTGGATTCATCGGACTGTATCTGATTGCCGGCGTGGGCTTGGGCCAGGTGGCGGCAACCATCTATTTTTCGATGGCTTCGTATTGCCTTGGGCGCCTGATGTTATATGCGAGCTTCCAGGCAGAGCGGCAGCGCCTGTTACTGGTGGAGTCGCTCGTGCTTGGCGCGGGCAGCTACCTGGCCCTGTTCGGCATGCTTATCCATTTCCCCGTCAATTACGTCAAGGTGTATGTGGCGATCCTGGGCGTGCCTGTCCTGTTGGCCTGGCTGTTCAAGTTGCCGTCGCTGTATGCGCCACGCGCGCTGGACGCCTGGCGCAAAGCCGCAGCACAATGCGACGGCATGTCTTATCCTTTGCTTGTGCTTGCCATTATCGTGATCGGCTATGTGGCGCGGTTTGCGTTCTTTCCCACGTTAAACTATGACGACAACACGACCCACCTGCGCATGTGGACCGTCTTGAGCACGCAGCACATCTTTGACTTCGACGTGCGTTCGCAGATCTGGCTGGTAGCGCCGTTTGCCGTGGACCTGATGCATGCTGTTATTTCGCTTGTGGCCCAGGCGGACGCGCGCGCGGCCATGAACCTGGCCCTGCTGGCTTTTCTGTTGTATTGCATGTGGCAGTTGACGGCGTTGGTCAATCGCCGCCTGAATCAGCGCTTGCTGGTGATCATCTTGTTTGCCACCACACCGTTGCTCGCTGCCTTGCTCACGGGCTTGCAGACGGAGTTGATGCTGGCCGTGCTGGCGACCGCCGGCACCCTGCTGGTGCTTGATCGCCGGCATGGACTGGTCAGTGCCCGCAGTGCGGCGCTGTTGATGATCGCGGCGCTGTGCGCCGCCACCAAGCTGCCTGGCGCCGTGCTGGGCGTGCTGCTGCTGGTGGCATTGCTGCTGGAACGCTTCCTGCAACGCGGCTTGAGGCTGCCTCCGACGCGCAGCGAGCAATGGCTGGCGATGGCGGTCATTTTCCTGGTTGCCAGCGTGGTCGCCTTCCATTCGTACGTAGTGGCCTGGCAGGTCACTGGCAATCCGCTGTTTCCTTTGTATAACGGCTATTTCAAATCGCCTTATTTTGGCCCCTACAATTTTCTCGATACCCGGTATGTCACCGGCGTGTCGTGGAAAAGTTACTGGGACCTGTATTTCAATACCTCGCGCCATTATGAGTCGCGCAATTTCGTGGCAGGGTTTCAGTATTTGCTGTTGTTGCCGCTGGCTGTGGTGCTGTTGCTGATATTTGGCCGCCAGCGTCGAGCGGTGCGCATCTTGCTGCCCATGCTCGGTTTTGGCCTGGTGATGTTTGCGGCCGTACAATATTGGCGTTATCTGTTTCCTGTGTTGCCGCTTGCTTCGGTGCTGATCGGCGCCCTGTTTTATGGCCGCCACGGCGGCGTTCTGCAGACGCGTAGCCGCCAGGCGGTCGCCATCACGCTGCTGGTGTTTGCTGGAATAAACATGTTTTTCTTTCCAGGTATTGGCTGGTATTTTGACAAACCTGCCAGTAAATATTACAGCCATGAAATGCGTGACGAGCTGCTCGATGAATTGATGCCGGAGCAACGTTTCAATGCTTATGTCAACCGGCATGCTCCCGGTGCTGGCGTGTTGTACGAGGATGGACGGCCCTTCGGCGCTACGCTTGAAACCAGCCCGACCTATGTCAACTGGTATGCCCCTGCCACCAAGACGCAAGCCGATGCGATACGTGTACCGGCCGATATGACGGCTTTCCTTGCAACACACAAGATCGGCTACGTGTACTGGGACCTTCGGCAGCCTGTCGATGAAAGCAATGCCTATCGCAGCATGCTGCGTGCGCATCTGGACCGTTTTGGAGAAGCGCTGTCCGTCAAGGGCGATATCGTGATGTATCGCCTGCATGAACACGCCTTGGCATATCGCGATGCCGTGCGCATCGGCGATTTCAAAGCCCATTTCGGTGCTGCGCCGCCGTCGGCCGTCAAGGTCACAAAGACGGGTGAGCTGGTGGTCGGCAATACGCCGCTGGTGGTGGCGGAATTCGATAGCGGGCGGGCCAGTGCGGCGCGTTACAGCGCTAGCATGATGTGTGCCGACAAGAATGGCAGCCTGATCGCGCAGATCAACTGGAATGCCGGTCCGGTTTATTATCGCCTAGTCAAATGCAATCAGGATAATCTGGCGATAGCGGAAACCATCCCTGTGCCACCTGGCGCCAGCCGCGGAACCCTGATCGTGACCAGCCGGGATACGCCATCGCTGACGCTGCGTGAAGTGGCGGTCGGCCTGCGGTAATCGAATGTGGGAATGTGTCGTGGCGTTGCTGCCACGCCACTGCCGGTTTCAGCGATACATCAGGCTGACTCTTTGCCGTGGCAATGCGGGCAAGACACTTCGTACACATACTCGGGCGCCAGCTGCTGGCGTGGCGTCACCACCGCACGGCACACGAAGCACTGCACCGTTTCGGTCGGTTCCAGCTTCGGATTGAGGGCGGTGCGGTAGTCGAACACGAAGCAGTCGCCGGTGTAATGTTCGCCGCCCACTTCCTCGAAATATTTCAAAATGCCGCCATCGAGCTGGTACACGCTGTCGTAGCCGATTTCCTTCATGTGGATGGCGGCTTTTTCGCAGCGGATGCCGCCGGTGCAGAAGGTCACCACGGTCTTGCCTTCGAGCTCATCCTTGTGCGCGGCGGCGACGGCCGGGAATTCCGTAAACTTGTCGATGCGATAATCCAAGGTGTTGTTGAAAGTACCCACGTCGACTTCGAAGGCGTTGCGCGTTTCCATCATCACCACTGGCTTGCCCGCGTCGTCGACGCCGGCGTCCAGCCAGCGCTTGAGCGTGTGCGCGTCGACCGACGGCGCGCGGCCCAGTTCCGGCTTGATCAAGGGCATGCGCATGGTGATGATTTCTTTTTTCAGCTTCACCAGCATGCGCTTGTGCGATTGCTCATTGGATAAACTTTCCTTCCACTCCAGGTCAGCCAGCCGTTCGTCGCTGCGCACCCAGGCGAGAAACGCGTCGATATGCGCGCGCGTGCCCGACAAAAACATATTGATGCCTTCCGGGGTGAGCAGGATGGTGCCCTTCAGCGCCAGCGCCAGGCATTGCTCCTGGTACAGCGGGCGCATGGCTTCCGTATCGTCCAGCGTGATGAATTTATACGCTGCAATATTGACAAAAGAATCGGCAGGCGCGGCCGCCACAGGGCTGGCGGCGGTGGAAATGGCGGGGGTGGCGTGTATATCGGAATGCATGATGGCGATCGGATTGGACTGAACAGCCGATATTATAAGCCCGCCGGGCCAGCCACGATACCCGGCCGATGGCCGCGACGCGGTAGAATAGACCCCATTGAATTTTGCACGATGGGTACACAAAGATGGAAATGGTAATGCAGCAAGCCGGCGCTCCGGCAACGGTCAGGCCCGCCGCGCAAGGCCCGGGATTCGTCCACCTGCGCGTGCACTCGGAGTACTCGATCGTCGACGGCCTGGTGCGCATCGACGACGTGGTGGGCGCCGCCGCCAAGGACAAGCAGGCGGCGCTGGCCGTCACCGACCTGTCGAACCTGTTCGGCATGGTGAAGTTCTACAAGGCCGCGCGCGGCAAGGGCATCAAGCCCGTGGTCGGCGTCGATGTGTGGATTACCAACGACGATAACCGCGAAAAACCGTCGCGCCTGCTGCTGCTGGCAAAAAACCGCATGGGCTATCTGCAACTGTGCGAACTGCTGTCGACCGCCTGGCTGACGAATCAGTACAAGGGCCGCGCCGAAGTGCGCATCGAATGGCTGCAGGCGCTGGCCAGCAATACTTATGACTTATACCCGGGCGAAAGCGCGGCCAATGGCCTGATCGTGTTGTCGGGCGCGCATTTTGGCGACGTTGGTATCGCGATTGAAAACGGCAACCTGGCGTTGGCAGAACGCAACGCCCAGCGCTGGGCCGAGATCTTCCCTGGCCATTTTTATATCGAAATCCAGCGCGGCGGCCAGGCCAACCAGGAAGCGCAGGTGCGCCATGCGGTGGCGCTGGCGTCCAAGCTGGGCTTGCCGGTGGTGGCCACCCATCCGGTGCAATTCATTTCGCCCGAAGAATTCATCGCCCACGAAGCGCGCACCTGTATCGCCGAAGGCGAGATGCTGGCCAACGCCAAGCGCGTGAAACGTTTCAACGACAGCCAGCGCTTCATGTCGCAGGCGGAAATGCAGGAGTTGTTCGCCGACCTGCCGGCCGCGCTGGCCAACTCGGTCGAGATCGCCAAGCGCTGCAACCTGACCCTGACCCTGGGCAAGCCGCAGTTGCCGAATTTCCCCACGCCGCCGGGCATGACGATCGATGAATTCCTGGTGGCCGAATCGCAGGCCGGCCTGGAGAAGCGCCTGCTGCAGCTGTACCCGAATGAAGAGCGGCGCGAGAAGGAGCGGCCACGCTACGAGGCACGGCTGAAATTCGAAACCGATACGATTTGCAACATGAAGTTCCCCGGCTACTTTTTGATCGTGGCCGAGTTTATCCAGTGGGCCAAGGAAAACGGCGTGCCGGTCGGGCCGGGCCGGGGCTCGGGCGCGGGTTCGCTGGTCGCGTATTCGTTGCTGATTACCGACCTCGATCCGCTGCAATACAACCTGCTGTTCGAGCGCTTCTTGAATCCCGAACGCGTCTCGATGCCCGACTTCGATATCGACTTTTGCCAGGAAGGGCGCGACCGCGTCATCCAGCACGTCAAGGATCTGTACGGCAAGGAGGCGGTCTCGCAGATCGCCACCTTCGGTACCATGGCGGCCAAGGGCGCGATCCGCGACGTCGGCCGCGTGATGGACTTCGGCTATAACTTCTGCGACGGCATCTCCAAGCTGATCCCGTTCAAGCCGGGCAAACCGGTCAGCATCGCCGACGCCATCGAAGAGGAACCGCTGCTCAAGGAGCGCCAGGAAAACGAGGAAGAGGTCAGGCAGCTGCTGGACCTGGCGCAGCAGGTCGAGGGCATTACCCGCAATATCGGCATGCACGCGGGGGGCGTCTTGATCGCGCCGGGCAAGCTGACCGACTTCTGCCCGCTGTACACGCAGGGCGGCGATTCGGGCGTGGTCTCGCAGTACGACAAGGACGACGTGGAGGCCGTCGGCCTGGTGAAGTTCGACTTTTTGGGCCTGACCACGCTGACCATTCTCGACCGCGCGGTGCGCTACATCAAGCAGCTCGACCCGGCCCAGGCCAATTTTGATCTGGCGACCTTGCCGCTGAACGACAAGCCCTCGTATGACCTGTTGACCAAGGCCAAGACCGTGGCCGTGTTCCAGCTGGAGTCGCGCGGCATGCAGGGCATGCTGAAAGACGCGCGTCCCGACCGCTTCGAAGACATTATCGCGCTGGTGGCCTTGTACCGTCCGGGCCCGATGGATCTGATTCCCGATTTTTGCAAGCGCAAGCACGGCGAGCGCTTTGACTACCCCGATCCGCGCACCGAATCGATTCTGTCCGAAACCTACGGCATCATGGTGTACCAGGAGCAGGTGATGCAGATGGCACAGATCGTCGGCGGCTATTCGCTGGGCGGCGCCGACATGCTGCGCCGCGCGATGGGTAAAAAGAAGGCCGAAGAGATGGCCGAGCACCGCGAGATCTTCCGCGCCGGTGCGGCGAAAGACGGCCTGACGGCTGAAAAAGCCGACGAGATCTTCGACTTGATGGAAAAGTTCGCCGGCTACGGTTTCAATAAATCGCACGCCGCCGCCTACGCCCTGCTGTCCTACCACACGGCCTACCTGAAGCAGCACCACACGGCCGCCTTCATGGCCGCCAACTTGTCGCTGGCGATGGACGACACCGACAAGATCAAGATCCTGGTGGAAGACTCGCTGGACATCTGCAAGCTGACCTTGTTGCCGCCGGACATCAACGAATCCGATTACCGCTTCACGCCGAGCGGCGAAGCGCCTTCGGTGAGTGGCAAGAAAGTCACGCAGATCCGCTACGGCCTTGGCGCCGTCAAGGGCTCGGGACAGAACGCGATCGAGGCCATCATTGCCGCGCGCACGGCGGGCGGGCCGTTTGTCAGCCTGTTCGATTTCTGCAAGCGGGTCGACAAGAAGCAGATCAACCGCCGCACCATCGAATCCCTGATCCGCAGCGGCGCCTTCGACTGCCTGAAGGTCGACCGCGCGATCTTGCTGGCCTCGGTCGCGTTCGCCATGGAATGCGCCGACCAGGCCGCCAAGGCGGCCAACCAGGTCAGCCTGTTCGGCGGCGACGACAGCGACATGGTGGCGCCGCCCGAGTACGTCAAGGCGCAGCCGTGGACCGACAAGCAGCGCCTGACTGAAGAAAAGATTGCCCTGGGCTTTTATCTGTCCGGCCATCTGTTCGATTCGTATGCGCCCGAAGCGCGCCGCTTTGCCCGCACCAAGCTGTCGGACCTGTCGCCGTCGCGCGAGCCGCGCATGATGGCCGGCGTGATCACCGGCCTGCGCACGCAGATGACGCAGCGCGGCAAGATCGTCATCGTCACCCTGGACGACAAGAGCGGCACGGTGGAAGTGACGGTGTACAGCGAATTGTTCGAGCAGAACAAGAAGATCTTCAAGGAAGACGAATTCCTGGCGGTGGTGGGCAAGGTCTCGGAAGACCGTTTTTCGGGTGGCTTGCGCATCATGGCCGAGAGCGCTTTCGATATTATCTCGGCGCGCGTGCAGTATGGCCGCCAGCTGGGCTTGACCCTGCCGACCACGCTCGACATGAAGCGCATCAGCGACGTCTTGATGCCGTACCGCGCCCAGGATGGCTTGCCGATCGCGGCCAAGGTCAGCCCGCAAGGCGTCAGTTGCGTGTTGCAGTTCGGCGATGAGTGGAAGGTCGCGCCATCGGATGAGTTGCAGACGGCGCTGGTGCAGCAGCTGGGCGCGCAGGAAGTGGAAGTGGAATACTGAGGCGTCTAGCCTTGGAAGAAAAAAAAGCCGGACCGTGAAGGTCCGGCTTTTTTTTACAGTGAAACCTTACATATCCTTGAGGCTGGTGATCGCATAGCCTTTTGCCGCGATCTGCTGCAGCGGATGTTCGATATGGTAGTCGGGCAAGGCCTGGGCATCGTCGGCCACTTCGCTGGCCTGGGTTTCCAGTTGCCAGTCGGTGCTCGTGACTTCTTCGGGAATGATCTTTCCTTCTGGCACGGCGAGATAGGAAAAAATGCCATCGTGTTCGGCTCGACGGTAGATATCGACGCGCATGACTTGCCTCCTTGTAAGCGTTAGGGGAAACGGCGCACCTGGCGTGCCAACCGATCGTGCTAGCGTAACAGGAATGCGGGGAGCATGCTTTTTGTCTGCGTGCTGTGGGAAAAACGGTGGTAGAGGCTGGGGAGGCGTGGCTGGGCGCGGGGGCGGGGCGCCGGGCTTGCTGGGGCAGGGGTCAGGCGACGGCGGCGGGCGCGAGTTGATGCTGGGAATCGTTGGCGGCAGGGGCGATGCCGCACAGGGAAACCGCGACACTATGGTTGTCGAGGCCGCTACGCAAGGTCGCGATCATGGTCAGGGTCAGTTCATGGCGTTTGCGTGCTTCCGAGCGTTTTTTCGAGGCGATCTCATCGAGCATCAGCGGCGGCATGTTTTCACACGGCAGTTCAAAATCGCCATCGCGTCGCGCCTGGGCGCCCAGTTCTTGCCAGACACTGTCGTAGTCGGCCATCAGGCGGCCATGTTTTTTCGCCGAATGGTGCACCGTGCGATTGTCATTGCCGACCAAAATCATGGTGCGGCAGCCATGTTCCCAGGCCAGCTGGCGCGCCAGGCGCATCATCAGGAACTTGGGACGCATGCCGTGCAGGTCGCGCGTTGCTTCGCGCACGCGGCGCAAGCTTTCCTCGCCCCTGGGTCCCTGGAGACAGCCGATGCGCACGCCCAGCTCCATCGGTGCGCGCGTGCGGCAGCCGAAAAAGGTAAACACCACCGCATACAGCATCTCGCCGCCGTGCATCAGTTGCAGCACCATTTCGCCTTCGCGGTCCATGCACGACAGCGATGTCAACTGCAGGTGGTACAGCTCGCCGGACTTGCCTGCGACCGAACCGAGCAGCACCGGCTGGTGCGCCGCGTCCACCATCAGCTTGCCCCAGCCTTGTTGCAGGATAAAGCGGTAGTGATCGACCAGCAAGGCCACGCGCTGGCTGCAGGACAGGGTTTTGCTCAGGTAATGACGGTAGACCTTGTGCATCATGCGTGGATAGGCCCGCAGCAAGTCCTGGAACACGGGATGGGAGTTGAGCAGCTGCAGCCAGATGCGTGTCTCGCGCTGTTGCAAACGGGCCCGCAATTGCAGCTTGAGCAGTTCGCGCAGGCGCGCGAAGCCGGGCGGCATATTGGTCAGGCCGGCATGCAGGGTAATGGCTTGTGTCATGGACAGTCCTTGGGTAAGAAAACGAGGGGAAGGCGGGAACGTCAAGTCGAGGGCGGGCCGCCGAAGCCGTCGGCGTCGGCCAGCAGTACCGTGGCGCTGCGCGTGGCGCGCGCCAGCCTGTGCGCCAGGGTGTCGGCAAAGTGGCGCTGCCAGGAGCTGTTTTTCAGAACCGGCAAAACGATTTCATGGCAGCCGAGCAGCTCGGCGGTATCGAGGATGGTGAACAGGCGTTCGCCCGAGAAAATATGGGTGCTGAAGGAAAGATGCGAGCGGCTCAGGTACAGGCCGGCTTCACGCATCAGTTGCGCGGCGGCGTCATTGTCGTCCTGGCCATGGATGGCGGTGCCGTCGGCATGTTGCGCCAGCGGTGGCGTCACATGCAGCAGGCTGACATGGACATGGATGCCCCACTCGCGCAAGCGCCTGGCGTAGCGCGCGCCGTAGACGATGTCGCCGACGCGCTTGACCGGCAGCAGCAATTGCAGCGTTGCCTGGCCGCTGCCGGCCGCACTTGCCGCATGCTCGGTGGCATGCGCATGGCGTGGCGGAACAGGGTGTGCAGCTTGCATGGATGGGTGCCGTTGTCAGGAAAACGGCCCCATCTTAGCCAGCGTCTTTGCCCCTGTAAATTGGCGAAATGGCGTACGGGCTTCCCTTATGACAGGGGATTTTTAATACCGGTAAGTGACATACACGGCGCCCATCGGCGCAGTCTTGCGCTGCACGATGGGACTCTTCGCTGCGTCGCCGAGACGCCGTTCCACGCCCAGCACGGTGTTGACGCCCCAGCTTGCATCGATGCGGTGTTCCCAGCTGACGCTGGCCTGCGCTTCATGAAAACCGCCCTTCGGCGTGTACTGGCGAAATGCCGTCCTGGCCGCCTGCGCCGCCGTCACGCCATACATGGTTTGCAGATATTTCTTTTCGCCCCAGCTCGTTTGCAGGCCCAGGCTGACCGTGTCTTGCGGCACGCCACGGCCGTCCTTGCGGCTGTACACCTGGCCGCTGGCGCCCAGCTGCACCGTGGCGCCGTTCTCGCGGTGGTTGAGCGGAATATCGCCAGCCACGCTCAGCTGCAGGCCGGGCAGGGGCGAGTAGCCCAGGCTCAGCAAGGCGCTGGCATTGCCTTCGACCTTGCCCATGCCTTTCAGGTAGTCGCTGCCGGCCAGGCCGCGCAAGCCCTTGCGCTGGTGGTCGGCCCGTTCGCCGCGGTAACCGAGCGCGGCGCTGTAGCTGAAGGCGCCGGCCTGGCCGCCATAGCCGAGGCCGCGCATGGTGCTGGCAAAAAAGCCGTTGGCCATGCTGTAGTCGAGCACGATGAGGGGCATGACCTTGGTCCGGTCGTCGCCCGCATAGGGGCTGCCGGCGGCCACGCCGGCGCCGACGGTCAGGACGTTGCCGCTGGTGTCGCCGGCACTGTCGCCGGCCGCCAGCGCGGACAGGGGCAGGCACAGCAGGCCGGCCAGGGTCAGCAGGGTGGATGATTGCATGGTGGTTTCCTTCAGATGGAGAACCGAGTCCCGTATGGCTCGATTGACAGTGCGCATTATGAAACGTTGCCTTGAAGTAAAGCTGAACCTTGCCTGAGGAATGCATGAAGATTGCATGAAGAACCGTTCTTTACCTGTTCTTCAGCTTGCAATGGTTTAATACCGTTCATGAAAATATTGTTGATCGAAGACGACATGGACCTGGGCAACGGCGTGCGGATTGCCTTGCGCGACCAGGGCATGCAGGTGGTGTGGGTGCGCACCCTGGACGACGCGGCTCGCAGCATCGAACACGACAGATGCGAGCTGGTGCTGCTCGACCTGGGCCTGCCCGATGGCGACGGCCTGGACTTGCTGGCGCGGCTGCGTGCGGCGCGCTTGCCGGTGCTGATCCTCAGCGCCCGCGATACCCTGGAGCAGCGCCTGCGCGGCCTCGATGGCGGCGCCGACGATTACCTGGTGAAACCGTTCGTGCTGGCCGAACTGCTGTCGCGCGTGCGCGCGCTGGCGCGCCGCAGCTACGGTTTTGACGGCGATACCATCGAGCTGCGCGGCCTGCTGCTGCAGGTGCCGACGCGCCGGGTCAGCGTGCACGGGCGTGCGGTGGAACTGACGGCCAGCGAATATGCCTTGCTGAAAACCCTGCTGATGCGCGCCAACCGCGTCATCACACGCCGCGTGCTGGAAGAACATATCTTGCCGGGCGGCCTGGCCAATGCCAGCAATACGCTCGACGTGCATATGGGGAACTTGCGCCGCAAGATAGGCGAGGGCTATATCCGCACCGTGCGCGGGGTCGGCTATGTGATCGACCAGCAGGGCGACACGGCATGAGGGGCCTGCTGCTGCGCGGCTGGGCCATGTTGCGCCGGCCGACGCTGGTGCGCCGCCTGCTGATGGCGCAGATGCTGATGCTGACCGTGCTGTGGAGCATGGCGGTGGCTTTTGTGCTGGTCGAAGGCTCCGATGAAGACAGCAGCATCAGCCGTGGCGCGCTGCGCGCCGTGATCAGCGTGGCCGACAACCTGGCCGACCAGCCGCAGCGCCAGCACGACAGCCTGCTCGCGATCGATGAGGCGCTGCGCGAAGAATTCGTCGATGGCGAACTGCCGGAACTGGCGCCGCTGACGCTGGTGTGGCGCGATGGCCAGCTGATCTACCGCTCGCCCGGCGCGCCGGACGGCATCCGCAGCGCCGGCCCGGTCGAGACCGAAGTGGTGCGGATCAAGGGCCAGCCCTGGCACACGCGCACGCTGGCCGAGGGCGCCACGCGGGTGACCATACTGGAAGCGGGCGGACCGTGGCAGTTTTTCATCACCATCAATTCACGCGGCTATTATCTGCTGCCCTTGCTGATCAGCCTGCCATTCCTGCTGCTGCCGGCCTGGCTGTCGATCCGCCTGGCCCTGCGGCCTTGGCGCAAGGTGGCGCAGGAAGTGTCGGCCCGCGGCCCGCGCGACCTGCGTCCGCTGGCCTTCAAGCCGCCGCATGGCGAGCTGGCGGCGCTGGTCGACAGCATCAATGCCTTGCTGCAGCGGGTCGACGCCAGCGCCGCGCGCGAACGCAGTTTCATCGCCGACGCCACGCACGAGCTGCGCACGCCGCTGGCGGCGATGCGCATCAATGTGGAGGCCTTGCAGGGCCAGGCACGCGATCCGCGCCAGCAGGAATTGCTCGACGGTATCTTGAACAGCAATAACCGCGCGGCGCGGCTGGTGGGGCAGTTGCTGCAGCTCACGCGCAGCGAGGTGCAGGCCGAAGCCGGTGAGCAGGCCGCGCCGCAGGCGCTCGACGTGTTGCTGCAGGACCGGCTGGCGGCCCTGTCCTGCCTGGCGCAGGCAGGCGGCATCGAGCTGGAATTGCAGGCCGCCGTGCCCCTCTGCGTACCGGGCCAGCGGGAGAGCCTGGTGTCGCTGATCGACAACCTGGTGGAAAACGCCGTCAAGTACAGTCCGCGCGGCGGCAGCGTGACGGTGGCGCTGCATGCGCAGGGCGATCACGCCGTACTGCACGTGGCCGACCAGGGGCCCGGCATTCCGGCCGCCCTGCATGCGCGCGTGTTCGACCGTTTTTTCCGCGCGCCCCAACAAGACCAGCCCGGTAGCGGCCTGGGCCTGTCCATCGTCGCCGCGGTGGTGGCGCAGCATGGCGGCGGCATTGCGCTGCACCAGGCCGATGGTGGCCAAGGGCTGCTGGTGGAAGTGCGCTTGCCGCTGGCGCGCATGCCTGCGCCACGGATTGCATAAGTATTATTATCTGTGCTTGAAATGCAACATGTGATGGCGCTGCGCGCAGCCGCGATGCATAATGCGGAACGTTAAAAAAACACCGTTATGCGCCCATCCCTGTCCCGCCATCTGCAGTACCCCGCCTTTGTCGGCCTGTACCTGCTGTTTGACTGGGCCACTTACATCGATCCGATGTATGGCCTGAACATCACGCCCTGGAATCCCGATCCCGCGCTGGGCCTGGTATTCTGGCTGATCCATGGCCGCAAGGCCGCATTGCCCTGGTTCGTCGCCCTGCTCAGCGCCGAAGTGCTGGTGCGCGGCCTGCCGGCCGGCCTGCCATTGACCTTGCTCTGTTCGGCCTGGCTGGTACTGGGCTACGGCATGATCGGCGAAGCCCTGCGCCGCCGTTTCAGCAGCAGCAATATGTTCGACAACCGGCGCCGTTTGCTGGCCTGGGCCGGCATCGTGATGGCCGGCACCTTGTTCAATGCCGTCGGTTACATGTCGCTGCTGTCGCTGACGGGGCGTATCCCGTCCGGCGAGTGGGCCACCGCGCTGCTGCGCTTCGGCGTCGGCGACACGGTGGGCATGCTGGTGTCGATGCCGCTGATCTGGGTGCTGGTCAGCGAGCGCGGCCGTGAACGCCTGCGCAATGCCATCTGGCGCTGGGAAACCCTGGCCTACCTGGCGCTGGGCGGCTTCGTGCTGTGGAGCGTGTTCGGCTCCATTTTGCGCTGCGAATACAAGCATTTCTATTTCCTGTTTCTGCCGGTGATCTGGGCCGCTTCGCGCCAGGGCCTGTATGGCGCCGTGCTGGCCGTATTCGCCCTGCAGCTGTGCATCATTACCCTGGTGAAATGGTCGCATGCGGTGCATATCCAGTTTTACGAGTTGCAGCTGCTCGACGCCATGCTGGCGCTGGTGGGCTTTTTCATCGGCATCGTGGTCGACGAGGTGCGCCAGGTTTCGCATGAACTCAAGCACACCATGCGCCTGGCCGCCGCCGGCGAAATGGCGGCCGCCCTCGCGCATGAGCTGAACCAGCCGCTGACGGCCCTGTCGACCTACGGCAAGGCCTGCGAATACCTGCTGGAGCGGGGCGAGAGCGGACCGTTGTTGCAAAACGCCATCGGCCACATGATCGTCGAATCGGGGCGGGCGGCCGAGGTGGTGCGCCGCCTGCGCGATTTCTTCCGCACCGGCGCGATGCAGCTCGAAGTGGTCGAGGCGAGCGCCCTGATCGCCGGCATCGCGCGCCAGTTCACGCCGCAGTTCCATGAGCACGGCATCGAGCTGGTGCTGGCGCCACCGCAGCCGCTGGCCATCAACGCCGACCGGCTGCAGCTGGAGCTGGTGCTGCGCAACCTGCTGGCCAACGCCCAGGACGCAGTGCTGGGCCAGCCGCGCAGCCGGCGCCGCATCACCCTCAGTGCCGAGCGGCTCGACGGCGGCCGGCTGCGCCTGTCGGTGGAAGACAGCGGCCCCGGCATTTCCAGCAGCCTGGCGGCGCGCTTGTTCGAGCCGTTTGTATCGAGCAAGGCCAGCGGCCTGGGACTGGGGCTGGTGCTCAGCCGCAGCATCGTCGAGGCGCATGGCGGCCAGTTGTGGGCCGAAGTCGGCAGCCACGGCATTTTTCGCTTTATCCTGCCGCTGGCGCGTGCCACCGCGGCATCGCCCGGAGAGCCCGCATGAGCAGTGATTTGACCGTATTTATCGTTGATGACGACCCCGCCGTGCGCGATGCGCTCGGCTTGCTGCTGGGCGTGCGCGGCTACCGCACCGCCCTGTTTTCCTGCGCCGAGGATTTCTTGCTGGGCTGGCAGCGCGAGTGGGCCGGCTGCGTGCTGATCGATATCCGCATGTCAGGCATGGATGGCCTGTCGCTGCAGCGCCGGCTGCTGGAACTCGGTTGCCTGCTTCCCGTGATTATCGTCACCGGCCATGGCGACGTGACCCTGGCGCGCCAGGCCTTCAAGGCCCAGGCCAGCGACTTCCTGGAAAAACCGTTCGACCACGACAAGCTGCTGGCGGCCATCGCCGAAGCGTTTTCGCGCGAGGCGGCCACGCGCGGCCAGTTGCGGCGCCAGCAGGAAGGGCTGGACTTGCTGCGCAGCCTGACGCCGCGTGAAAGGGAAGTGATGCAGCTGGTGGTGACGGGCCGCCACAACCGCGACATCGCGCCCGTGCTGGGCATTTCCGTGCGCACCGTGGAAGTGCACAAGGCGCGCGTGATGGACAAGCTGGGGGTCGACAATGTGGCCGACCTGGTGCGCATCAGCATGCTGGGGACCGACTAGCCCCCACGTATTATTTGATGGCTTGCAGCACCTGTTCGACCGTAATCGCATCGACCCAGTCGTTGCGCCTGGCCACCGTCAGCACGGTGCTGTTGGCGCTGTCGAACGGCGCCCATTCCGGGTTCTTCTTGCGCATCAGCGCCACCACCGGCACGTGCACGGCATTGGCCAGGTGCATGATCGACGTTTCCACTGAAATGATCAGGTCGCACTGCGCCAGCATGGCCGGCAGCTGGAAGAAGTTGTCGACCGCGCTGAAGGCCTGCGTGCGCGCCAGACCGGCTGCCGCCACGGCGGCGTTCACCTTGGCCAGGTCGTGCGGCATGGCGTTGATCAGGAAGCAGGCGCCGGCCCATTTGGGCTGCTGCTGCATGCGCTGGATCAGCGCGCTGATGCGCTCCAGGGGCCAGCCGCGCTTGTGCGACTTGGCAAACGGATTGAGCAGCACCAGCGGCCCCTGGCGCTGGTCAAAGCCCCAGTTGGCCAGTTGCTGCCGGGCCTGCTGCAGTGCCTCTTCGGGCAGGTGCACATAGGGGTAGCGTTCGGCGACGGGAATCTCCAGTGCCGTCAGCTGGCGGAACCAGTCGGCATAGACGGCACTGATATGGTGTTCGCCCGCATCCTGGCCCGCATACGGCGTCAGCAGGGCGTCGAGCTTGCGGTAGGCAAAATAGTGCATCGGGCGCAGGATGGTCACGCGCTTGCGCATGCCGATCACCAGGCCGTCCGGGCTGATGGCGCGCGCCAGGTGGGCATAGCGCTGCGGGCGGATATGCGCCAGCGACACCACCACCGGATAATGCTCGGCCTGCGCCTCGCGCACGCTTTCCTGGTACAGGGCCGGGCTGTAGGTCTTGCGGTACACCTTGGCGAACAGCCCCGATTGCTCGACCCAGTCATACAGCGAATAGGTGCGCAGGCTTTCCCATTGCGCCGCGTCGTCGGTGCGCCGCACTTCATCGATCCACAGGTGGATCTTCAGGTGCGGATAGGCGGCGGCAAAGGCGCGAAAGCCGTTTTGCATATAGGTGTAGTCTCCCAGCGCCAAATGGGCGACAAAGAGGATCTTGTCCGACTGGGCGAGCAGTGCGGCGGGGATCAGAGGGGTCATGGTGCAATGCGGTGTGGTGGAGTGAGTCGGGCAAGCCAGGCCGCCGGCGTCCTGCGATGGCGGTGACTGGCGGTTTCATTATTTGTCGATGGGACAATACCACGACTCAGTGCACACACTCAATGGGGGATCACCGATGAGCTCTATTAATCATGTGCCGCGCTGGGCATGGCGCAGCAGCGCCCACAGCATGGCCATCGGGAACACCAGCATGATGATGCCGATATTCAAGGTGAGCGAACTGGTGGTCAGGCCGAAGATGCTGTAGCAGGTGCACAGCACCACGCCGCCCAGCGCAAACGGGTGGCCGCTGGCCGCGCCGTGGCGCAGGGCGCGCGCAAACAGGCAGAAGGGTAACAGGAGCAGGCCGAACAGGGCCAGCAGGCCCAGCGTGCCGCGCTTGACCAGCACGTCGAGATAGTCATTGTGCGCATTGGTGATGCTCAGGGAGGCTGCGTTGAGCTTGCCTTGGGCGACCATCGCCTGTTTTTCTGCCATGTAACCGTTGCGTCCCATGCCCAGCACCGGGTTTTCGGATGACAAGTGCCACGCCGTGCGCCACATCACGAAGCGTTGTCCGATCGACGTGCCGGCATTGCTGGCATCGTTGAATTTTTCCACTTGCGTCATGGCAATGGAGGCGCGCTCCTCGATCGGCGAATGGGGCAGATAATAGCCCACCGTCAGCAACACGGCCATGGTGGACAGCGTGATGGCCAGGTAGCGCAAGCCATGGACGCGGGCGTTCTGGATGGAGATGATCAGCACGCAAACAGGCAAGGCCACCCAGCCACCGCGGCTGCCGCTGAGGATGGAGCCGAATACGCCAGCCAGGCAACCGGCCAGCAGCAAGGCGCTCCAGGCCAGGGCACGGCGCCGCGCCCTGGCCCATTCCAGGCCGGCCAGCGACAACATGCCCAGCAGCATGCTGACATTGCCGTAATGGATGGCATTGCTGGTCGAGCCCTGCGGGCGTTCCATGTCCTGCATCGTGAATTGCCACAGCGCCAGCGCGGCGCCGGCGATGGCGCCGACGGCCACGCCGCTCCACCAGGCTGCGGGCCGCGGCGGATACGCCAGCAGCAGCAGCAGCACCGGCACCACCAGCAGGGCGCGCAGCGGCATGTCGAATTCGCGCCCCGGATCGCCGTGGTACAGCATGCTGGCGACAAAGACCAGGCAATACGCCAGCAGCGCCGCGATCAACAGCCAGTCCTGGCGCTGCAGCCCCAGGCGCGGACGCTGCCACAGCAGGCAGGTGCTGCTCAGTAACAACACCACGGCGCCGAGCGAGTAGCCGCTGCCGACCGACAGGGACAAGGCTGAAAAAAGAAAAACGCAGACAGAAGTTAAACGCAGCATTGCAGGTCCCTGGAAATTCCGGTAAAAATGGTTACTGTAACAACATCGAGGCAGGCGCCATTGTAGACGAAAGCCCTGCGTTGAAAGAGCGTTCCAGGCTTGTCAAAGCGCTACGGCTTGATGGTTTTCATAGGGGAGAACGCAAAAAACCATGGTTTGCACCATGGTTCTTTTTTTGTAAGCAATAGTAACTTGCCTCATTGCCGGCATGACCGGCTTGCGGCCGGCCAAGCCCGGAGACTTTATTTTGCCGGCGCGCGGGTGGCTACGCCCGTGTCGATCGCCGCTTGCGACACGGCTGGCGCGACCCAGCTGCGCAGGCGTTCGTCGAATGGCGACGGGATCAGCTGCAATGGCGTCAGGGCGCTGGTTTCGTGGCCCGGCAGCGGCTCCTTGGCCAGTGCGGCGATCGCGCGCACGCAGGCCAGCTTCATCTCTTCATTGATGGTGGTGGCGCCCACGTCGAGCGCGCCACGGAAGATGTACGGGAAGCACAGCACGTTGTTGATCTGGTTCGGGTAATCCGAGCGGCCGGTGGCGACGATGGCGTCGTCGCGCACGGCGTGCACTTTTTCCGGCGCGATTTCCGGATGCGGATTGGCCAGGGCGAAGATCAGCGGCTTGGCGGCCATCGATTCGACCATCTGCGCGCTGACCACGCCGCCTTTCGACACGCCGATAAAGATGTCGGCGCCGACCATGGCGTCGGCCAGGTCGCGGTCGCTGGTGTCATTCGCGTAGCGCGCCTTGTTCTCTTCCATGCTGGCGTCACGGCCCGGGTAGATCACGCCCTGGCTGTCGCATACTTTCAGCAGGGACTTGTTCAGGCCCAGCGAGACCAGCAGGTCCAGGCAGGCGATCGAGGCCGCGCCGGCGCCCGAGACAGCCACTTTCACATTGCCGATGTCCTTGCCGACCAGTTCCAGGCCGTTCAGGATGCCGGCCGCGACGATGATGGCGGTTCCGTGCTGGTCGTCATGGAAGACGGGAATTTTCATGCGCTTGCGCAATTGCTGCTCGATATAAAAGCAGTCCGGCGCCTTGATGTCTTCCAGGTTGATGCCGCCGAAGGTCGGCTCCATGCGCACCACGGTGTCGATGAACAGGTCCGGATCGTTCTCGGCCAGTTCGATGTCGAACACGTCGACGTCGGCGAACTGCTTGAACAGGCAGGCCTTGCCTTCCATTACCGGTTTGCTGGCCAGCGGGCCGATATCGCCCAGGCCCAGCACGGCGGTGCCGTTGGTGATCACTGCCACCAGGTTGCTGCGCGAGGTGTAGATGCCGGCCGAACGCGGATCTTCCACGATCGCTTCGCACGCAAACGCCACGCCCGGCGAATACGCCAGGGTCAGGGCGCGGGCATCGCCCAGCGGTTTGGTCGGGGTGACGGAAATCTTGCCGGCGCGGGGCTCGGCGTGATAGGCGAGGGCGGCTTCTTTCAGGTTGAAGGCTTCGCCGGTTTGCTCGGCGTGCTTGCTTTGGGCAGTAGACATAAGAATTCTTGGTGGGGCGCGATCGCCCGAGTGGTAAGTCCGGACCATGTTATGCAAGCGTTTGCACGCTGTCAAGGCTCTATTTGTGACAATCCCATGAAAAGCGCTTTGAACCAGGGGCAAGCGTCAATGCAAGCGTTTGCTCGGTTTTTGACGGCACACGCCGTTTGTGCGATAAAATCACGCTATTGCATCCGGAAAACCCATGACAAACAAGAACCCCACCTTAAGCGACGTTGCGCGGGCCACCGGCGTGCACTTTTCCACCGTGTCGCGCGTGATGAACCCGGAAACGCGGCAAAAGGTCAGCGCCGAAGTCGCCAAGCGCGTGCTGGCCGAAGCCGCCCGGCTCGGCTATCGCCCGAACCGCGCCGCCTCGACCCTGGTCACGCGCAAGTCGCGCGTGATCGGCGTGGTCTTGCCCGACATTACCAACGCCGTGTTTCCACCGATTCTGCTGGGCATTGAGGAAGGCTTGCGCAAGCACGGCTACCTGTCCATCGTCGCCAATGTCGGCGCCGACGAAGAGGAACAATTGTTCGTCATCAATCGCCTGCTGGGCCAGCAGGTCGACGGCCTGATTTTGGCCACCGCGCGGCGCGACGACCCCGTCATCAAGATGTGCATGGCCCAGAACGTGCCGGTGGTCACCGTCAACCGCAGCGACGAAAATGGCGTGGCTTCCTGCGTGGTCAGCGACGATGTGGTCGGCATGCGCCTGGCCGTCGGCCACCTGCTGGCGCTGGGCCACCGCCATATCGCCCATATCGCCGGCCCGGAAAACCTGTCCACCGGCCATGTGCGCCGCACGGGTTTCCTGGCCGCCATCGAAGCCAGCGAACTGGACGCTTCGCAAGCGTTCGTGTTTGAAAGCAGCGGCTATTCGCGCGAATGCGGCAAGGCGGCCTTGCTGGAACTGCTGCGCCAGTCGCCGCAGACCACGGCCGTCGTCACCGGCAGCGACCTGGTCGCCATCGGCTGCTACGACGCCATCCGCGAGCTGGGCCTGAACTGCCCGGAAGACATTTCCGTGGTCGGCCACAACGACATGCCGTATATGGACATGATCCGCCCACCCCTGACCACCATCCGCATCCGCCACCACGGCATCGGCGCCGAAGCGGCGCGCTTGATCCTGCAAACCATCGACGCGCCCGATTCCTCGGTGGTCGACGTGCGCCTGAAACCGGAACTGGTGGTGCGCGAATCGACGGCGCCGCCCCGCTCTTGATGCAGTCCCGGAGGCCGCAAGGTGGTACACTGGCGGCCCTCCCTGTTTTCCTAGCCCTCATCGCCATGACCAAAACCAACACGCCTTCCCCGAAACGCCGCGAAGAGGGCGTTGCCAAGCTGACCGTCAATCCCTTTCTGGACGCCGAATTCTATGCGCGCATGCGCGACTACACCGAGCGCGACGCGGCCATCATCAAGGAACTGAAGGCGATCGCCGAAATCCGCGCCGGCAACAAGCAGCCCGACCCGCGCCTGGCGCCGTCGCTGCAGGCCCTGCGCGAGACCGTCAAGAAAGGTTTGACCTTTGGCGAGATGCTGGACCGCATTGCGGCCGGCAAGGAAAAAGGCCTGTGGGAACCGTGGATGACCACCTTCGGCATCGAGATCCGCGCCGTCAACTACGGCGCCGGCCCGCGCAACGCCTGCCTGGTGCTGGACCTGGCCGCCAACGCCCCGGCCCATGCCATGTTCGCCAAGGCCGGCATCCAGAACTGGCGCAGCCTGGCCGCCGACGACTGCTCGGTGGTACGTTCCGAAAAAGCCACCGAGACGTCGCCGTTGAAAGTGTATGCCGTGTTTTACCTCGATCCGCTGCCAGCTTGAACCAGTAATATCACCGCCAGCCCGATCAGCATCACGCCCGACAGCCGCTCCAGTAGCGGCAGGGCCCGTGCAAAGCGCTGGCGCAGGGCGGCGCTGCCAATCGCCAGCGCCACCGCCATATCCCACGCCAGCACGGCCAACACCATCCACGCGCCATACCCCACCATCGCACCGTTGCTCGTGTGCCGGCTGGCCAGCACGGCCGCCAGGCTGACATAGAACAGCGCATTTTTCGGGTTCAGGATGGCCGACACAAAGCCCATCATCACACCGCCGCGCCAGTGCGCCTTGCCGGCGGCGGGCGTTGCTTCCAGGCTGCTCTTTCCCGCATTGCGAAGGAATAGCCAGCCCAGATAGAACAGATAGGCGCATCCCGCCAGCTGCACCACCATGAAGGCCACGCTGCCGGCCCGCAGCACCGA
This sequence comes from Janthinobacterium sp. PSPC3-1, assembly GCF_049896105.1. Taxonomy (NCBI): domain Bacteria; kingdom Pseudomonadati; phylum Pseudomonadota; class Betaproteobacteria; order Burkholderiales; family Oxalobacteraceae; genus Janthinobacterium; species Janthinobacterium sp. PSPC3-1. The sequence continues at coordinate 384,103 of NZ_JAFCTQ010000002.1, read as the reverse complement.
CAAGCCGCCAAACGCCGCCACGATAAACACGCCATTGGCCAGCGCAATGCCGATGCAGGCGCCGGTGGCGCCGCGCCAGCCATGCGCCAGCGAACTGCGGGCAACAAGAAAGAAATCGGGACCGGGCGACAGCAGCGCCAGAAAGTGGGCGCCGGCGATCAAAAGAAAATCTTGCATGACAACGCGACTCCGTCAATAGTGAGGAAGCGAGTATGCGGATGAGCTGGCGGCGTGTATTGAAGAAAATTGCGCGGGCTATCTAGCTGCGGTAGCGTCCCGGCGTAATCCCCGCATGCGCCTTGAACACGCGCTGGAAATGGCTCTGGTCGGCAAAGCCCAGCTCATGGGCCAGTTGTGCCAAGGCCGTCCCTGACTGCAGGCGGCTGCGCGCGCGGTTGATATGGGCATTGAGCTGGTACGCATGCGGCGTCATGCCGGTGGCGGCACGAAAGGCGCGGATCAATTGATAACGGCTCAGTCCTGCAGCTTGTGCCAGTTGCTGCAGGCTGGCCAGGGGCTGCGCCTGCAGCACAGCAAGCACGGGTTCAAGCTGCCGCGGTACTGGTTTATATGCCGAAGGCAGCGCATCGGCAGCGGTGCCGGTGCAAGCGGCCAGAAACGCCAGCAGCGCCAAATCTTTTTCTTCTGCGCCTGCTGCTGAAAACAACAGCGCATTCATCGCGCAGAACTGCGCATAGAGATCAGGGCAATGCAATACTCGCGCCGTGTCGCCATCGAGCGCCGGCGCATGCTGTTGCAGCCAGTGCGCATCGAGGTGCAGCATCTGGTAGCTCCACGCCATGTCGGGCAGGGGATTGCAGGCATGGACGCAGCCGGCGGGCACCAGCACCAGGCTGCCCGGCGTCAGCCTGACTGCCGCATCGCCACTGCCCGTAAACACGCTGCCGCCCGCATCGACGGCGCCGATGGAAAATGTGGGGTGGCTGTGGGCCTTGTAGCAGGCGCGGCTGTGGCAGGCGCGGCGGGTTACGATGTGGGGCAAGACGGGGTCGCGCCAGAAGGTGGCAGTGCTGTCGCTGGCACGCATCTGTGTCAGCCAGCGGGTGGCCGCAGGTACAACAGTTGATGCTGGAGGTCGAATAACACGGGCATTTGCATGAAGAAGTCCGTGCCCAGTATGCCATCGGCCTGGAACTCATCTGGCAATGGCATCAGCAAGGGCGAGACACTTTTGCCACCCGGCAGCGCCAAGGTGATGCTGCGGCAGGGCAGGTCGGGCCCCAGATCGAAAGCGCATTGTGCAACCTGTGAAAACGCTACGGCAGCCGAGCTCCTGATAATGGAGATGGAGGCGGCCGTGTCGAGCACCAGGCGATAGGTTTTCTTGCCATCGGCAAGGTGCAGCAGCAGTCCTTCGTCCATCCGTTCATAGGGCACTGCCATCCAGCCGGCCGGTGGCGGACCAGCATCGCCTGCGCTGATTTGCAGCGTTCCTGCGGGCAAGTCGAACACCACTTGCTTGCCCTCGAAAAAACGCAATCCCAGCACCGACATATTGGCCGGCAAACCCTTTTGCGTTCCCAGCGACAAGCCCCACGGCGTCAGGATGACGCCTTGCAGGGCGGCGAATGGCAAGCCGTTGACATCCAGTGCGGGGATGAGAAATTCATCCGATAACTGGATTTTACCGGCCAGGTCGATGCTTTTCTGCTGTTTCCCCGTATAGGCCAGTCCCGTCAGCGATTGCAACCTCCGGTGTCAGATGCAGGCTGGTGCCCGCACCCGTATCGAGCACAAAGGGCACCGTCTTGCCGTCCAGGCGCAGCTGCACCATGGGAATGCCCTTGGCGAGCGTGACGGGCAGCACTGTCTGTGTAGCGGCAACGGTGGTTGATGCGCACAGCAGCAACAGGCATAAGGTAACGATTTTTTGCATATGCATGCTGCCTGGCCTACATCAGTATCACATCATACTGTTCCTGATGATAAGCGTTCTCCACCTGCAGCGAAATCTTCTTGCCGATAAAGTCGCCCAGCATGGCCAGGTGCTGCGATTCCTCTTCCAGGAATAAATCAACCACTTCCTGCGACGCCAGGATGCGGAATTCGCGCGGGTTGAACTGTTTCGCTTCCCGCAGCAGTTCGCGCAGGATTTCGTAGCAGATGGTGCGCGAGGTTTTCACTTGTCCCTTGCCGGCGCAGGCGGGGCAGGGTTCGCACAGGATGTGGGCCAGGGACTCGCGCGTGCGCTTGCGCGTCATTTCGACCAGGCCCAGCGGCGAGAAGTTGCTGACCGAGACTTTGGTGCGGTCGCGCGACAGCGTGCGTTTCAGTTCGGCCAGCACGGCGTTGCGGTGCTCGGCGTTGTCCATGTCGATGAAGTCGAGGATGATAATGCCGCCCAGGTTGCGCAGGCGCAGCTGGCGCGCGATGGCGTGGGCCGCTTCCAGGTTGGTCTTGAAGATGGTGTCGGCAAAATTGCGTCCGCCGACAAAGCCGCCCGTGTTGACGTCGATGGTGGTCATTGCTTCGGTCTGGTCGACGATCAGGTAGCCGCCTGATTTCAGGTCGACGCGGCGGCCCAGGGCGCGCAGGATTTCTTCTTCCACGCCGTACAGGTCGAACAGCGGGCGCTCACCCGTGTAGTGCTGCAAGCGCGTCAGTTCGCTGGGGGTGTAGATTTCGGCGAACTCGCGCAGCTTGACGTAGTTCTCGCGCGAGTCGACCTGGATGGTGGCGGTTTCATCGCCGACGAAGTCGCGCAGCACGCGCTGGGCCAGGTTCAAATCCTGGTGCAGCAGGCTGGTGGCGGGGCGGGTGCGGGCGCCGTGGACGATGGTGCTCCAGGTCTTGCGCAGGTAGTCGACGTCCGCTTTCAGGTCGGCGTCGGAGGCGTCTTCGGCCATGGTGCGCACGATGTAGCCGCCTTTTTCGTCCGCCGGCAGCAGGCTTTGCAGGCGTGTGCGCAGCAGTTCGCGTTCGGATTCCTTTTCGATTTTTTGCGAGATGCCGATATGCTTGTCCTGCGGCAGATACACCAGCATGCGCCCGGCAATCGAGATCTGCGTCGACAGGCGCGCGCCCTTGGTGCCGATCGGGTCCTTGATCACTTGTACCGTCAGCACCTGGCCGTCGAACAGGATTTTTTCAATCGGGGCAGGGGTGGTGTTCTGGCCGTCGTGGCCGCGCGCTTCCCAGATGTCGGCCACGTGCAGGAATGCCGCGCGTTCCAGGCCGATGTCGATAAAGGCGGACTGCATGCCCGGCAATACCCTGACCACTTTGCCGGAATACACATTGCCGGCCAGGCCGCGCGTGAGCGTGCGCTCGATGTGCAATTCCTGCACCGCGCCTTGCAGGATGAGGGCGACGCGGGTTTCTTGCGGCGTGATATTGATCAGGATGTCTTCGTTCATGGAGGCGCAAAAGTGGAGGCAACGAATGACATCATACGCCCTATCAGGGCAGGGGCAAACCCGCTTGCCGCAGCAATTGCGCCGTCTCGTACAGGGGCAGGCCCATGATGCCGGAATGGCTGCCTTCGATATGCTCGACGAACAGTGCGGCGCTGCCCTGGATGCCGTAGCCGCCGGCCTTGTCATACGGTTCCGGCGTCGCGCAATAGGCGGCGATCGAGGCGGCGGACAGCACGCCGAAGCGTACCTGCGAGATCTGCGTGCGCTGCTCGGCGATGCCGTTGCCATGCACGGCGATCGAGGTCAGCACCTGGTGCGTGCGGCCGGACAATTGCTCCAGCATGGCGATGGCCTCCGCACGATCCGCCGGTTTGCCGAGGATGACGCCGTCGATGGTGACGGTGGTGTCGGCCGCCAGCACCGGGCGTGGCGGCAGGTGGCGCAGGCGCACCACATTGAGCGCAAAGGCCGCCTTTTCATTGGCGACGCGCGCCACGTAGTCGAGCGCCGATTCGCCGGGCAGCACTTCCTCGGTGACGTCGGCGCCGCGCGGGCCGTCGCTGCGCAGCAGCAGCAGTTCGAAGTCGATGCCGATCTGGCGCAGCAGGTCGCGCCTGCGCGGGCTCTTGGACGCCAGGTAGATCTTGTTGTCAGCCGGTTTCATGGGGGATGAAAGTTCAGACGCGGTGATAGGGATGGTTTTGCGTGATCGACCACGCGCGGTACAGCTGCTCGGCGAGGATCACGCGCACCACGCCATGCGGCAGGGTCATGCTGGAAATGCGGATCATGCCTTCGGCCCGTGCTTTCAAGGCAGGGTCGAGGCCATCGGCGCCGCCGATCAGGAACGCCGTGTCGCGGCCGTCCTGCTGCCACGCCATCAACTGCTGCGACAGGCCGACGCTGGTCAGGTCCTTGCCGCGTTCGTCGAGGGCGATGATGCGCACGCCCTTGGGGAGCGATGCTTCGATGCGTTCGCGTTCCAGCGCCATCGCGGTGGCGGCAGTCTTGCTGCCGGAACGCTCGACGGGCTTGATTTCCTTCAGCACGATGCGCAATTCCGGCGGCATGCGCTTCACGTATTCGGCGAAGCCCGTCTCGATCCAGGCCGGCATTTTATGGCCGACCGCAGCGATGATAAGCTGCATGAAGGCTTACTCTTCGACTTTTTTGATACGCTTGATGACGGTTTTCGCCGGTGCCGCATCGGCTGCCGGTTTGGCCGCGCGCGGTGCGCGGACTTTTTTCTCCGGCAGCGCTTTCAGGGCCTTGACGGCGGCCGTCTCGGTCTTGGTTGGCGCGACTTTCACGGTCTTGCCGACGGCTTTGGAAGCGACGGCTTTCTTGGCCGGTGCTTTCTTGGCGGCGGTGGTGGCGGCAGCTTTTTTGGCCGGCGCTTTTTTCTCGATCACTGGCGTCGCTTCGACATTGGCCTTGCTTGCCGCCAGGTGGCCGCTGACCTTTTTCGGCTCGTCGCCGGCTTTTTTCGGCGCGCGTTTGGCGGCGCCCAGCTTGACCGGCTTGTCGCCCCAGATTTCTTCCAGGCGGTAGTAGGCGCGGATCGGCGCTTGCATGATGTGGACGATCATGTCGCCCAAGTCGACCAGTACCCATTCGCCGGTGTCTTCACCTTCCATGCCGATGATTTCGCCGCCGGCTTCCTTGACCTTGTCGCGTACCGAAGCGGCCAGCGCCTTGGTCTGGCGGTTCGAGGTACCGGAAACGATGGCGATGCGGTCGAACAGGCTGGTCAGGTGGACCGTGTCGAATACGGCGATGTCTTGGCCTTTGACGTCTTCGAGGGCGTCAACGACGAGGGTTTGCAGTTTTTTGATGTCCATTTAGCTTTTGTATAAATTGTGTTGTTCAATATAGTCTAGCACTAGCGGGGAAACAAGCTCGTTTGCCGGAAACCCCCGTTGTAATGCCGCACGTATTTCGGTGGCGGAGATATCCACCGCGAAGTCTTGTGCCAGATAAGTCAGACCGTGCGGCGTGTTGCGGATGCTGCTGAGCGTGCCCAGGCGGCGCGCAAATTCCTGCGCGACTGCCGGCGGCATCGCCGTGCCATTCAACGCGAAGCCGGGGCGGGCCGCGACGCAGATATGGGCGTATTCAAATAATTGCTGCCATGCGCGCCAGGTATCGAGCCGCTGCAGCTGGTCGGCTCCCATCAGGAACACGATGGATGCTTGCGGCCCCAGTTCGGCGCGCACCTGGCGCAGGGTATCGATGGTGTAGCTGGGCTGGCCCTGCTCGCTGCGTTCGATTTCCTGCAGATCGATCATCACCGGCAGCGGCAGGCTTGAGAACGCCAGCCGCGTCATCTCGGCGCGCTGTTCGCAGGTGGCGCCCAGGCGGCCCTTTTGCCACGGCGCGCCGGCCGGTATCACGCGCAGTGTATCGGCCTGCAGCAAACGGGAAAAATACGATCCCAGCGCGACATGGCCCGTATGCACCGGATCGTAACTGCCGCCCAACAGCGCAACGCACGCCGCAGCATTTTTCGTCACGTTTGCAGCCAGTCGCGATGCACGAGAAAATCGGTGTACAGCGCCGCCTCAGGGCTGTTCTCTTCCGGATGCCAGTCGTAGCGCCACTTGACGATGGGCGGCATCGACATCAGGATCGCCTCGGTACGTCCACCCGACTGCAGGCCGAAATGCGTGCCGCGGTCGAACACCAGGTTGAACTCGACATAGCGGCCGCGCCGGTAGGCCTGGAAATCGCGTTCGCGCTCGCCGTATTGGGTGTCCTTGCGGCGCGCCAGAATAGGCACATAGGCGTCGATGAACGCTTCGCCTGCGCTGCGCATCATGGCGAAGCTGTCGTCAAAGCCCAGGGCGTTGAAGTCATCGAAAAAGATGCCGCCCACGCCGCGCGGCTCCTTGCGGTGTTTCAAATAAAAATATTCGTCGCACCAGGCCTTGAACTTCGGATGCAGCCCGTCGCCAAACGGTTCAAGGGCATCGTGGCAGACCTGGTGAAAGTGCCTGACATCGTCCACGTCGCCATAATACGGCGTCAGGTCCATGCCGCCGCCAAACCACCATACCGGTTCATTGTCGGCATTGACCGTGCTGAAAAAACGCACGTTCATGTGCACCGTCGGCGCGTACGGATTGCGCGGATGGAGCACCAGCGACACGCCCATCGCTTCCCACGGTTTGCCACCCAGTTCGGGGCGCGCGGCAGCCGCCGATGGTGGCAGTTGTGCTCCGGTGACGTGCGAGAAATTCACGCCGCCCCGCTCGAACACATTGCCTTCCTCGATCAGGCGCGAAATGCCGCCGCCGCCTTCCGGACGCTGCCAGCTGTCGGTCAGGAAGGGCTTGCCATCCTGCGCTTCGAGCGCCTGCACGATACGGCTTTGCAAATCGAGCAAATAGGCTTTGACAGCCGAAGGGGAGGGAGTGGACGACATCGCGTGGGCCGACGAGGCCGAAATAAAAAAGTGAGGACGGATTGTACCCTGTAACGGATTTTTGTGATAGCAAAACCGGCGATGCTGTTGCCGGCCCTGCTTTAGCGGGGCGGCTCGTCCTTGACTTTTTCCTGCACCACCTGGACGTCATATGGCACGCCGTCGGCACCCGGTTGGCGCGCGCTGTCCACTGCTGTCTGCGCCCTCTGCCGCAGGTCGTTGCGTTCGACCGTTTCCACCGCCGGCGCCGGCGTGGCGACGGGCGCGGGCTTGCTGAACCACGCAGGCGCCGCAAGGGCCAGGAATACCAGCATGATCACCAATATCATCCAGGTGGACGGGCGCCAGCTACGCCAGCCATGCTGTTGCTGCGGCTTGCCGGCGGCATCGACAATGAGGCGGGCCAGTTCCGAGCCGTGTGCGCGCGTGCGCGTTTTCAAAGCCTGGTAGTCCTGTTGCGACAGCGTGCCTTGTGCCAGCAACTCGCGCAAGCCGGCCACCGGAGACGCGATCAAACGATCGGGCGGCAGGCGGTCGAGGGCGGCGTCGCGCTGAAACCGGTTGATCAGGTTTTCGTCGTGCAAGGTGTCGAAGGCCAGGCGATTCGCCTGTCGCAGCGCGGCGCCGGCCAGTTGCCGGCGCTCGTCCTGCGCGGGCAGCGCCTGCAGCATGGTGAAGAAGCGCTGCGTGTCCACCAGTTCTTCGCTCAGCAGCCAGGCCAGTGTTTGCAGCGGGCCGGCGTCCATCGCCAGTTCGGGCACGGCGATGCTTTCGGCGGCATTGTGGGCGCGCTGCAGCTCGACGATTTCCAGCTCGCCCAGCGCATCGTCGTGTTCGTCAAGCGTGATCAGGCCCAGGCGCAGCAATTCGGCCAGCGGTACCAGGCGCGGATCGGCGTTCATGCCGAGACGGCGCCGTAAATGAAGGACATCACCAGGATCATGCCCAATACGATCAGCGCGCCTTTCCATGCCGGCGGCCGTTTATAAGGGATGCGGTCATGGCCTTGGCGCAGCCTGGATGCCTGCATGATCTCGCGTGCCAGTTCGCTGCCGCTTGCACGCACGCGCACCTCCAGCGCCTCGAACTGCTGCGTGGTCAGGACGCCGTTGACCACCAGCCAGCGCATGGCGATCCAGGGGGAATACAGGATGCGGTCGCCCGGCACCGCGGCGTGCGCGGCGTCCCGCTGGAACGGGTTCAGCAAATCGAGCTTGTACAAGGCGTCGACCTCGCGCCGGTTGTAGTGCCGCACGCCGTCGGCCAGCAGCGCCTGCTGCCCGGACGGCAGTGTTGGCATGCGCTGGTCAAGGTCATTTTTCGGCAGCAGGTCGGTCAGCAGCAGCCAGCCCAGGGTGCTCGCCAGATCGGCGTCCTGCGGCAGTTCCGGCATGTCGACCGGGTCCTCGGGCGGATGCAGGCGCTCGTAGGCGGCGACGTCGCGTTCGGCATTGGCGTCCTCCAGTTCCTGCGCGCTGATCAGGCCCAGCTGGTGCAGCTGTTCCAGCGATGGGTGGGGCGGTTCGGTATGCATGAATTTACTCTTTTATTTACTCTTTTATTTTGGCCTGGCGCAGTTCGAAGGCAAACTGCGGCGTTACCGACCAGCCCTTGCCGGCGCTTTCTTCGCTGCTGCGCTGGAACGTGAAATCGCCTTCCTGCATCACCGCCGAACCGCCGTTGAGCATGCCCAGCAGGGCGTCATTGCGTTCGATCAGCAGGCGGCAGGAATAGACGCCGGGCGAGATTTCCTTGCATGGCGCCAGCGGTTCGATTTCGGCGATTTCGCGCGTGCGCTCCATCGACCGCGTCAGCGAAAACGCCTGCCGTGGCTGGGGCAGGATGCGCGCGCCATCCATGCCGGCGCGGAACGCCTTTTCCAGCGCCTCGCGTCCCAGCGGCTTGGCCTGCTGGGCAAAATCGCCATCCTCGATGGTGCCAAAACGGGCTTGCACCAGCATCGGCTGCGCGCCCACATAGCTGATGCGGCGCTTGCTGCCGCTGTCGTCGCGGGCAACCGTATACGCATAGTCCATCTTCTCGCCACCGAGTGCTATCGTGGCCAGGCAGCCACGGATATTGTGCGACGAGGCGTAACCGGCTTCCTTCACGTCCTGCAGGCTGGCCTTGCCCACGCCTTCCGGCGCAGCCTTGTCGAGCATGCGTGTCACGGTGTCGATGGTATTGGTGGCGTCGCACTCGGGCACCGAACTGCCGCCGACCACATACCAGACCATGCCGGCCAGCGCCAGCGGCGCGACGATCAGCCAGGCCAGGCGCGAACCGGGAAACAGGCCATCGAGGATCACGCCGCGCACCGCTTTTTTATGCTCATCCTGGCGTGCTTGCGTGTGCTGGAGCACGCGCTTTGCCTCCTCGTTGCCACCGGCCCCGATGCGCTGGGCCATGGACTTGAAATCCGCGCGCGGCAGCAGTCCCACATGCAGCATCCAGTTCAGCGTTTCGCCCGGCGTGGGCAGCAAAACGTCGCCGGGCAGGTGTTCCAGCGCCTGCCGGTACAGCTCCGGCGTAATGATCGCTTCGTCATGCAGAGTATCGAGTGACTCGCGGTTGAGCACCTCCACCACCTGCTGCAAGATCGACAGGCGCAGTGCCAGTTCGTCGCCGCTGTAGTTGCGCGCCACGCTCAGCGACAGGCTCGTCACATCCTCGGACGCGATGATCTGGCGCCGGTACAGCCACAGCAGGGCATCGGGCAGCGGCGTGCCGATGGCCAGCTGGGGCAACTCGGGATGGGCCAGCGCCTGCTCGCGCTGGCGGCGCGTGAGCAGCTTGAGCACATGCAGCGCTTCGATGGAAGTATGCGGGGAAGCAGGTTGATTGCTGGTCATCGGGAGTGGGTTTATCAAGAATCAAGATGATAAACTTTACAACATAATCTCGTTTCTCCAGCGCACTATTGAAGCTGAGCCTGATCCAGTTCGTCCCTGAACTGCGGCGTGACCGACCAGTGCTTGCCATCCTTGCCGCGCTGGAAGGTGAAGTCGCCTTGCTGCAGCACCGAGAGACCCCACACGATGCTTGGCGCAATGCGCGGCAGATCGTTGCGCTCGACCAGCAGCCGGCAGGACTGGATGCCGGGCGCCACCTCGTGGCAGGGCGCGATGGCTTCGACATCGGCAATTTCGCGGTAGTGCTGCGGCGACAGCAGCGTGCCGAGATCCGGGAACAGCAGCGGTTTGCCGCGGATAGTATCCATCCCTGCCAGCATCGCCTGCAACAGTGCCTCGCGCCCGATCGGCCCTGCCTGCTGCACAAAGTCGCCATGCCAGGCGATCTGGCCGAAGCGCGCCTGTATCAGCGCCGGCTGCGCATAGTCGTGGACGATACGGCTTTTGCGGCGGCCTTCCACGCGCGTCACGGTATACGCGTATGACATGGATTTGCCGCTGGTGGTGACATTGGCCAGGCAGCCACGGGTTTTCTGCGACCACGCGTAGCCGGCCTGTTTGATATCGTGCAGGCGCATATCGCCTGTCGTCATCGTGGCCACGGTTTCCTTGTCGTCGCAGCGCGGTACCGCGTAGCTGCCGAACCAGTACCAGGCCAGGCCGGCAACGAGCAGCAAGGCAAGCGTCAGCCAGGTCAGGGGACTCAGCGGCGCATCGTTGTCTGGTGCGGCAATCCCGGTTGGATCGGTCATGGGGAGGGATGGCAATGACATCAAATTGAAAACGGGCCGGGACGGATGAACTCCGCGCCGGCCCGCCGTGTGATCGTTATGGGACGATCAATGCTTCAAACCGCGCCAGCCGATATCGCGGCGGTATTGCGCGCCGTCGAAATGGATTTTCTCCACGGTTTCATACGCCTGCTTCTGCGCCATCTTGACGCTGTCGCCCAGGCCGACCACGCACAGCACGCGCCCGCCATTGGTGACCAGGCGCTCGCCCTCGATGCGGGTACCCGCATGGAAGGTCACCGCGTCGTGGGTTTCGGCCGGGATATCGCCAATCGGCGTGCCCTTGAGCGGATCGTCCGGGTAGCCGGCGGCGGCCATCACCACGCCCACGGCGGTGCGGCGATCCCATTCCAGTTCCACCGCGTCCAAGGTGCCGTTGACGGCGTGTTCCATCACGGTGACCAGATCCGTTTTCAGGCGCGCCATGATGGGTTGCGTTTCCGGGTCGCCCATGCGGCAGTTGAATTCCAGCGTCTTGGGCGTGCCCTTGTCGTCGATCATCAGGCCGGCGTACAGGAAACCCGTGAACGTGATGCCGTCCTTCGCCATGCCTTGAATTGTCGGCACAATGATTTCGCGCATCACGCGCGCATGCATGGCCGGCGTGACGATGGGCGCCGGCGAATAGGCGCCCATGCCGCCCGTGTTCGGGCCCAGGTCGTGGTCTTTCAGGCGTTTGTGGTCCTGGCTGGTGGCCAGCGGCAGGATGTTCTTGCCGTCGCACATGACGATAAAGCTGGCTTCTTCGCCGGCCAAAAATTCTTCGATGACGATGCGCGCGCCGGCGTCGCCGAACTGGTTATCGGCCAGCATATTGTCGACCGCCTGGTGCGCTTCTTCCAGGCTCATCGCCACCACCACGCCCTTGCCGGCGGCCAGGCCGTCGGCCTTGATGACGATCGGTGCGCCCATGGCATCGATATAGGCGTGGGCCGGTGCGACTTCCGAAAACGTCTGGTAGGCGGCCGTCGGGATGCCGTGGCGCTGCATGAAGGCCTTGGCGAAATCCTTCGACGATTCCAGCTGCGCCGCTTCTTTCGTCGGGCCGAAGATCTTCAGGCCGCGCGAGCGGAACAGGTTGACGATGCCGGCGGCCAGCGGCACTTCCGGGCCGACCACGGTCAGGCCGATATGTTCCTGCTGAACGAAATCGGCCAGCAATTGCGGATCGCTGATGTCGAGATTGACCAGGCGCGCATCGCGCGCGGTGCCGCCGTTGCCCGGAGCGACATACACCATCTGTATGCGTTCGGACTGGGCCAGTTTCCAGGCCAGGGCGTGTTCGCGGCCGCCAGAGCCGACTACCAGAATTTTCATAAGGACCGTTCGTTCAGTGTGGGGTTGCAGGGCGCCGGAAGCGCCCTTGAGGCGTACTGCTTGTTTTTTGCTTAGTTCTCGATCAGGGCGTTGGTAAACACTTCCTGCACATCGTCCAGCAATTCCAGCGCATCGATCAGCTTTTGCATCTTGATCGCGTCGTCGCCCGCGTACACGGTTTCGGTGGCCGGTTTCATGATCACTTCGGCCACTTCGGCCTTGAAACCAGCCGCTTCCAGCGCTTCCTTGACGGCGGCGAAATCGTGCACCGGGGTCACTACTTCGAAGCCGCCTTCTTCATCGGCGATCACGTCGTCGGCGCCCGCTTCCAGCGCCGCTTCCATCAGCTTGTCTTCGTCGGTGCCCGGCGCAAACAGCAGCTGGCCGCAGTGCTGGAACATGAAGGCGACCGAGCCTTCGTTGCCCATGTTGCCGCCGTTCTTGTTGAAGGCGTTGCGTACTTCGGCCACCGTGCGCACTTTATTGTCGGTCATGCATTCGACGATGACGGCCGCGCCGCCCACGCCGTAGCCTTCGTAGCGCACTTCTTCGTAGTTGGCGCCATCGACGCCGCCGCTGCCGCGGTTGATCGCGCGCTGGACGTTGTCTTTCGGCATATTGGCGTCGGCCGCCTTGTCGACCGCCAGGCGCAGGCGCGGATTGGTGATGGCGTCGGGACCGCCCATGCGGGCCGCCACCGTGATCTCCTTGATCAGGCGCGTCCAGATTTTGCCGCGCTTGGCATCCGTGGCAGCCTTTTTATGCTTGATGTTGGCCCATTTGCTATGTCCTGCCATGTCGAATCTTCCTTAGACGGGTGTTCAATTGTGGCCGACATTTTAGCATAGTGGCACCCCCGGCCGCCTGCCGGCCAGGTCATGAAGCCGACATATTGTGTTGCTAAAGTGACGCGCATTCGGATTACTTTATGGAAAGAAAATCATGGCAAGTCAGATCAACAGGCGTCAATTCCTGAAATTGGGTGGCTTCATCACCGTGTCGGTGGCCACCGCCGGACTGACCGCCTGCGGCAGCAGCGACTACAGCGACGCCGGCGTGCCGCTGGCCTCGGGCAGCGACTGGAAGTTCCCGCAAAGCGTGGCCTCCGGCGATCCGCGCCCCGACAGCGCCATGCTGTGGACCCGCGTGGTGCCCGCCAGCCTGGACGCCGTCGCGCCGGCCCCGGCCAGCGCCGCCGAAGTGGCGGTGCGCCTGATCGTCAGCGCCACCGACAATTCGGCTTCGCTGGGCAGCAACAAGGCCTTGAGCGGCGCCAATATCGTCGACGCCAAGCTGCCGCTGAAATCCGACTTCGACAACACCCTGCGCCACAAGGTCACCGGCCTGCAGCCGGGCCAGGTGTATTTCTACCAGTTCATCGCCGGCGACGTGCGCTCGAACGTGGGCCGCTTCAAGACGGCGCCCGCCGCCACCGCCGACGTGGCGCAGCTGCAGTTCGCCTACCTGACCTGCCAGGACTGGAGCATCAACCACTGGGGCGCGCTGGGCCATATCGCCGCCAATGAAAGCCTGGACTTTATCGTCCACCTGGGCGACTACATCTACGAAACGGTCGGTGAAGCGTTCCAGAGCGGCGCCGTGGAAAGCCGCCACGACCAGCTCAAACTGCCGGACGGCACTTATAAAAGCGGCAGCAGCGGCGCCAAATACGCCACCACCACCGCCGACTACCGCTATCTGTACAAGAAATACCGCACCGATAGCCGCCTGCAGGCCGTGCACGAGCGTTTTGCCTTTATCGCCGTCTGGGACGACCACGAATTTACCGACGACGCCTGGCAGGATGCGTCCACCTACGAAGGCATCGTGGCGGCCGACGGCAGCGACCTGCACCAGCCCACGCGCCGGCGCAGCGCCAACCAGGCCTGGTTCGAATACATGCCGGCCGACGTCACGTTCGACTCGGCCGCGACCACCTTCCAGAATATCCAGATCTACCGCGATTTCCAGTTCGGTAAACTGATGCAACTGATCATGACGGACGAGCGCCTGTACCGCGCCGACCATGCGATTCCGGAAGCGTCGATCAATCCCGCCACCGGCAAGGCGCTCGGCAGCATCGGTAGCCGCTACCTGGTGCCGCAGCAGTTGTTCGACAGCGTGGAAGCGCAAAAGATGGCGGCCGCGACGAAAGCCGGCGCCGACGCCCTGGGCGCGGTCGGCATGCTGGGCACCACCCAGCGCGAATGGTGGAAGACCAAAATGAAAGCGGCCACCTCGACCTGGAAACTGTGGGGCAATGAAGTGTCGCTGCTGCGCATGGGTTTGAATGGCGTCGATGCGATCGCCACCCTGATTGCGCTGAGCGCCATGAGCACGGTCGGCGCGGCGATCGCCTCGACCCTGCCGCTGGTCGGCGGCAGCGTGCCGCTGGCGAACGCCATCGTGGCCGCCTCGACGGCCGGCGCCAGCACCAGCGTGGCACAGGCGGCGGCAATGGCGATTGCCGGCGCGGGCAGCAATACGGCAGCGCAGGGCGCGGCGGCGGTCGGCGCGGGCCTGTCCGCGGCGCAGGCCGGCATCACGGTGGCGGCCTTCAACAGCGCCTCGCCAACGGCCGCTGCGCAAGTGATCGCCTTTGGCTGGATCAAGCCCGATGTGCAGGCCAAGCAAGCCGCCTCCACCTTTGTCACCGGTTCCGGCAAGGCGGCCTCGCTGGCGCCGTTCTTTACCCGTTTCCTGCTCAATTGCGACCAGTGGGATGGCTACAACAGCGAGCGCAAGGCGCTGATGGCGCATCTGAAAACCAACGCCATCGGCAACGTGGTGGCGCTGACGGGCGACATCCACTCCTTCTTTGCCGGCACCGTCAGCGACGATTTCGATGCCACCGGCGGCGGCACGCCGGTGATGGTCGACCTGGTGTCGGCCGGCGTCAGCTCCGACTCATTCTTCAGCTATCTGAAGTCCGCTGCGGCGGAACTGGGTGATATCGGCACCCTGGTCAGCTACCCGCTCGCGATTCCCGTCACCGGCATCGGCACCGTCAACCTCGATATCAACCTGCTCGACTACACCATGGGCAAGACGGCGCCGACCGTCGACAGCCTGCTGGAACAGCTGCGCGTGCAACTGCGCGGCGCCCTGGCGGCCAAGGGCGTGCCCGAAGCCCAGCTCGACGCGACCGTGACGGCGGTGCAGGCCGGCCTGAAGGCGAGCACGGACTTCAGCGGCACCTTGCTGGGTCTGGCGCAGCAGTTGTCGGGCCTGGGCAACAACCCGTGGATCAAGCATCTGAACACCGATGCCCAGGGTTATACGGTGGTGACCCTCACGCCAGGCAAGCTGGTGGCCCAGTTCAAGCAGGTCAATAAACTGATCGGCACTGCCGCGCCGGCGACCGTGATTGCGCGGGTGACCACGGCGACCGTCACGGCGGGAGCGGCGGCGGTGGTGGTGGCGTAATTCAATCCACCGCGAGGGCCGGGGGCGGATCCTGAGGAACTAGGCGTTCCCGTCCGCCCCCAGTATTTGCCGTTGGGGTTGTAAGCCGCCTTTAGCTTTTGCCATTACAATCTGGTCATGAGCACCAGTCCCTTGCCCGCGTCATCCTCCATCCCCCGCTCCGTCTACCTCGGTGGCCTGGCCATCGCTGTCGGCGGGGCGGTGCTGTTTTCCACCAAGGCCATCGTCGCCAAGCTGCTGTACCGCTACCAGATCGATGCGGTCACGGTGATCGCCTTCCGCATGATCTTTTCGCTACCGGTGTTTGCGGTGATTGCCTGGTGGCAGATGCGCACCGAGCCGCCGCTGGCGTGGCGCGACCGCTGGCAGCTGGTGGGCCTGGGCCTGGTCGGCTACTACCTGTCCAGCTATTTCGATTTCCTGGGGCTGCAATATATTTCCGTCGGCCTGGAACGGCTGATTTTGTTCCTCACGCCCACCTTCGTGCTGCTGATCAGCACCGTCTATTTCAAGCACGCCATCAGCCGCCTGCAGTGGCTGGCGCTGCTGACCTCGTATTGCGGCATCGTGCTGGTCTTCGTGCATGACCTGCAATCGGGCGCCAGCAATATCGTGCTCGGTTCGACCCTGGTACTGGGTTCGGCCTGTTCGTATGCCGTCTACCTGCTGGGCTCTGGCGAACTGGTGAAACGCATCGGCGCCATGCGGCTGGTGTCGTACGCGATGTGCGTGGCCAGCTTTGCCTGCATCGCCCAGTTCTTTATCCTGCGCCCGGTCGGCATGCTGATACAACCGGCGCCCGTGTATGGCTGGTCGCTGGTGAACGGCATCTTTTGCACCGTGCTGCCGGTGTTCATGACCATGATCGCCGTCGAGCGCATCGGCGCGCCCGTCGCTTCGCAGGCCGGCATGATCGGCCCCGTCTCGACCTTGTTCCTGGGCGCCATGATCCTCGACGAAGCGATCACCGGCTGGCAGCTGGCCGGCACCGGCCTGGTATTGGCCGGCATCTACCTGCTTTCCAAGAAAAAATAATCCTTCCAACCAAAGAGACGGCACCACCATGAAAACACGCATCGCCCTGATTGCCCACGACAAGAAAAAAGATGACATGATCACCCTGGCGGGCGAATACCGGGACTTCCTTGCCAGCTGCGAGCTGACGGCCACCGGCACCACGGGCGGACGCCTGATCAACGAGCTGGGCCTGGCGGTCGAGCGCAAGCATTCGGGCCCCTTCGGCGGCGACCTGCAGATCGGCGCGCTGCTGGTCGAAGGCCTGATCGATTGCGTGATCTTCCTGCGCGACCCGATGACGCCGCAGCCGCACGAACCGGACATCAACGCCCTGGTGCGCGCCTGCGACGTGCACAATGTGGCGTGCGCCACCAATCTGTCGACGGCCCATCTGGTGCTGTCGCAACTGCAAGCGCTGGCCAGGGCCGATGCCCAGGCGGCTTGAACCCTAATCTCAGGAGATGACGATGACAGAAACGATAACCACGAAAGCCATCCGCATGCACCGCACGGGTGGCCCCGAAGTGATGGAGTATGTCGACGTGGAGCTGGCGCCGCCCGGCCCCGGCGAAGCGCGCGTGAAGCATGAGGCGATCGGCCTCAATTTCATCGACGTGTATTTCCGCACCGGCCTGTATCCGCAGCTGCTGCCGGCCGGCCTGGGCGTGGAGGGCGCGGGCATTGTCGAGGCGGTGGGCGAGGGCGTCACCGACATCAAGGTGGGCGACAGGGTGGCGTATGCGGCGCGCATCAATGGCGCGTATGCCGAGCAGCGCAATATCCCGGCGGCCCTGCTGCTGGCGCTGCCCGACCGCATCGGTTTCGACACGGCCGCCGCCATGATGCTGCAAGGCCTGACGGTGCAATACCTGTTTCACCGCACGGTGGCCCTGAAGGCGGGCGACACGATTCTGTTCCACGCGGCGGCCGGCGGCGTTGGCCTGATCGCCTGCCAGTGGGCGAAAGTGCTGGGCGTGAACCTGATCGGCACGGTCGGCTCGGACGACAAGGCGCAGCTGGCGCTGGCCCATGGCGCGGCCCACGTCATCAACTACAACACGGAAAACTTTGTCGAGCGCGTGCGCGAGATCACGGGCGGCAAGGGTGTCTCGGTGGTGTATGACTCGATCGGCAAGGACACCTTCACCGGCTCGCTCGACTGCCTGGCGCCGCTGGGCATGATGGTCAGCTTCGGCAATGCCTCCGGCCCGGTGCCGGCATTTACCTTGAGCGAACTGGCGTCGCGCGGCTCGCTGTTCATCACGCGCCCGGCCCTGTTCAGTTATGCCTCGGACCGCGAAAAGCTTGAAGAGATGTCCGCTTCGCTGTTCGGCGTCGTCAGCAGCGGCGAAGTGCAGGTCGAAGTGCGCCAGCGCTACAAGCTGGCCGATATCGCCCAGGCCCACCGCGACCTGGAAGCGCGCAAGACCTCCGGCTCCACCATCATCGTGCCATGAGCAGCGGCGACGACGGCAACCCGAAATTCGGCCGCCTGCTGATCGTGCTGCTGCTGGCCGTGGCGCTGGTGGGCGCGATCACGTTCGCGACCGAAGCCTATTACATGTAAATCCGTGGACGTAAAAAAAACCGGCCTGGCACTTCACGGTGCCAGCCGGTTTTTTTGATGCATCGGTGATTTACTCGACCTTGACTTCCACCTTGCGCGGCACGCCGCTGCGGCCCGGGAAATCGGCAAAGGCGCTGGCAACCATGGCCGGCATCACTTGCGGCGTGGCGCGCTTGCCGCTGGTCGAATGCACGCTCACGTCGTACAGTTTCTTGCCCGTGTTTTCATTGATCGTCACGCGCAGTTCGCGTTCGAATTTATGGCGCACGGTTTCTTCCACTTCCATCGGACCGCCCCAGAACGGGCTGTAGCCGAAACGGCCGTAGCCGGGCCAGGCGCCGTAGCGATAGCCATAACGGCCAGGCCAGTAGCCGGGACCGTACCAGAACGGATCGGTGGCCTGCAGCACGCGCTCAGGCACATCCATGGTGCCAAAGCGCATGCTGATGCGCAGCTTGGCGCTGTCCGGGCCCGACGCTTCGCCAAAGCCATGCTTGGCCAGTTCGGCGCGCACCAGGTTCTGGTAGCTGCGGTATTCCAGCGTGTCTTCCTCGGCGGGCGGCGCCACGAAGACATACGATTTGTCGTTCTGCTGGGCCGGCCAGTCGTGGAACGCCGTGACATCGCTGCGGATAGTGGTGGCGCAGCCGGTCAGCAGCACCGTCAGCGCAGTCATTAATATGGCCAGGTATCTCATTGCCGAATCTCCTCAATATGTATCCACCACTTGGCAGACGCAATTCATCGCTTTACAGTGTAAGACTACGCCATTCCAGTGCTGATTATTATTACAGATTGTTACCCTGTGTGTTCGCTGGCTCGCAATTGCCGATATTCATTTGCGTAAATGGCGCAAATCAAGGCCAAATCAGGCACGCCGGGGGCTGGTATTGGTAAAATAGGCTTTTGCCTCCGCTCCCATTCCATCCCTATGCGCACAGACAGCCCTCAGACGATTTACCGCCAGGACTACACGCCGCCCAGCTATCTGGTCGACACCGTGGAACTGGGTTTCGATCTCGATCCCGCCCGCACGATAGTGGCGAGCCGGATCCGCATGCATCACAATCCCGACAGCACCAGCCGCAGCATCGAACTGCACGGCGAGCATATCGAACTGGTACAGGTGCGCCTGAATGGCAAAGTACTCAAGCCGTCGCAATACAAGCTGACGGCCAGCATGCTGACCATTCCGAAAGCGCCCGACGATGTCGAACTCGATATCGAAACCATCCTCGCGCCGCAGGACAATACGTCCCTGTCCGGCCTGTATGTATCGAACCATAACTTCTTCACCCAGTGCGAAGCCGAGGGTTTTCGCCGCATCACCTTCTTCCCGGACCGCCCGGACGTGATGGCGAAATACACCGTCATGCTGCGCGCCGACAAGGAGCAATATCCGGTGCTGCTGTCGAACGGTAACCTGATCGAAGAGGGCGACCTCGGTGACGGCCGCCATTACGCCAAGTGGGAAGATCCGTTCAAGAAGCCTTCCTATCTGTTCGCGCTGGTCGCCGCGCGCCTGGTCTGCCAGGAAGAGCGCTACACGCTCAACTCGGGCCGCGAAGTGCTGCTGCAGGTATGGGTCGAAGACGGCAACCTCGATAAAACCGACTACGCCATGCAGTCGCTGAAAAACTCGATCCGCTGGGACGAAGAGCGCTTCGGCCTGGAGCTGGACCTGGACCGCTTCATGATCGTCGCCGTCGGCGACTTCAACATGGGCGCGATGGAAAACAAGGGCCTGAACATCTTCAACACCAAATACGTGCTGGCCAACTCGCGCGTGGCCACCGACGTCGATTACGCCGGCATCGAAGCGGTGGTGGGCCACGAATATTTTCACAACTGGACCGGCAACCGCGTGACGTGCCGCGACTGGTTCCAGTTGTCGCTGAAAGAAGGCCTGACGGTGTTCCGCGACCAGGAATTCTCGGCCGACATGATCGGCACCGACACCGGCCGCGCCGTGACCCGCATCGACCAGGTGCGGACCCTGCGCCAGGCGCAGTTCCCGGAGGACGCCGGCCCGATGGCGCACCCGGTGCGCCCCGACTCCTTCGTCGAGATCAACAATTTTTACACCGTCACGATCTACGAAAAAGGCGCCGAAGTGGTGCGCATGTATCAGACCCTGGTGGGCCGCGAGGGCTTCCGCAAGGGCATGGACCTGTATTTCGAACGCCACGATGGCCAGGCCGTGCAGTGCGACGACTTCCGCGCCGCCATGGCCGATGCCAACGGCCGCGACTTCAATCAGTTCGAACGCTGGTACAGCCAGGCCGGCACACCCATCGTGCAAGCCGAAACGCGCTACGACGCCGCCGGAAAAACCTTCGAGCTGACCCTGCGGCAAAGCTGCCCGGCCACGCCCGGCCAGGCCGAAAAGCTGCCGTTCCATATTCCCGTCACCGTGGGGCTCTTGGGCGCCGATGGCCGCGACCTGCCTTTGCAGCTGGAAGGCGGCGATGTCATCACCGGCACCAGCGCCGTGCTGGAACTGACCGAAGGCTGGCAGACCTTCCGCTTCATCAATGTGGAAGAACTGCCCGTGCCGTCGCTGCTGCGCGACTTTTCCGCGCCGGTGGTGCTGGAATATGCCTACACCGACGCCGAACTGCTGCACCTGTTCCGCCACGACAGCGACCCTGTCAACCGCTGGGAAGCGGGCCAGCGCCTGGCCATGGCGCGCCTGCTGACACTGACGGCGCAAGTGGCCGCCGGCGAAACGCTGGCGCTGGACGACACCTTTATCGAAGCGCAGCGCGCGCTGCTGGCCGACGAGACGCTGGACCCGGCCTTCCGCGAGCTGGCCCTGATCCTGCCGTCGGAGACCATCATCGCCGAGCGCATGGCGCAGGTCGACCCGCAGGCGATCCACACGGCGCGCCAGTTCATGCGCCGCACGATTGCCGCCGCACTGAAACCGGAACTGCTGGCGCAATACCACGCCAACCAGACGCCGGGCGACTACAGCCCCGACGCCCTGTCGGCCGGCAAGCGCGCGCTAAAAAACCTGGCGCTCGCTTACCTCCTGATCGCACCGGAAGCGGACGAACTGGCGCTGGCGCAGCAGCAGTTCGACGGCGCCGGCAACATGACCGACCGCGCGGCCGCGCTGGGCGCCCTGATCCACTCCGGCGCCCAGGAAGCGTCGCAAGCGGCCCTGACCAGTTTCTACAGCGACTTCCAGGGCGAAGCGCTGGTGGTGGACAAATGGTTCGCCATGCAGGCGGCCGCACCGACCACCGACCTGGCGGCCGTGCGCGAGCTGATGACGCATCCGGCCTTCACCTTGAAGAACCCGAACCGCGCGCGCAGCCTGATCTTCAATTTCACCAACGGCAATCCGTCGCAGTTCCACGCGCCGGACGGCAGCGGCTACGCCTACTGGGCCGAGCAGGTGATCGCGCTCGACGCGTTAAATCCGCAAGTGGCGGCGCGCCTGGCGCGCTCGATGGACCGCTGGCGCCGCTACCTGCCGGCCCTGCAAACCCATATGCGCGCCGCGCTGGAACAGGTCGCCGGCCAGGCCAGCCTGTCGAACGACGTGATGGAAGTCGTTTCCAAGGCGTTGGCGAACTAATACTGCAGTCATTATTAAAACAAAAGGGAAGTCATGAAACGCATCAGTCTTACGCAATATCTGGTTGAAGAACAGCGCTCGAACAACAGCATCCCGGCCGAACTGCGCCTGTTGATCGAAGTCGTCGCGCGCGCCTGCAAGACCATCAGCCACGCGGTGGGCAAGGGCGCCCTGGGCGAAGTGCTGGGCACGGCCGATACGGAAAACGTGCAGGGCGAAGTACAGAAAAAACTCGACATCATCTCCAACGAGATCCTGCTCGAAGCGAACGAATGGGGCGGCCACCTGGCGGCGATGGCGTCGGAAGAAATGGAATCGATCCACCCGATCCCGAACCGCTATCCGAAGGGCGAATACATGCTGCTGTTCGACCCACTGGACGGTTCGTCGAACATCGACGTCAACGTCTCGATCGGCACCATTTTCTCGGTACTGAAAGCGCCGGATGGCATGGGCCAGCCGACCGAACAGGACTTCATGCAGGCCGGCACCAAGCAGGTCGCCGCCGGCTACGCCGTGTACGGCCCGCAAACCATGCTGGTGCTGACCTTCGGCAATGGCGTCAACTGCTTCACGCTGGACCGCGAAATGGGTTCGTGGGTGCTCACGCAAAGCAATATCCAGATTCCGGCCACCACCAAGGAATTCGCCATCAACATGTCGAACGCGCGCCACTGGCACCCGCCCGTGCAGCGCTACGTCAACGAACTGCTGGCCGGCGAAACCGGCCCGCGCGGCACCAATTTCAACATGCGCTGGATCGCCTCGATGGTGGCCGACGTGCACCGCATCCTGAACCGCGGCGGCATCTTCATGTACCCGGCCGACCTGCGCGACACCTCGATGCCGGGCAAGCTGCGCCTGATGTACGAAGCGAACCCGATGGCCTTCATCGTCGAACAGGCCGGCGGCGCCGCCACCGACGGCCAGCAGCGCATCATGGACATCGCCCCGCACAAGCTGCACCAGCGCGTGCCGGTCTACCTGGGCTCGAAAGACGAAGTCGCCCGCGTGACCGCCTACCACCAGGAATAAGCACGAGCTTTCCCCCACACTCTGCAAAAAAGTTCGTGTTGACACTAGCAAATTTTGTGCTTTGTTTGTAGAATGTGGGTCTTCGCCGCTTTAGCTCAGTTGGTAGAGCAGTTCATTCGTAATGAAAAGGTCGCCAGTTCGATTCCGGCAAGCGGCACCAAAGATTCATTAAAAAGCCCGTTTATCTGTAAAGGTAAGCGGGTTTTTTGTTGTTTGTTCAAATACGGCAGTCTGGCCTGATGGTGATTTCGGCTGTTTTCAAGGAGCGTGAGATGGGTAGAATTGCGGTCCTGGCAGGTGTTGCCCACGACATCGCGCATCATGCGGCCAGCAGCCTTGCCTATCTGTCGCCGCATCTCGCCCTGGCGCTGCGCGCGGCACACCAGTAAACGACGCATTCAAAGCTGAGAGTGCTAACCAGAGAATGAGTTGCTATCCGCTGGTTCTCAGGTGCTGACCAGGAGAGGGATAGATTGAGGCCAATCTGATAGTGACGTCACGCGGTCTATGAGAAACCATGACTTGATCTACATGCAAAAAATAAGCCCGCTGTGTGCGGGCTTATTTGGTTTGAGCTCAGAGGTTAAGCTGCTATCTTGATCTGTTCTACTTGATACTTCGGTTCTGCCGCACGCATCGCTGCCACGAACACTTCGTCTCCGACCGATCGGACTGCGTTGCTGATAGCTGTTGATATCATCGCATCGAACGAAACTGGATCTTGCATACGGATAGTAGCCAAGGTCATGTAGTGAATGTTTTTCATAAGTACTCCTATTTTGCTGAAATTACTAGCCAACGCCCATTGAATTCAACTTCGAATTTTTCTGCCGCTAAGGTCTCAAGCTGCTCTTTGATCGCCTTGAGTAAGGCTGACAAATTATTGTCGCGTCCATACAACTTCACGACGCGCGCATTGTGGCTATTTGTCAACTGCAGCGTCCCCGTGATAGCTGCTGTGTACATACCCACAACAGCAAGAATTTTTTCAGGCTTGCCATCAATCTCTGCCGGGGAAAACTCAGGACTTAGTTTAATACTGAGCATCTTCAGCCAGCCAACATCTGGTCCAGCTCTCTTTGTGTACACAATTTCTAAGATCGCGAGTGCTGTATCTTCACCATTCATGATGGCATATGCTAGTGAATCGCCTTGCACTGTTTCGTACTCTAAGTGTGATGCAGTCCAGTCAAGCGTAACCTCATAGTCAAGAACTGGCATATCAAGTTCTGTTGCAGATGCAAGCCATGCCTGCCTAGTTACTGCGAGTGATTCTTGCGTGAATTTACAGACTCTCATCGTAATCTTAGGATGTGGCGCTAATTTGTCAATGGTCAGAAGAGATGGAAAAACCGGACTTTTTGCCCGGTTTTGTGTATGCATTTTCAGATGCATCATCTCTGTGTTGACACTGTTTTTCGTGTCAATAAGCATGATCATACATCAAAAAAATACTACCAGCATATTTATCCATTGAATTCAAGCCTTACATGACGATTTCTTTGACGTGTTTTGCATCGTTATGCGGCATGACTTGCTGTCCATGCGATCATCTCACTTGCTGTATGAAGTGATTGGGCCATTTCTAACGTTAGAAGCAGGATATGTTTAGCGAAAGCGGGTAGGTAGACGCTACCTTAGCCCGTTGGATCCATGCAGCGCTTCAGGTAGATGCCGATGTTTACCCCATAAATTGCCTTTGACGGCATTGGTGCGAGTGTGTAATTCGGCAGGCGTTGCAGCATCTTCTCCGACAGTTTTCGGTAGTCATCAGCTCTCCTTAGGTGGTGTATGGCTGGTTCGGTGATCAGTGTGGAGCTGTAACTCATGGGGGAGCAACTGGGAGCTGTGCAGACGTCTGCACTTTTAATGTCCTTGAGGCTCGCAGTCTAGTCGGCTGTTTCTTTGCACTTGAGATACGTGTGTGTACTTCGGCAGACGCTGCAGCATCTTCTTCGACAGTTTTCGGTAGCTATCAGCTCTCCTTATGTGATGTGCGGTCGGTTCGGTGGGTTGGTGCGGAGTTGTACCTCATGGGGGCAGTTGGGATATGTGCAGACGTCTGCACTTTTATGTCCTTGAGGTACTTGTAACGAAAACACACAACAAGCGTGCCATCTCATATGACCGCTTTCTTAGTACAACTTGCTAAGTGAGTACGCTACCGTCCATAGCCCAACCCACTCTTCACGCTACGATACGTGCATGCACCGCCCCGGTGACGATGATCAAGCGACCCCGCCATGCCAACCACTGCTGTTGCACCCGACGCCCCGTTTTTCATCGCGCTCAATGCCGGCTCCGGTCATGACGAGACGGAGGAACGGCGTTCGACCATCGAGTCGGTGCTAGGCGCGGCTGGCCGGCGGTTTTACCTGACCATGATCGACCAGCCGGACACCATCGACGAGGTCGCCGCGAGGCTGGCGCAGCAAGCTGCGGATGCTGGCGGGGTGCTGGTGGCGGCCGGTGGCGATGGCACCATCAATGCCGTGGCGCGCCAGGCGATCGCGCATGGCTGTGCGTTCGGGGTGCTGCCGCAAGGCACGTTCAATTATTTTGGCCGCACCCACGGCATACCCGAGGATTTGAGCGAGGCGGTACATGCGCTGCTCGTGGCGCGGCTGCATCCGGTGCAGGTCGGCATGGTCAATGACCGCGTGTTCCTGGTCAATGCCAGCATCGGCCTGTATCCGAAGATGCTGGAAGAGCGCGAAGTGGACAAGAAGCAGTTTGGCCGCAGCCGCCTGGTAGCGGGGCTGTCGGCCCTGAAAACCATCCTCAGCCCGCATCGCCGCTTGCGCCTGGTATTGAATCTGGACGGCAAATTGCAGCGCATGCGTACCGCTACGTTTTTTGTCGGTAATAACCGACTGCAAATGGAGCAGGTCGGCATTCCACCGCTCAGCGCCGCGCTGGAAGATGGTCACCTGGCTGCCGTGGCGCCACGCACCAAAGGCAAGCTGGGCATGTTGTGGCTGATGCTGCATGGCGTGCTGGGCCAACTGGGGCGCCTGGATCATGCCGAGCAGCTGGCCACCTTCAGTTTCAAGCACATGCAGGTGAAGGTGCGCACCTTGTCGCGGCGCCGCAAGATCAAGGTGGCGACCGATGGCGAGGTCAGCTACATGGGCAATCCGCTGGAGTTTCGCGTGCTCGATGAGCAGTTGTTGCTGTTGAAGCCTCATGCGTCACCGGTGTCCGAATCACCTCCTGGCCGGCCGCCCGCATTCGCCCCCGGACTGGCCGATATCCGTTAGCGGACGCCGCCTTGCAGCTTATTGGCACTGCAGCAGTGGTGCCCAGGTGCAGTGCTCTCGATACCATTCGGGATAAAAGATGATGACATGCTGATTCGGCGGCAAGGCAGGCAGGTTTGCTATCTGCGCTTCCATCGTCTTTCCGGTTTCGAGGTCGATCATGCCGAAATTGAAATCTGGCAAAGCCGGGTCTTGCGGAACGCGATAGTCTTTTTGCCAGAATATGGCAAGTTGGCGGCCATCGGGACTCTGTCCCATCACCGAGTAAGTGAGGTTACGGAACTTGGGCAGCATGAAGACCTCGGCTGTCCTGGTGTCGACGACGACATTCGCATCATGATATAGCCGGTCATCCGAAAGGCGCCGTTGCTCGCCGTGGACCTCGCCGACAAAACGCGATGACCATGCCGAGCTGTCACCGCTGACAACAAACCAGCCAATATTGTTATTGCCCAGGTCCGCAGTGACCAGCCACCCGGCATTATTGCCAAGCAGATCAAGCGCCCTGAATTCCTCAATGGACCGCGTTCTGTCCCCATGCGGGTATTCTTTCTCGAACCGCAAGGCGACATGCTTGTCCTTGTGGATCAGGGTTTGATAGGTCATCGTATCCGTGCCGCCGTGTTCGTAGCGTTTCTGGCTGTAGGTCACGGTATGGTGCCTGAGGCTGTTTGCCATGCCCGGCGCCAGGCGCGGCAGCGCTACCGGCTGCGCGCATGAGAGCATGCTGCGATCCTGGTGGGCGCGGGCCAGGTTCTCGCTGTCAGTGCCTGGACGGATATCGCCGATCAGACTGGCACAGACGAAGTTGTCCGGACGCATGTAAATTTCAATAATGGTGCCATCGGCCTGCTCCACTTTTACCGGCAAGGTCGCGCGGTACCAGGTGGCGCGGCCTTCGCCGGCTATCCATTCGAGCGTGATGGAGCGTTCTTTTTTGAATGATTCCACGCTGCCAAATAGATTGGCGCTTTGATCCGGGATGCGTTCCCTTGACACGGCATGATGTCCGGTGTTGCTCAGCACCACAGGCGAGATGACTGGCTTGCCTGAATAATTATAGATGGCGTACGCACCCTTGTCGTCCGAGCTGCAGGCGCTCAATGCAGCTGCGGCGCACAGCAGCAAGATCGGGTCAGGACGCCGGGCCAGGCGCTTCATGCCAGCAACAAGCCCGCCTGATATTAAGCTCACTAACAATCCTTTCATATGGACGGCCCCGGTGTTGCCACGCAGGGCAGGTATCGTCATCAACCCCGCGACACGGCGTGCCTGGCCCATGCACATTACCCTAACACAACTCCTGTCAATGTTAATGATTGGTCAATTGTGCGGGCAAGGGGGGGTAGCCAATGCTTTAAATCCACTGATCATTCTCCACCGTCCGCTCGTCCGCCGCGCCATCGCCCGTGTTGACCACGCCGCGCGGCTCGATCAGCAGCAGCCGGGTTTCGGCGGCGGCGCCGGGCTTGTGCTCGACGCCCCTTGGTACCACCGCCATCTGGCCGGCGGTCAGCACGATGACGTGATTGTCCGCATAGCCGGGGCCGCGCAGGGCGATGTGCAACTCTCCTTTCAGCACGATAAAGGTCTCGTCAGTATCGGCATGACGGTGCCACTGGAAGTCGCCTTGCACTTTCACCACCTTGAACTGGTAGTCATTCATTTCGGCGACCACGCGCGGCTGCCAGTGGCCGTCGATCAGGTCGATTTTGGCTGACAGGTCGATCGACTGGCCCTGGCCGCGCGTGCTGGTGATAATGGACATGCTGTGCTCCGTTGAAGTGGTGATCCACTCAGAGTACGCAGGCGCCGCCAGCCCGTATTGAACGATCGTGGGTGTTTTTAAAGGGCTATGTCATCGAAAGCAGTGGGAACGCCAAGCAGTTGCTGAGGTCTAACTGATCAGGTATTTCCTTCCAGGAGCCGATCGTGGACACAGCCCAGTGGCAGATTTTCGCCCAACAATTTTCACAACTATCGCATCGCCAGCGTATTGCCAGCAGCAACTTGTTGCGCAGCGGCGCGCCGCAGGAGGCGGCTGTCTCCCTGATTGAGCAGATAGCACAAGCGCAACTGCATTGCCCCGCCTGCCAATCGACCCATTTCCACCGCCACGGCCAGGCCCACGGCCTGCAACGCTATCGCTGTGTTCCTTGTGGCAAAACGTTCAACGCCTTGACGGGCACGCCGCTGGCACATTTGCACCATAAAGAGCGATGGCTGGTTTATGCCGACTGCCTGCTCAACTCGTTTTCGGTGCGCAAGGCCGCCGCGCAAGTAAATGTCCATCGCAATACCAGCTTTCGCTGGCGCCATCGTTTTCTCGTGCTGGCCAAGACCGACCGGCCACGCTGTCTGCACGGCATTGCCGAGGCCGACGAGATGTATGTACTGGAGTCGCAAAAAGGTTCACGGCATCTGACGCGGCCGACACGCAAGCGGGGTGGGACTGCCCGCAAGCGCGGCATTTCGGATGAGCAAGTATGCATCCTGGTGGCGCGTGACCGCACCGGGCAAACCGTCGATTTCGTCACTGGCCTGGGCCAGCTGACCAAGGCCAAGCTGCACGCCTGCCTGCCGCCGGTGATCGACCGCGACATTTTGTTGGTCAGCGATGGCCATCCGGCCTATCCCGTGTTTGCCAGGGAGATCGGCATCCAGCATGAAGCCGTCAACTTGCGGGCCGGCATCCGCGTGCGCGGCACGGTGCACGTGCAGAATGTCAACGCGTATCACAGCCGGCTGCGTGACTGGCTGCGCGCCTTTCATGGCGTCGCGACGCGCTATCTGCCCAACTACCTGGGCTGGCGCTGGATACTGGACGCCAGGAGAATCTTGTCCCCCGAAAGCTTGCTCAGGGCCACCTTGGGTACATTCCCACATTTGACGGTGACATAGCCTTTTTTTTGCGCCGTCGCCGCAGGGCGATAGCGCTTTACAGTGTGGCGGGCGGGCGCTAAAGTTGCCGCATGCTTAATACTCTCGATACCCATCTGTTGAATGCGACGCCGCGTGGCGGCCTGCGCGGCTGGCCGCGTTTTTTGACCGAATTCCTGTATTTCGGCATCAAGGAGGCGAGGGCCTGCCTGTTCGTCGGGCTGTTCTTCGGCGCCGTGTTCCTGGTGCCGCGCACCGGCATCCTGGGCCTGCCGCGCTACGACGTGCTGCTGCTGGCGGCGCTGGCCATCCAGGGCGCGATGGTCTGGGGCAAGCTGGAAACCTGGGATGAATTAAAGGCCGTGTGCCTGTTCCATGCGGTCGGTTTCGCGCTGGAGGTGTTCAAGGTATCGGGCGGCATCCAGTCCTGGAGCTATCCCGATTTCGCCTGGAGCAAGGTGTTCGGCGTGCCGCTGTTCTCGGGCTTCATGTACGCGGCCGTCGGCAGCTACATCATCCAGACCTGGCGCCTGCTCGACATGCGCATCCGCCACCATCCGCCGTACTGGATGGCGGTGACGATCGCGCTGCTGATCTATGCCAATTTCTTCACGCATCACTATATTGGCGACTACCGCTGGTACCTGGCCGCCTGCGCGCTGGGCCTGTACGCCCGCACCACGGTGGTATTCCGTCCGCTCGACCGCGACCGCGGCATGCCCTTGCTGCTCGGTTTCGTGCTGGTCGGCTTTTTCATCTGGCTGGCCGAAAACATCAGCACCTTCTGGGGCGTGTGGCGCTACCCGAACCAGCTGGGCGCCTGGTCGGCGGTGCACGTCAGCAAATGGAGTTCATGGTCGCTGCTGGTGGTGATGACGTTCACCATCATCGCCCACCTCAAGCACATCAAGCACAGCATTCACATCGCGCGTGCTTAAGCCGGTGATCCCTATTTCAGGATGGCGGCCGTTTCCATGAAGCGCTTGCCGAGCGCGGCCTGCGGGCCGCCCTGCAGCTGTTTCGCGTACTGGCGCAAGACCTCGGCCGAGTAGGTGCGCGAGGTGTCGGACAGCTTGTGCAGCAGCGGCAGCGAACGCTCCAGGTAGGCGCTGCCTTCCTGCCATTTGCCTTGCGCCGACAGGGCCGACGCCAGTTCCACCAGGCGCCGGCCGATGCGCGCATCGCTGCGCGGCAGGGCCGCTTCCTCGGTGGCCAGCGCCTGCTTGTACAGCGCTTCGGCTTCCACATGCTTGCCCAGCAAGCGCTTGATGCGGCCCAGGTTGTACTGGTGCTGCGACAGCAGTTCATCTTTCGCGCCGGCCTTGACGGCGCTGTCGAGCGCCTGCTTGCAGGCCAGTTCGGCTTCGGCCAGCTGGCCCTTGAGCTCGGCCGCATTGCAGGCGTCGTGCTGCATGCTGGAGGCGGCGATCGCCGGGGCCGGATCGGGAGTGGTGGCGCAGGCGGCCAGCAGGCTGGCGGCGCATAACAGGCTGATGGTGGATGTCTTCATGATTTCCTCGTACGGGCGGTGGACACAGGTACATCTCTTGGGAAGGTATGATTAAATATACTATAACTAATTTACTGTGAGCATTTTTTTGCGCGCTTATGCGCGCTGCCCCACACGCTTCATCCTGTTCCTGCGATTGACGCTGCTTGCCCGCTTCAGGGATACTCCGTTCTCCTCATCCACTACGGCGCCGCCATGACCCGCACCATCCTGATCGTCGAAGATGAACAGGCGATCGCCGACAGCATCGCCTATGCGTTGCGCACCGATGGTTTCACGCCGCGCCACGTGATGCTCGGCGAGCAGGCGCTTGCCGTCTTGCGCAGTGAGGATGCGCCACAGCTGGTGGTGCTCGATATCGGCCTGCCCGACATGAGCGGGCTGGAGGCATGCCGCCAGCTGCGCCAGTTTTCCGACGTGCCGGTGATCTTCCTGACCGCCCGCAGCGATGAAATCGACCGCATCGTGGGGCTGGAAATCGGCGCCGACGACTATGTGACGAAACCGTTTTCGCCGCGCGAACTGGTGGCGCGCATCCGCGTTATTTTGCGCCGCGCCAGGGTGGCGCAGACGCCGCCGGACGCTGGCAAGCCGATAGTCGCCGGCGCTTCCCGCTTTGAATTGCGGGGCCTGGAAGCGCGCGTGCTGTTCCACGGCCAGCCGCTGGACCTGACCCGCTACGAATACCTGCTGCTGAAAACCCTGCTCGAGCATCCCGGCCACGTGCTGTCGCGCGCGCAGCTGATGGAGCGCGTCTGGAGCGGCGCGCCCGACACGCTCGAGCGCACGGTCGACGCGCATGTCAAATCGCTGCGCGCCAAGCTGCGCGCCGTCGATGCGCGGGAAGAGCCGATCCAGACCCACCGCGGCCTGGGCTACAGCCTGGCCGGCGCCTGACATGAAGATCGGCCTGCGCATCCTGTGCGGCTATTTCCTGGTGGTGGGCCTGGCCGCGTGGTTCCTGCTCAATGTGTTCATGGAGCAGGTCAAGCCCGGCGTGCGCTCGACCCTGGAAGACACCCTGGTCGACACCTCGCAGCTGCTGGCCGCGCTGGTGGCGAACGATATCCGCGATGGCCGCCTCGACGACTCGGTGGTGCTGCAGCGCATGCAGCACTATGCGCAGCGGGCCATCGACGTGAATATCAACGGCGTGCGCAAGCGGACGCTCGACTACCGCATCTATATCACCGACCGGCATGGCGTGGTGCTGTTCGATACCAGCGGGCGCGACGTGGGAAAAGACTATTCGCGCTGGAACGATGTGTATCTCACCTTGCAGGGGAAATACGGCGCGCGCAGCACGCGTTCGATTCCGGACCAGGACATGTCGACCGTGATGCACGTGGCCGCGCCGATCCGCGATGGCGACGCCATCATTGGCGTGCTGACGGTGGCCAAGCCGAACGCCAGCGTGCAGGCCTTTGTGGAGCGCAGCCAGCGCATCATCCTGCAGCGCGGCGCGATCCTGCTGCTGCTTTCCTTGCTGATCGGCCTGGCGTTCGCGTGGTGGTTGCACCATGCGCTGGGCAAGCTGATGGACTATATCGCCGCCGTGGAGGACGGCCGCAAGGTGGCGCTGCCGGCGCTGGGGCGCAGCGAGATCGGCATCCTGGGCCGCGCGCTGGACGCCATGCGCACGCGGCTGGAAGGCAAGGAATATGTCGAGCAGCTGATGCACACCTTGACGCATGAACTGAAAAGCCCGATCGCCGCCATCCAGGCCTCGGCCGAGCTGCTGCAGGAAGACATGCCGGCCGCCGAACGCACGCGTTTCCTGGGCAATATCCTCGAGCAGAACGCGCGCCAGCGGCAGCTGATCGACAAGCTGCTGGCCCTGGTGCGGGTGGAAAAGCAGCAGCGCCTCGACGCTCCCGAACCGATCGCGGTGGCGCCGCTCCTGGAACAGGTGGCGCAGGATGCGGCCGCCTCGCTGGCGGCGCGTGGCGTGCTGCTGGAGGTCAGCCTCATCGACGCCATGGTGGCCGGCGACGCCTTGCTGCTGCGCCAGGCGCTGGGCAACCTGCTCGACAACGCGATCGGTTTTGCGCCGCCGGGCAGCCGCATCGAGCTGCGGGCGCAACGGGCAGGGCAGGGAGTCGAGATCAGCGTGCGCGACCGCGGCGAGGGCATCCCGGCGTATGCGCAGGAG
Source organism: Janthinobacterium sp. PSPC3-1 (assembly GCF_049896105.1). Taxonomy (NCBI): domain Bacteria; kingdom Pseudomonadati; phylum Pseudomonadota; class Betaproteobacteria; order Burkholderiales; family Oxalobacteraceae; genus Janthinobacterium; species Janthinobacterium sp. PSPC3-1. The sequence continues at coordinate 351,849 of NZ_JAFCTQ010000002.1, read as the reverse complement.
CGCGTGTTCGACCGTTTCTATTCGCTGCCGCGTCCGTCCTCCGGCAAGAGCACGGGCCTGGGCCTGCCCTTCGTGCGCGAGGTGGCCTCCTTGCATGGCGGTACGGTCACCGTGGGCAACCATGCGGACGGCGGCGCCGTGGCGCGCCTGTGCCTGCCGCTGGCCTGAATTTTTTCCCGCTTCACACAGAACGCATCATCAGCGCATACAGGTTTTCTAGACTGGCCGCCTTACCTACAAGGAATGCGCCATGCAAAAAACTTTACTCATCAAAGCGCTGATCGTGTTCGGCCTGATGCTGCTGATCGGCCTGCCCCTCCTGATGATCCAGGAGACCATCAAGGAGCGCATGCAGTTCCGCCAGGAAGCGGTCGACAGCATCGCCGCCGATTCCGTGCGCGAGCAAACCATCATCGGCCCCATCCTCGTGATTCCGTATGTGGAGCAGTATGACGAGCGGGTCGAGATCGCCGCCGACAAGGACCAGAAAAGCAGCGTGCCGGCGCGCACCGAAGTGCAGCGCCGCGTGATGCAGCGCCGCCTGCTGGTGTACCCGAACAACCTGCTGCAGAACGGCACCATCGAGACGGACCGCCGCTACCGCGGCATCCACCAGGTGCTGGTCTACAGCGGCCAGCATGCCTTCAGGGGCGACTTCACGGTGCCGGGCCTGGATCAGTTGCCGCGCAAGACGGCCGACGCGCGCATCGCCGTCGGCCAGCCCTTTATCGCGCTGTCGATCGAGGACGTGCGCGGCATCCGCAATATCCCGAAGATCGACTGGGGCGGGCGCCTGATCGAGTTCGAGCAGGGCACCAAGCTGTTTGCCTTCCGCAGCGGCCTGCACGCGCCGCTGGGCGCCATGCCGCTGGCAGCGGCGCAGCAGGTCAAGTTCAGCTTCGACCTGGGCCTGAGCGGCATCGAACGCCAGCATTTCGTGCCGGTGGCGAAGAACAACCAGGTCAGCATGAAGTCGAACTGGCCCCATCCGCAGTTTGGCGGGCGCTTCCTGCCATCGCCGAAATATCGTCAGATCAATGCCGACGGCTTCCAGGTCGAATGGGACATCTCGTCGCTGGCCTCGAATGCGCAAACCCAGCTGTCAAGCATCGAAGGCGAATTCAAGGCGCCCGACAGCGCGCCGCTGGGCCAGGTCGACCGTTTCAGTGTGGGCTTCATCGAGCCGATCAATGTATATACACAGTCGGACCGCGCCACCAAATACGGCCTGCTGTTCGTGGCGCTGACGTTTGCCGCCTTCTTCATCTTCGAGATATTGAAGAGCCTGCCGATCCACCCGGTGCAGTATCTGCTGGTCGGCCTGGCCCTGGTGATCTTCTTCCTGCTGCTGGTGGGCCTGGCCGAGCATATCGCTTTCTGGATGGCGTATGCAATCGCGAGTGCCGCCTGTATCGCACTGACCAGCTTTTACCTCACCTACGTGCTGCGCAGCGTGGGCCGCGCGCTCGGCTTTGGCGTGGCGCTGACGGCCCTTTATGGCGCCCTGTATGGCCTGCTGAACTCGGAAAACAACGCCCTGATCATGGGCAGCATCCTGCTGTTCGCCGTGCTGGCGGCCGTGATGGTGGTGACGCGCAAGGTCGACTGGTACCAAGTGGGGAAGGGTGCTGCTTTGCCCGCCGGAAAGGCGCATGAATAGCCGCCGCACGGCCGATTTGTGTTACCTTATCGCTCCTTCGCGGCAATGCCGGCAACTTGCCGCGGAGCGCACAACAACACTTTGACATACCTCGTGTTAACTTGTTGCGTCAAGGGTTTTTGTGCTATATACTAGCCGGCTTCGGTATGGATTCGTCCTTTTTTGAGTCCTACGTTATTTGTAGTTAAACAAGCCCCGCCCAATCGCAGGTGGGAATGGAGAAAAAATGAGCCTAGGCCTTCTCGGTCGCAAGGTTGGTATGATGCGCATTTTCACGGACGAAGGGGATTCGATTCCTGTCACCGTGCTGGACGTATCGAACAACCGTGTTGCGCAAATCAAAACCCCTGAAACAGATGGTTACTCCGCTGTTCAGGTCGCATTCGGTCAACGTCGCGCTTCCCGCGTGACCAAAGCTGTTGCTGGTCATCATGCTAAAGCTGGCGTTGAAGCCGGTACTCTGTTGAAAGAGTTCCGTGTTGATGCTGCTAAAGCCGCCGAATTGAAAGCTGGCGATGTCGTCGCTGCTTCCCTGTTCGAAGTCGGTCAAAAGATCGACGTGCAAGGCGTTACCATCGGTAAAGGCTATGCAGGCGTTATCAAACGTTACCACTTCGCTTCTGGCCGTGCAACGCACGGTAACTCGCGTTCGCACAACGTTCCAGGTTCCATCGGTATGGCGCAAGATCCAGGTCGTGTTTTCCCTGGTAAGCGCATGACCGGTCATCTGGGTGACGTTAACCGTACGATCCAGAACCTCGTGATCGCCCGTATCGATGCCGACCGTCAGCTGCTGCTGGTCAAAGGCGCGATTCCAGGCGCGAAAAATGGCCAGGTAGTTGTCTCGCCAGCCATCAAAACCAAAGCCAAGAAGGGAGCTTAAACGATGGAACTCAAGCTTCTGAATGCGCAAGGTCAAGCCGGCTCCAATGTCGTCGCTGCTGATGAAATTTTCGGCCGTGATTACAACGAAGCGCTGATCCACCAAGTCGTGATCGCTTATCAAGCGAATGCACGTAGCGGTAACCGCAAGCAAAAAGACCGTGAAGAAGTTCACCACACGACCAAAAAGCCATGGCGCCAAAAAGGTACCGGCCGCGCTCGTGCTGGTATGTCGTCGTCGCCACTGTGGCGCGGCGGTGGTCGGATTTTCCCGAACTCGCCTGACGAAAACTTCACCCACAAAGTGAACAAAAAAATGTATCGCGCAGGTGTCTGCTCGATCCTGTCGCAGCTGGCTCGCGAAGAGCGCCTGATCGTCATCGACGATCTGACGATCGACGCGCCAAAAACCAAGCTGCTGTCGCAAAAATTGAACGGCCTGGGCTTTGATTCGGTTCTGATCATCACCGACGTTCTGAACGAAAACCTGGAACTGGCATCGCGCAACCTGCCTAACGTACTCGTCGTTGAGCCACGTCACGCTGACCCGATGTCCCTGGTGTTCTACAAGAAGATCCTGGTCACCAAAGCTGCACTGGCCAAGATTGAGGAGATGCTGGCATGAGCGCGATTTTGAAACATAGCGAAGAACGCTTGATGAAGGTGCTGTTGGCGCCCGTGATTTCCGAGAAGGCCACCATGGTCGCGGAAAAGAACGAGCAAATTGTATTCCGCGTTCTGCCGGATGCAACCAAGCCTGAAATCAAGGCAGCAGTCGAACTGCTGTTCAAGGTCGAAGTTCTGTCCGTGCAAACTGCAAACCGCGAAGGCAAGCAGAAACGCACCGGCAAGTTCAACGGTCGTCGTAACCATACCAAGCGTGCTTTCGTGTGCCTGAAACCTGGCCAGGAAATCAACTTCTCCGAGGAGGCTGCATAATGGCACTCGTTAAGATGAAACCAACCTCGCCAGGCCGTCGCGGCATGGTAAAGGTGGTGAACCCGGACCTGTACAAAGGTCGTCCGTTCGCTGCCCTGGTTGAAAAGAAATCCAAGACCGCTGGTCGTAACAACAACGGTCACATCACCACCCGTCATATCGGTGGTGGTCATAAGCAACACTATCGCCTGATCGACTTCAAGCGCACCAAAGATGGTATTCCAGCGAAAGTGGAACGTATCGAATACGATCCAAACCGCACCGCGAATATCGCTCTGCTGTGCTACGCCGACGGCGAGCGTCATTACATCATCGCAACCAAAGGCATGTCCGTTGGCGACAGCGTGATGAACGGTTCGGAAGCACCGATCAAATCGGGTAACTGCTTGCCAATCCGTAACATCCCAGTCGGTACCGTGATGCATTGCGTCGAAATGCTGCCAGGTAAAGGTGCCCAAATGGCCCGTACCGCCGGCGCCGGCGTCGTGCTGATGGCCCGTGAAGGTACCTACGCTCAAGTGCGCCTGCGCTCGGGTGAAGTACGTCGCGTGCACATCGAGTGCCGTGCAACCGTGGGTGAAGTCGGCAATGCCGAACACAGCCTGCGTAAAATCGGTAAAGCTGGCGCGATGCGCTGGCGCGGTGTTCGTCCTACCGTTCGCGGTGTGGTCATGAACCCGGTCGATCACCCGCACGGTGGTGGTGAAGGTAAAACAGCAGCTGGTCGTCATCCAGTTTCGCCTTGGGGCCAACAGACTAAAGGTAAGAAGACACGCAGCAACAAGCGTACTACTTCCATGATCGTCTCGCGCCGCGGCAAGAAATAAGGGGTAGCACATGACACGTTCATTGAAAAAAGGGCCGTTCTGTGACGCCCACCTGGTGAAAAAAGTTGAAGCCGCGCAAGCTGCCAAAGACAAAAAGCCAATCAAAACCTGGTCGCGTCGTTCGACAATCATGCCTGACTTTATCGGCCTGACGATCGCGGTTCATAACGGCAAGCTGCACGTGCCGGTTTATGTTTCCGAAAACATGGTTGGTCACAAGCTCGGCGAATTCGCACTGACCCGTACGTTCAAGGGTCATGCAGCTGACAAAAAGGCTAAGAAATAATGGAAACCAAAGCTATCCTCAAAGGTGTGCGCCTGTCCGACCAAAAAGGTCGCCTGGTTGCTGACCTGATCCGTGGCAAGAAAGTTGACGCAGCACTCAACATCTTGCAATTCAGCCCGAAAAAAGGTGCTGCGATCATCAAGCGTGTTCTGGAATCGGCAATCGCCAATGCGGAACACAATGACGGCGCGGACATCGACGAACTGTTCGTGAAAACGATCTACGTCGAAAAGGGCCCGGTCCTGAAGCGCTTCACCGCGCGTGCAAAAGGCCGTGGCGACCGTATTTCGAAACAATCCTGTCACGTTTACGTGACTGTCGGTAACTAAGGAGCCACGATGGGTCAGAAAATTCATCCAACCGGTTTCCGTCTGGCGGTCACCCGTAACTGGGCTTCGCGCTGGTATGCAGGCAACGGCAATTTCGCTGCCATGCTGAACGAAGACTTGAAAGCACGTGCTTACCTGAAAAAGAAACTGAAGAACGCTTCGGTTGGCCGCATCGTTATCGAGCGTCCTGCCAAGAACGCGCGCTTCACGATCTACAGCTCGCGTCCAGGCGTGGTCATTGGTAAAAAAGGCGAAGACATCGAAGTACTGAAGTCGGCGCTGACCAAGATCATGGGCGTACCTGTTCACGTGAACATCGAAGAAATTCGCAAGCCTGAAATCGACTCGCAACTGATCGCCGATTCGATCTCGCAGCAGCTGGAAAAACGGATCATGTTCCGCCGCGCCATGAAGCGTGCAATGCAAAATGCAATGCGCCTGGGTGCACTCGGTATCAAGATCATGTCGTCCGGCCGTCTGAACGGTATCGAAATCGCCCGTAAAGAATGGTACCGCGAAGGCCGCGTGCCTCTGCATACCCTGCGCGCCGATATCGACTACGGTACCAGCGAAGCATCGACCACCTACGGCATCATCGGTGTCAAGGTGTGGGTATACAAAGGTGACCGCGCGCCTAACGGCGATGCACCAGTCATCGATACCCCAGCTGACGAGAAGAAGAGCCGCGGTCCACGCCGTGACGATGGCAAGCCAGCTGGCCGCCCACGTCCAGCCGGTGCCGGTGCGAAACCATCCACAGCACCAGGTGCACGTGTGCGTACCGCCGCTAAACCGGCCGCCGCAGCAGCACCCGCTGAGAAAGCAGGAGAATAATCATGCTGCAACCAGCACGCAGAAAGTATCGTAAAGAGCAGAAAGGCCGTAACACCGGTATTTCGCACAGCCGCGGCACCGCCGTGTCGTTTGGCGAATTCGGTCTGAAAGCCGTTGCGCGCGGTCGTATCACTGCGCGTCAAATTGAAGCGGCGCGTCGTGCAATGACGCGTCACATCAAGCGCGGTGGCCGTATCTGGATCCGTATTTTCCCGGACAAACCGATTTCGAACAAACCGGCTGAAGTCCGTATGGGTAACGGTAAAGGTAATCCTGAGTACTACGTCGCTGAAATTCAGCCAGGCAAAGTACTGTACGAAATGGATGGCGTTGATGAAGCGCTGGCACGGGAAGCTTTCCGTCTTGCCGCCGCTAAACTGCCACTGGCGACGACGTTTGTCATCCGCCAAGTTGGCCAATAATTGGAGTTGGATATGAAAGCAACTGAACTCCGCGGCAAAGACCAGCCAGCTCTGCAAAAAGAGCTGAATGACTTGTTGAAGGCACAGTTCGGCCTGCGTATGCAAATCGCTACGCAACAGCTGAGCAACACTTCGCAGCTCAAGAAGGTACGCCGCGATATCGCGCGTGTGAAGACGGTAATGAATCTGAAGGAAGCCAAATGAACGAACCAGTGAAACAGTCGCTCAAGCGCACGCTGATCGGTAAAGTGGTATCCGACAAGATGGACAAGACCGTTACCGTTCTGATCGAGCGCCACGTAAAACATCCTTTGTATGGCAAGATCATCATGCGTTCGAACAAGTATCACGCGCATGACGAGACCAACCAGGTCAAAGCCGGTGACACGGTAGAGATCCAGGAAGGTCGTCCGATCTCCAAAACGAAGGCATGGACGGTGACACGTGTGGTTCAAGCCGCACCCATCGTTTAAATAAAAACCACCGTTTCGGCGGTGGCTTTTAATTAGTACTTGCAGGCCCGCAAATTGTATGTAATACTTGCGGGCTTCGTTCATGTAACGCCGCAAAGTGTCTGGCCACAGACATAGCTCCGCGGTCAGTTGATGTATGAAGGTCATGCACCCAAACAGTGAAGCCCAGCAGGGCGGCTCTGGCGGGACCAAGACTGACCGCGGGTCTACATTGTGTGGATTCTTCGGCTTAAGTTGGGAAAGAGAATACTATGATTCAAACTGAAAGCCGGCTCGAAGTGGCTGACAATACCGGTGCCAAGGAAGTAATGTGCATCAAGGTATTGGGTGGCTCCAAGCGCCGTTATGCTGGCATTGGCGATGTGATCAAAGTAACCGTCAAGGTTGCTGCGCCACGTGGCCGTGTCAAAAAAGGTGAAATTTATAACGCCGTGGTTGTGCGCACCGCTAAAGGTGTTCGCCGCCAAGACGGTTCCCTGGTGAAGTTCGACGGCAACGCCGCCGTTCTGTTGAACGCCAAGCTGGAACCGATCGGTACCCGTATTTTTGGACCTGTCACACGCGAACTGCGTACTGAGAAGTTCATGAAAATCGTGTCCCTGGCACCGGAAGTCCTGTAAGGAGTCGTAATGGATAAGATTCGTAAAAACGACGAAGTCATCGTTCTGACCGGGAAAGACAAGGGCAAACGTGGTGTGGTGCAGCAACGTATCGATGCTGAACATATCGTGGTTGATGGCATCAACGTCGCTAAAAAAGCGACCAAGCCAAACCCGATGACTGGCGTAACTGGTGGTATCGTCGATAAGACCATGCCAATTCACGTGTCCAACGTTGCATTGTTCAATGCAGCGACTGGCAAGGCAGATCGCGTGGGTTTCAAAGAAGTGGACGGCAAGAAAGTTCGCATCTTTAAATCCTCCGGCGAAGTAGTGAAGGCTTAAGAAATCATGGCACGTCTCCAAGAATTCTATAAAGAAAAAGTCGTTGCCGACCTGACCAGCAAGTTTGGTTACAAGTCGGTGATGGAAGTTCCACGCCTGACCAAGATCACCCTGAACATGGGTGTTGGTGAGGCTATTGCGGATAAAAAAGTTCTCGAGCACGCAGTTGCTGACTTGACCAAGATCGCCGGCCAGAAGCCAGTGACCACCAAGTCCCGCAAAGCGATCGCAGGCTTCAAAATCCGTGAAGGTTACCCGATCGGTACGATGGTCACCCTGCGCGGCGCTCGCATGTACGAGTTCCTGGATCGCTTCATTACCGTGGCTCTGCCGCGCGTACGCGATTTCCGTGGTGTGAACGGTCGTGCATTCGACGGTCGTGGCAACTACAACATCGGTGTCAAGGAACAGATCATTTTCCCTGAAATCGAATACGACAAGATTGACGCGTTGCGCGGTATGAATATCAGCATCACGACAACTGCTAAGACCGATGACGAAGCCAAAGCTTTGCTCGCCGCCTTTAAATTCCCTTTCAGGAACTGATCATGGCCAAACTGTCACTGATTAATCGTGAGATCAAGCGTGCTGACCTGGTGGCGAAATTCGCCCCTAAGCGCGAAGCTCTCAAGGCCATCGTCGATGACCAATCGAAATCGGAAGAAGAGCGCTACGAAGCTCGCCTGAAATTGCAGGCGCTGCCACGTAACTCGAACCCGACGCGTCAACGTAACCGTTGCGCCATCACTGGTCGTCCGCGCGGCACATTCCGTAAATTCGGTCTGGGTCGTATCAAGCTCCGTGAATTCGCCATGCGTGGTGAAATTCCGGGTATGACTAAAGCAAGCTGGTAATAGGAGAATATGCAATGAGTATGAGCGATCCTATCGCCGATATGCTGACCCGCATTCGTAACGCCCAGGGCGTGCAAAAAACGACAGTGGCCATGCCATCGTCGAAAGTCAAAATTGCGATTGCCAACGTCCTGAAGGACGAGGGTTACATTGAAGATTTCGCTGTTGCCGAAGCTGGTGGCAAGGCGGAACTGAAGATCGGTTTGAAGTATTATGTTGGCCGTCCCGTCATTGAGCGCCTTGAGCGCGTGTCCCGTCCGGGCCTGCGCGTCTACAAGGGCAAAGACGAGATCCCTGTTGTGATGAATGGCTTGGGTGTGGCGATCGTGTCGACTCCGCAAGGCGTCATGACTGACCGCAAAGCACGCGCTACCGGTGTCGGCGGCGAAGTTATTTGCTACGTGGCTTAAGGAGTTACACATGTCTCGAGTAGCTAAAATGCCTATCGTTGTGCCAGCTGGCGCTGAAGTCGCCATCTCCGCACAAGCGATCACCGTAAAAGGCCCGCTGGGCGTGCTTTCCCAGGCCCTCACCGGCCAGGTCAAAGTGGAAAACAATGCAGGAACCCTGAGTTTCGACGTGGCGAACGACAGCCGCGAAGCCAATGCCATGTCCGGCACGCTGCGCGCACTGGTCAACAACATGGTTGTTGGCGTCACCAAGGGTTTCGAGAAAAAGCTGAACCTGGTTGGCGTGGGTTACAAGGCGCAAGCACAAGGCGACAAGTTGAATCTGTCCCTGGGCTTCTCGCACCCTGTAGTGCATGACATGCCAGCCGGCGTTACCTGCGCAACACCAACCCCGACCGAGATCCTGATCAAGGGTATCGACCGTCAACAGGTTGGCCAGGTAGCCGCTGAAGTTCGTGCTTACCGCTCCCCTGAGCCTTATAAAGGCAAGGGCGTTCGCTATGCGGACGAAGTGGTCAAGCTTAAAGAAACCAAGAAGAAGTAATTAGGGGCTGACGATGGATAAGAAAGAATCACGGCTTCGCCGCGGACGCCAAACCCGCATCAAGATTGCGGAATTGAAAGTAAATCGCTTGTCGGTGCACCGCACCAACCTGCACATTTACGCCAACCTGATCAGCCCGGACGCTAAAGTCCTGGTTTCGGCCTCGACGGCTGAAGCGGAAGTTCGCGCTGAACTGGCAGGCCAATCCGGCAAAGGCGGCAATGCCGCTGCTGCAGCCTTGATCGGCAAGCGCGTCGCTGAAAAAGCGTTGAAAGCAGGGATTACCGAAGTTGCGTTTGACCGCTCCGGTTTCCGTTACCACGGCCGTGTGAAAGCGTTGGCAGAAGCCGCACGCGAAGCCGGTCTGAAGTTCTAAGGATCAATCATGGCAAAAATGCAAGCAAAAATGCAAAGCGACAAGCCGGATGATGGCATGCGCGAAAAAATGATCGCGATCAACCGCGTGACCAAAGTGGTCAAGGGTGGTCGTATCATGGGTTTCGCCGCGCTGACCGTAGTTGGTGATGGCGATGGCCGCGTCGGCATGGGCAAGGGCAAATCGAAAGAAGTGCCGGTTGGCGTGCAAAAAGCAATGGAAGAAGCTCGCCGCAACCTGATCAAAGTGCCGCTCAAAAACGGTACCTTGCATCATACGGTAGTGGGTCGTCACGGCGCGTCGAAGGTTCTGATGAACCCAGCCAAGCCTGGTACCGGCGTTATCGCTGGTGGCGCAATGCGCGCGATCTTCGAAGTAATGGGCGTGACGGACGTGGTGGCGAAATCCACCGGTTCGAACAACCCTTACAACCTGGTGCGCGCTACGCTGGACGGCCTGTCGAAAATGAGTACTGCTTCCGATATCGCTGCCAAACGCGGCAAGTCGGTTGAAGACATTCTGGCTTAAGGTGGACAAAATGACAAACACAGTCAAAGTGCAATTGGTCAAGGGCTTGATCGGTACGCGCGAATCGCATCGCGCTACCGTGCGCGGTCTGGGTCTGCGTCGTGTAAATTCGGTTTCCGAACTGCAAGACACCCCATCCGTACGCGGCATGATCAATAAAGTATCGTATCTCGTTAAAGTTGTCGGGTAAGCCTTCGGGCTTACACGAACGGAGCAAATCATGGAATTGAATACTATTGCACCAGCCGAAGGCGCCAAGCACTACAAGCGTCGCGTCGGTCGCGGTATCGGCTCCGGCCTGGGTAAAACCTCGGGTCGTGGTCACAAAGGTCAGAAATCGCGTTCGGGCGGCTTTCATAAAGTCGGTTTCGAAGGCGGTCAGATGCCTCTGCAACGCCGTCTGCCTAAGCGCGGTTTCAAATCGATGCACGCAACCTTCAAAGCTGAAGTGCGCCTGTCCGATCTGAACAACCTGGCTGTTGGCGATGTCGACATTCTGGTCTTGAAGCAAGCTGGCGTTCTGGGCGTGTTGGCCCGTGACGTGCGCGTGATCTTGTCCGGCGAAATCACCAAAGCGGTGAATTTGAAGGGCTTGAAAGTGTCCGCTGGCGCGAAAGCAGCCATCGAAGCAGCCGGCGGCTCGGTAGCCTGAGTTGACCGCTAACAGCTTGATCGGAGCGAAAATTGGCGACTAATCCACAACTTGCTAAAAGTGCAGCGGCCGGTTTCCCTTGGGGACGGCTCTGGTTTTTGCTTGGCGCATTGGTGGTTTATCGTATCGGTGCTCACGTCCCGGTTCCCGGGATTGACCCGACACAATTAGCCTCGCTGTTCAAGGAGCACGAAGGCGGCGTCCTGGGCATGTTCAACATGTTCTCGGGCGGTGCCTTGTCTCGTTTTACAGTGTTTGCGCTGGGTATCATGCCTTATATCTCGGCCTCGATCATCATGCAATTGCTGTCGATCGTGTCACCGCAGATGGAAGCGTTGAAAAAAGAAGGCGAAGCAGGCCGCCGCAAGATCACCCAGTACACCCGGTATTTCACGGTGGCACTGGCACTGTTTCAAGCGTTAGGTATTGCAGTCGCACTGGAGTCGCAAGCTGGTCTGGTGTTGGAACCTGGTCTTGCATTCCGCTTCGTGACGGTCGTCACTTTGTTGACCGGAACAATGTTTTTGATGTGGTTGGGTGAGCAGATTACCGAGCGTGGCTTGGGTAACGGCATCTCGATCATCATTTTTGCCGGTATTGCAGCAGGTCTGCCTTCCGCACTGGGTGGTTTGTTCAGCCTGGTATCGAATGGTTCGATCGGCAGCTTGGGCGCGATCTTCATCGTGCTGCTGGTAGCCCTGGTAACGTTCTTCGTGGTATTTGTCGAACGCGGTCAGCGCAAAATATTGGTCAACTACGCGAAGCGCCAGGTAGGCAACAAGATTTATGGCGGTCAAACCAGCCATTTGCCGTTGAAGCTGAACATGGCCGGCGTGATCCCGCCGATCTTTGCTTCTTCGATCATCTTGTTCCCGGCCACTATCGTGGACTGGTTTTCAAAGGGCGCCGACAACGCTAACCCTGCGGTGCGGTTCTTGAAAGATTTGGCAGCATCGATGGGGCCTGGTGAGCCTATCCATGCGCTGTTGTACGCAGTGGCGATCGTGTTTTTCTGTTTCTTCTATACCGCGCTGGTCTTTAACAGCAAGGAAACAGCGGATAACTTGAAGAAGAGCGGTGCGTTCATTCCCGGGATCCGTCCAGGCGAACAGACAGCCCGTTACATCGACAAGATCCTGACACGCTTGACACTTGCCGGCGCAGTCTACATCACCCTGGTGTGTTTATTGCCGGAATTTATGCAAGCCCAGTGGAAAGTACCATTCTATTTCGGCGGTACTTCTTTATTGATTATTGTAGTTGTCACCATGGATTTCATGGCGCAAGTACAGAACTACGTGATGTCGCAGCAATATGATTCACTGCTGCGCAAAGCAAATTTCAAGGGCGGAATTCCGACGCGTTAAGCGCGGTAAACATACCGAATGGCAAAAGACGACGTCATACAGATGCAGGGCGAGATTCTTGAGAATCTCCCAAATGCAACATTTCGAGTGAAGCTGGAGAACGGACACGTGGTGCTCGGGCATATTTCAGGTAAAATGCGGATGAACTATATTCGCATTCTCCCTGGAGACAAGGTGACGGTGGAGTTGACGCCGTATGACTTGAGCCGAGCCCGCATTGTGTTCCGTACCAAGTAACACACTGAATCAAACCAAAGAAGCGAAAGAAAGAGCCCCAAAATGAAAGTTCTCGCATCAGTCAAGCGGATCTGCCGCAACTGCAAGATCATCAAGCGCAAAGGCGTAGTCCGCGTAATCTGCGTGGAACCACGTCACAAGCAGCGTCAAGGTTAATCGAGGAATAACAAATGGCACGTATTGCAGGGGTTAATATCCCAAATCATCAGCATACCGTTATCGGCCTGACAGCCATCTACGGTGTTGGCCGTCCACGCGCAGAGAAAATCTGTGCATCGACCGGTGTAGCAACCAACAAGAAGATCAAAGATCTGGATGACAGCGAACTGGAAAAACTGCGCGATGAAGTAGGTAAATTCATCGTCGAAGGCGATCTGCGTCGTGAACTGTCCATGAACATCAAGCGTTTGATGGATCTGGGTTGCTACCGCGGCATGCGTCATCGCAAGGGTCTGCCTTGCCGTGGCCAGCGTACGCGTACGAACGCACGTACCCGCAAGGGACCGCGTAAAGCCGCTCAATCGCTGAAAAAATAATCCGCTAGGGAATAATTATGGCCAAGTCGCAAAATAACGCCGCATCAGCACGCGTGCGTAAAAAAGTTAAAAAGAACGTCGCTGAAGGCATCGCACATGTCCACGCTTCGTTCAATAACACCATCATTACCATCACCGATCGTCAAGGCAATGCCTTGTCGTGGGCTACCTCCGGCGGTGCAGGCTTCAAGGGTTCGCGTAAATCGACCCCATTCGCAGCGCAGGTCGCCGCGGAAGCCGCTGGTAAAGTGGCTGTTGAGTGTGGCGTAAAGAACCTGGAAGTACGTATCAAGGGCCCAGGTCCTGGTCGTGAATCCGCCGTTCGCGCGCTGAACAACCTGGGCATCAAGATCACCGAGATCCAGGACGTGACGCCGGTACCGCACAACGGTTGCCGTCCACCGAAACGTCGTCGTATCTAAGACAGTATTGCAGTGGGCGCCTCGGCGCCAGCTGCTCTTCTGTTTGTTGTATTGAGTACAGTTGTGTGAAAACGCTGGAGCAGGGAGCCGGAAACGGTTATACTGCCCGGCTGTTCTTGCCTGTCAAATTGTATTTGACGGGTTTTTCGTTTTCAGCCACCGTCTGATCGCAAGTGAATCAGACTAGCGCCTAACCGCATCAGTGTGTTTGATCATGCATGTGGCTGGGGCGTTATCATTTAAAAAAAGGAAGTATCGTGGCACGTTATATCGGACCTAAAGCAAAACTCTCCCGCCGTGAAGGTACTGACCTGTTCCTGAAGAGCGCACGTCGCTCGCTGGACAGCAAGTGCAAACTGGACGTCAAACCAGGCCAGCACGGTGTCAAATCCGGCGCCCGCACCTCGGACTACGGTAACCAACTGCGCGAAAAGCAAAAAGTCAAGCGCATGTACGGCGTGCTGGAACGTCAATTCCGCCGCTACTTCGCTGAAGCAGACCGTCGTAAAGGCAACACCGGCGAAACGCTGTTGAAGTTGCTGGAAACGCGTCTGGACAACGTTTGCTACCGCATGGGCTTTGGCTCGACCCGCGCTGAAGCGCGTCAACTGGTCAGCCACAAAGCATTCACCGTGAACGGTATCGTTGTCAACATCGCTTCGTACTCGGTCAAAGTCGGCGATATCGTCGCTGTTCGTGAAAAATCGAAAAAGCAAGTGCGTATCGTTGAAGCACTGTCGCTGGCCGAACAAGTTGGTATGCCTAGCTGGGTTTCGGTTGATGCCAAGAAAATGGAAGGTACTTTCAAGTCCCTGCCAGAGCGTAACGAAATCGCCAACGACGTCAACGAATCGCTGATCGTCGAGCTGTACTCGCGTTAATCGTATCAAGTAGCAAGATTCCCGCCCACTTTGCATTTTTTTGCAGAGTGGGCGTTTCACTAATGCCATCAGCCTTATCGGCGTAACGAGCCGAGGGTATTGAAAAGGACATTTCATGCAAAACAGTTTGTTGAAGCCACGTATTATCGATGTTGAAGCTCTCGGTGCAGGTCACGCCAAAGTCGTGATGGAGCCGTTCGAGCGCGGCTATGGCCACACATTGGGTAACGCGTTGCGCCGCGTTCTGCTGTCGTCGATGGTGGGCTACGCGCCGACCGAAGTGACGATCGCCGGCGTCGTCCACGAATATTCTTCCCTCGATGGCGTGCAGGAAGACGTCGTCGATCTGTTGCTGAACTTGAAGGGTGTGGTTTTCAAAGTCCACAACCGCGATTCGGTGACCCTGACCCTGAAAAAAGAAGGCGAAGGCGCGATCCTGGCCTCCGACATCGACCTGCCGCACGACGTCGAACTGATCAACCCTGACCACGTGATCGCCCACCTGACCGCCGGTGGCAAGCTGGACATGCAGATCAAGGTTGAAAAAGGCCGCGGCTACGTTCCTGGCAACGTGCGTCGCCTGTCGGAAGACACCAACAAGACCATCGGCCGCATCATCCTGGACGCGTCGTTCTCGCCAGTGCGCCGCGTGTCGTACTTCGTTGAATCGGCGCGCGTCGAACAGCGTACCGACCTGGACAAGCTGATCATCAACATCGAAACCAACGGCGTGATCTCGCCGGAAGAAGCGATCCGCCAGTCGGCCCGCGTCCTGGTGGACCAGTTGAATGTGTTCGCTGCCCTGGAAGGCACGGAAGCCGCCGCGGAAGCACCATCGCGCGCTCCGCTGGTCGATCCTATCCTGCTGCGTCCAGTCGACGACCTGGAGTTGACCGTGCGTTCGGCCAACTGCCTGAAAGCCGAAAACATCTACTACATCGGCGACCTGATCCAGCGTTCGGAAAACGAGCTGCTGAAAACGCCTAACCTGGGCCGCAAATCGCTGAACGAAATCAAGGAAGTGCTGGCATCGCGCGGCCTGACCTTGGGCATGAAGCTGGAAAACTGGCCGCCTGCCGGCCTGGAAAAGTAATTCGAAGTTTGTAGCAAACTGCCTGGGACAGGTGTCCCAGGCTTTTATTTTTGAAGTACCAAACCGGTCCGCGATGAAGCGCTTGCTTCATTGATCGAAGAACTGGATTTAAACTCACTACCGAAAGGATTTACCATGCGTCACGGTCACGGCCTCCGTAAACTGAATCGTACCTCGTCCCACCGTCTGGCTATGCTGCGCAACATGACAGTATCGCTGCTGCGTCACGAAGCGATCAAAACCACCCTGCCAAAAGCAAAAGAACTGCGCCGCGTTGTCGAGCCAATTCTGACCATCGGCAAAACCGACTCCCTGGCAAACAAGCGTCTGGCCTTCAACCGTCTGCGCGACCGTGAAATGGTCGTCAAACTGTTCGCTGAACTGGGCCCGCGTTATGCCAACCGTAACGGTGGTTATGTGCGTATCCTGAAAATGGGCTTCCGCGTCGGCGACAATGCTCCTATGGCATTCGTTGAACTGATGGATCGTCCAGATACGACCGAAGCAGTTGAAGTCGCTGGCGAGTAATCCCGGTTACTGCTTCAAGGAAAGCCAGGCCTAGCCTGGCTTTTTTGCTTTCTGCTGCAGCCGGCTCTGCCGCGGTGTACTATTCTTCTTTCGCGCCGGCCCTGCATGCTCCGCGCGACTTCTTGTTGAATGGTCGAAAAAGGTAGTTCATGTCCCGTTTCCCTTCCGGCGCCGCCGCGCGCTTGCCCTCGCGTTACTCCTTGCCCCACTGGTTTGCCGCGTTTCTGCTGTTGTTGATGGCCGTATTCGGCGCCGGCCACGCGCGCGCCGATGACGAATTCCTCGATCCCGAACTGGCGTTCAAGTTTTCCGCCCGCATGCAGGACCCGGCCACCATCGCGGTGACCTATGTGATCGCCGATGGCTACTATATGTACCACGAGCGCTTCAAGTTCGAGGCCACCGGCGCCACTCTGGGCACGCCCGTCTTCCCGAAAGGCAAGGTCAAGTTCGACGAAACCTTCCAGAAGAACGTCGAGACCTTCCGCCACACGCTGACCATCACGATTCCCGTGCAGGCGGCCGGCGCGTTTACGCTCAAATCGACCGGCCAGGGCTGCTCGGACAAGGGCCTGTGCTATGCGCCGCAGGATGCGACGATCAAGCTGGTCGGCGCCGGCGGCCAGAGCATGGCGCCAGGCGCGGTCGCCTCGAAATTCGCCTTGCCGGCGGCGCCCGCCGTCGATACGCCCGCCGTCGATACCAAGGCCATCAACGGCCCGCAGGCGCAGGCCTCGCCGGGCGTTTCCGTGATGAGCATCCCGCAAGCCGATATCACCAGCACGCCCGATGCCGTGCCGGTCCCGGCCGCGCCTGTCGTCAGTGCTGCTGCGGCACCGGTGACAAGCGAAATGGGCAGTATCGAATCTGCCTTAAAAGGCGGCAAGCTGCTGGTGATCGTGCCGTTGTTCATGCTGCTGGGCCTGGGCCTGGCCTTCACGCCGTGCGTGCTGCCGATGGTGCCGATCCTGTCGTCGATTATCGTCGGTGACGGCGCCAAGGTCAGCCGCTCGCGCGGCCTGCTGCTGTCGCTGACCTATGCGCTGGGCATGGCGATCGTCTATACGGCGCTGGGCGTGGCGGCGGGCCTGGCCGGCGAAGGGCTGGCGGCCAAGCTGCAGAACCCGTGGGTGCTCGGTTTCTTTGCCTTGCTGATGGCCGGCTTGTCGCTGTCGATGTTCGGCTTTTATGAACTGCAGGTACCGGCCTTCTTGCAGGGCAAGCTGGCCACCGTGTCGAACCAGCAATCCTCCGGCCGCCTGGCGGGCGTGTTCGTGATGGGCGCGATCTCGGCCCTGATCGTGGGGCCGTGCGTGGCCGCGCCGCTGGCCGGCGCCTTGCTGTACATCAGCCAGACGCGCGACGTGGTCATCGGCGGCAGCGCCCTGTTTGCGATGGCGGTCGGCATGAGCGTGCCCCTGATCCTGGTCGGCGTGTCGGCCGGCGCCTTGCTGCCGCGCGCCGGCGCCTGGATGGATGCCGTGAAACGTTTCTTTGGCGTGCTGCTGCTGGGCGTGGCCTGGTGGCTGGTGTCGCCCGTGTTGCCGGGCAGCGTGCAGATGCTGGGCTGGACCGCGCTGTTCATCGGCTACGGCATGTATCTGCTGGTGGGCAAAAGCTCTTCCAAAAACGCCTGGGTGGCCAAGGCCTTCGGCCTGGTGTTCGCCATCCTCGGCGCGGTGCAGCTGGTGGGCGTGGCCAGCGGCGGCCGCGATCCGCTGGCGCCGTTGGCCCACCTGGGCGGTGGCCAGGTCCATCCGCATGCTTTTACGCGCGTAAAAACCGTGGCGCAGCTCGATGCGGCGCTGGCGCAATTGAACGGCAAGACGGCGCTGCTCGATTTTTATGCGGACTGGTGCGTGTCGTGCAAGGAAATGGAAAAGCTGACGTTTGTCGCGCCAGCCGTGCGCGACAAGATGGGCATGTCGGTGCTGCTGCAGGTCGACGTGACGGCCAATGACGCGGACGACAAGGCCATGCTGAAACGTTTTCAACTGTTCGGCCCGCCCGGCATCATCATGTTCAATCCGCAAGGCCAGGAGATACCGCAATCGCGCGTGATCGGCTTCCAGAACGCGGAAACCTTCCTGGCGTCGTTGAACAAGCTCGATGCAAAGTAAGCGTTTACTCGCGTTGTTCATATGAAAAAAGGCCTGCATTGCAGGCCTTTTCTTTGTTTGCAACAGTTTTAGCCGGCTTTATGTTCCGGGCCGCCACGGTGGCCATGGTGTCCGCGCATGCCGCCATGCTTGCCGCCCGGCACGCTGTTATCGAACACTTTCTGTTGTTCCGGCGTCAGCACGCCATAAAACGTTTTCAGCGACGCCAGACGGCTTTCCTGGCCGGCGATGCGCTCCTTCGACAGGGCGATCCACTGCTCCATGCGCTGGGGTGCCGACAGCTTGGCAAACGCTTCGCGCTTGGCCTTCCAGTCGCCGGCCGGCTTTTTCGGCGCGTTGGCGGCCGTAAAGGTGGCCCAGGCCGGTTCCTGGGCGGCGGTGAGTTTTAGCTTGTCGTGCAGGCGGGCCTGGTATTTGGCCATGCGTTCGGCCGGATTGCCGCGTTCGCCACGGTGTTCGCCGCCGCGTTCGCCACGATGAGCGCGCGGGCCGTCCGGTGCGGCTTTCGGGTTGCTGGTGGCGGCCGGGGCGCTGGCGGGAGCTTGCTGGGCGTGGACGGTCAGCGATGCGGCACCCATGCCGAGTACGCTCAGCGCGACGATCAGGTGTTTGCGTACGGTGTGAAATGAGGTGTTCATCTGGATTCCTTTATGAGTGAAGAGAGCATGTACATGTCTGTGCACATGAATCCAGTGTGGCCGCCCCATGTTTCCACGAAGTGTCCGCTGTCCGACAGTTTGTATCCGTATGTTTCGTCACATGGTCTATATACAAGACGATACAAATGCGCTGTGCACGCCCTTCTGAAGTGGGGATAATTCAGGCATGGAAACCACTTCTACAATACTGATCGTCGACGACGACCGCGATATCCGCAGCCTGCTGGCGGATTACCTGGAAACCAATGCCTACCGCACCCTGGGCGCGGCCGATGGCACGGCCATGTGGAAGGTGCTGGACGAAACCCGGCCCGACCTGATCGTGCTCGACCTGAACCTGCCCGGCGACGACGGCCTGACCCTGTGCCGCAAGCTGCGCGCGCAGTCGACCGTGCCCGTCATCATGCTGACGGCCCGCAACGAACCGCTGGACCGCATCCTGGGCCTGGAAATGGGCGCCGACGATTACCTGCCGAAACCATTCGAGCCGCGCGAGCTGCTGGCGCGCATCCGCAGCGTGCTGCGCCGCAGCCATGCGATGCCGTCCAATGCGCCGTCGGACAAGGCGCAGCAGATCCGCTTCTCGGGCTGGACCCTGGACCTGACGGCGCGCCACCTGCTCAACCCGACCGGCGTGGTGATCATGCTGTCGGGCGCGGAATTTCGTTTGTTGCGCGTGTTCCTCGAGCACCCGAACCGTGTGCTGAACCGCGACCAGCTGCTGAACCTGACGCAGGGCCGCGACGCCGACCCGTTCGACCGCTCGATCGATATCCAGATCAGCCGCTTGCGGCAAAAGCTGGGCGAGGATGCACGTTTGCCGCAAATCATCAAGACCGTGCGCAACGGCGGCTATGTGCTGGCCGGCCAGGTCAACGTGGAGCCGCACGCGTGAAGGCCTTTCTCGGTTCGATGACGGGGCGCGTCTTCATGGTGCTGCTGATCGGCGTGGTGGCCTCGGCCGCGCTGACGCAGTGGCTGGCCGTGGGCGAGCGCCAGCGGGCGATCGAACAGTACCGCGACTATCACGCCGTCGAGCGTGCCGAGCAGCTGGTGATGTCGACCGACATGGTGCCGCTGGCGTCGCGCGCGGCCTACCTGAAGGTGGCCAACAAGGGCAGCGTGCGGCTGGAACTGCGGCCGGACGCCGAACACGCGGCCGGCGCGCCGACCGAGTTTTCCAGCGCGCTGCAAGCCAAGCTGGGCGAGGCCTTCAAGGTGACCGCGCTGGCCCAGCTGCCGCTGGTCTGCGTCAAGCCGAAGAAAGCGCCCGGCCTGTTTTCGCCCAAGCCTTGGGGCGGCACCTGCGAAAGCCTGGACGTGCGCATGCAGGACGGCCACATGCTGCGCCTGCTGGTGCTGCCGCCGCGCCAGCCGGCGTTCGCCGAGCACAATGACTGGATGACCCTGCTGCCTTTCCTGATCAGCATCGCCATCCTGGCCTACCTGGTCACGCGCATGACGATGCGGCCGTTGAAACAGCTGGCGCAGGCGGCGAAAGACCTGGGCAACGACATCAACCATCCGCCGCTGGCCCTGACGGGCGCGAGCGAAATCCGCCAGGCCAGCGCGGCCTTCAACGCCATGCAGGCGCGCATCCGCCAGCACATCTTCCAGCGCACGCAGATGCTGGCCGCCATCACGCACGATCTGCAGACGCCGCTCACGCGTTTGCGCCTGCGGCTGGAAAAAGTGGCCGACTCCGACCTGCACGAACGGCTGGTGGGCGATTTGTCGGCCATGCAGAGCATGGTCAAGGAAGGGCTGGACCTGGCGCGCTCGATGGACAGCACGGAAGCGATGCAGGCGCTCGACCTCGATTCGCTGCTCGACAGCGTCTGTTCGGACGCCGCCGATGCGGGCCAGAACGTGACCCTGGAAGGCCATGCCGGCATGGCCCTGATGGGCCGCCCGATCGCCATGCGGCGCTGCCTGGTCAACCTGATCGACAATGCCGTCAAATATGGCCAGCATGCGCAGGTGACGGTCGAGCGCCTGACGGGCGCGGCGCGCATCCGCATCCGCGATGGCGGTCCCGGCATTGCGCCCGACCAGCTGGCCAAGGTGTTCGAACCGTTCTACCGCATCGAGACCTCGCGTTCGCGCGAATCCGGCGGCACCGGCCTGGGCCTGACGATTGCACGCAATATCGCCGAACAGCACGGCGCCACGGTTTTGCTGTCCAATCATGTGGACGGCGGGCTGGAAGTGACCCTGGTGGTGCCACAATATTACGCAGGAAAGTGATGATTTCCCGTGACGCTTTCATGCGACAATATCGCCCTTAATGCCTTTAGGCAATTAATTCAACCTGCAAAATCCGCGCCGAGACAGCGTGACGAATAATGAAAAAAACTAGCCTGGCAATCCTGGTCGGTGGTGCCCTGTGTATCGGTGGCGGCATCTGGTATTTCAATCATCAGTCCGCCGACAAGGCCAGGAGCGGAGCGGCGGCCAAGGGAGGGCAGGCGCCGACCAGCGTCAGCGTGGTCAAGCCCGTGCGCCAGGACGTGCCCATCGTGCTGCAGGCCAATGGCAGCGTGACGCCGATCAGCAGCGTCGACCTGCATCCGCAAACCACCAGCACGATTGCCAAGGTGCATATCAAGGAAGGCCAGTACGTCAAACAGGGCGAGCTGATGTTCACCCTGGACGCACGCACCGAAAGCGCCAACGTGGAAAAAGCCCAGGCGCAAGTGTTGCGCGACCGCGCCTCGGTGCAGGACTTCGAGCGCCAGCTCAAGCGCAGCACCGATTTGCTCAGCAAGAACTTCATCGCCCAGGGCGCCGTCGATACCCTGCAAAGCCAGCTCGACGCGGCGCGCGCCTTGCTGGCCGCCGACCAGGCCGCCTTGCGCGCGGCCCAAGTCGATTCCAGCTACACCATCTTGCGCGCGCCCCTGAGCGGCCGGGTCGGCGCCATCGGCGTGTATCCGGGCAGCCTGGTGCAGCCGACCACCTCGCTCACCAGCATTACCCAGCTCGATCCGATCGATGTTGTGTTCACCTTGCCGGAGAGCAGTTTGTCGGCCCTGCTGTCGGCGCAGAAAGCGGGCGAAGTGCCCGTCACGGCGCTGCTGGCGGACGCCGGCGGCAAGCAGGTCCAGGGCAAGCTGAACTTTATCGACAACGCCGTCGATCCGACGTCGGGCATGATCAAGGTCAAGGCCCGTTTCGGCAATACCCAAACCGATCTGTGGCCGGGCCAGTACATCAATACCCAGATGACGGTGCAAACCCTGAAAGACGCGCTGGTGATCCCGCAAAACGCCATCATCACCACCACCGCCGGCACCCTGGTCTATACCATGCAGGCCGACAACACGGCCATGGCGAACAAGGTCACGCGCGTGCATGCGTTTGGCCTGAATGCCGCGGTGACGGGCTTGACTGGCGATGAGCAGGTGATTGTCGACGGCAAGCAGAACCTGCGTCCGGGCAGCAAGGTGCGCCTGGCGGAAAAACGCCAGGATACCACCCCGGCCGCTGCCGCCACGCCGACGGGCAAGCCAGCATGAACCTGTCCGAACTGAGCATCCGCCGCCCCGTGATGGTTGTGCTGCTGTCCCTCTCCATCATCCTGGCCGGCGTGCTGGCGTATCTGCAGATCCCCGTGGCGGCCTTGCCGAGCTATAACACGCCCGTCATCAACGTCAGCGCCGACCTGGCCGGCGCCAGCCCGGAAACCATGGCGTCATCCGTCGCCTTGCCGCTGGAAAAGCAGTTTTCCACGATTTCCGGCCTGAGCCTGATCACCTCCACCAGTACTTTGGGCAACACCTCATTGACCCTGGAATTCGACTCCAGCATCAATGTCAACGAGGCGGCCGTCGACGTGCAGGCGGCACTGCTGCGCGCCCAGCGCCAGTTGCCGACCGAAATGACGGACTTGCCGTCCTACCGCAAGGTCAACCCGGCCGATGCGCCGGTGCTGTTCATCCAGATGACCTCGCCATCGTTGAACCTGTCGGACCTGAACGATTACGCGGAAAACCTGATCGCCCCCAGCCTGTCGACCTTGCCCGGCGTGGCGCAGGTGGTGGTCAACGGCCAGAAGCGCTTTGCCGTGCGCGTGCGCGCGCGTGCCGATTTGATGAATGCGCGCGACCTGACCATGGACGAGCTGGCCACGGCGCTGCGCACCTCGAACACCAATTCGCCGCTGGGCATCCTGGACGGCCCGAGCCAGACCCTGACCATCCAGGGCAATCCGCAGATGATGAAGGCGGCCGATTTTTCCGAGCTGATCGTCGCCAGCCGCAACGGCCAGCCCGTGCGTTTGAAGGACGTGGCCGAGGTGGAAGACAGTTTTCAATCGATCAAGGCGGTCGGCAGCTTCAATGGCGAGCGCTCGATCAGCCTGATGGTGCAGCGCCAGCCCGACGCCAACACGGTGCAGGTGGTCGACGGCGTGCGCCGCCTGTTGCCCGGTTTCAAGGAACAACTGCCGCAGTCGATCCAGATCAGTCTGGTCAACGACCGTTCGCTGTCGATCCGCGAGGCGATTCACGACGTCAACCTGACCCTGGCGCTCACCGTGGTGCTGGTGGTGCTGGTGATCTTCCTGTTTTTGCACCGCGCGGCCGCCACCTTCATTCCGGCCGTCACCATGCCGATTTCGCTGCTGGGCGCGCTGGCCCTGCTGTACTGGCTAGGTTACAGCCTCGACAATATCTCGCTGCTGGGCATTACGCTGGCCGTCGGCCTGGTGGTCGATGACGCCATCGTGGTGCTGGAAAACATCGTGCGCCATATCGAGATGGGCAAGAAGCCGATCCAGGCGGCACTGGTGGGCGCGAAAGAGATGGGTTTTACCATCATCTCGATTTCCGTCTCGCTGGTGGCGGTGTTTATCCCGATCTTCTTCATGCCGGGCGTGATCGGCCTGCTGTTCCATGAATTTGCCGTGGTGGTCTCGCTGGCGATCCTGGTGTCGGCGATAATCTCGCTGACCCTGGTGCCGATGCTGGCCAGCCGCTTCCTGCCGGCCGGCGCGCAGGGACACGACCACGCCGAGGAAAAAACCTTTATCGGCCGCCACTTCGAAGCCGGTTTTACGCGCGTGCGCAATGGTTATGTCTTCGTGCTCGACAAGGCACTGGCGCACCGCAACGTGGTGCTGCTGATCGCCGTGTGCACGTTTGCCCTGACCGTGATTCTGTACGCGACGATACCGAAAGGCTTCTTCCCCGAGGAAGACCTGGGCCAGATCCAGGTCAATACGGAAGCGTCGGAGGATATCTCGTCGGAAGCCCTGCAAGCCCTGCAGGCACGCATGGCGGCCGTGATCAAGGCCGACCCCAGCGTGCAGGACGTCACTTCGTTTGTCGGTGGCGGCAATACGGGCCGCATGTTCATGGTGCTGAAACCGCGCAGCGAACGGCCGAAAATGCCGGTGGTGCTGGAAAACCTGCGCCGGGCCACCAGCGCCGTGCCCGGCATGGCCGTGTATTTCCGTCCCGTGCAAAACTTGCAGCTGGGCGGGCGCCAGAGCAAGAGCCGCTACCAGTACACCCTGCAAAGCGTCAGCCCCGACGCCCTGAATGACTGGGCCGAGAAATTCCTGGCCGGCATGCGCGCCGACCCGGCCTTCCGCGACGTCACCAGCGATTCGCAGATCAAGGGCTTGCAGGCCTCGCTGAAGATCGACCGCGACAAGGCGAACATGCTGGGCGTGCAGATGTCGGACATTCGCACCGCCCTGTACAGCGCGTTTGGCGAACGGCAGGTGTCGACCATCTATTCCTCGGCCGCCAGCTATTACGTGATCCTGGAAGCGGCCACGCCGGACCGCCAGTACGACGATGCGCTGACGCGCGTGTCGGTGCGCAGCAAGACGGGCGAACTGGTCAAATTGTCGAGCATTGCCCGGGTCGAGCGCACCATCGGCCCCACCTCCGTCAATCACCAGGGCCAGCTGCAGGCCGTCACGATTGCCTTCAACCTGGCGCCGGACGTGCCGCTGGGGATTGCCACCGGCAAGATCGACGTGATGAGCAAGGGCATGAACTTGCCCGCGTCGATCATCACCCGCTACGGCGGCGACGCGGCCGTGTTCCAAGATTCGCAGGCCAGCCAGATCATCCTGATCATCGCCGCGCTGGCCGTCATCTACGTGCTGCTGGGCGTCTTGTACGAAAGCTATATCCACCCGCTGACCATTTTGGCCGGCCTGCCGTCGGCCGCTGTTGGCGCGCTGCTGACCTTGCGTCTGTTCGGCATGGACCTGACCATGATCGCGATTATCGGCATTTTGATGCTGATCGGCATCGTCAAGAAAAACGCCATCATGATGATCGACTTTGCCCTGCATGCGCAGAGGAACGAGGGCCTGGCCCCCGCCGAAGCGATACGCCAGGCCTGCATCCTGCGCTTCCGTCCGATCATGATGACCTCGGCGGCGGCGCTGATGGGCGCCTTGCCGATCGCACTGGGCCTGGGCGCGGGCGCCGAACTGCGCCAGCCGCTGGGCCTGGCCGTGGTCGGCGGCCTGATCTTTTCGCAAGTGATCACCTTGTTCATCACGCCCGTGATCTATCTGTTCCTCGACAAATACAGCGGCACCGGGCCGATGACGGACGAGCAACTGGTGGCGCTCGACAACAAAGCCTGATTGCTCGGATAAAAAACGCTGCGGCGCGCCAGTCCTTCGGGAACGGCGCGCCGTTTGTGTTACCTGGCTGTAAGAAGCGTGATACATACGGTAACAACCATCAAGGGCCGCTTCGGCTACTCTTCATGGCGGTGCAAGGAATGCCGCGATCCTGTACGCTTCGGGTGGCAAGGGCGCGGCAAGTGTTTCCAAACGCCGGCGATTCTGGCACTATGACTGCCCTGTAAGATCAACTTTGTTGCTACAAAGAAAGCACGATTCATTTTGCATGACACGACCCACCCGATGGCTGCCGATACCGGCTATTGCCCTACCTGCGGGCAATTGATCCAGCCGCCACTGGCCTATGGCGAAAAGACCAGCAACCGCCGCAAGGTGATACTGGGCGTGTCTGTCCTGCTGCACGTGCTGATTGCCGCGTATGCCTTGCTGCATACGGACAAGATCGAAAAGATCCCGCCGCCGAAAAAGGAAAGCGCGATGGTGTATATCGCGCCGCTGAAGGACAAGCCGACGCCGAAACCGACGCCCAAGCCCACGCCCAAGCCGACGCCGAAGGAAACCAAGGTTGCCAAGGTGAAACCGCCGCCAGCGCCGAGCAAGCCGGTGGTGACGAAAAACGTGCCGCGCGACAAGCCGAAGCTGGAAACCTTTACGCCGCCGCTGGTATCGAAAGTGCCGTTGCCGCCGCCGCCGGCCGACGACATGGCCACCATGATCGAGCAGCGCCGCCAGCAGCGCCAGGCGCAGCAGCCGGCGCCGCCGGCCGAGGAAAGCGAAAACGACCGCGCCACGCGCGTGGCCAAGGCCAATATCGCGCGCGCCCAGGGCCGCAACTCGGGCAGCGACAACGATGATTCGGGTGGCGTGTTTTCCATCGTCAACCAGACCTCGTTCAGTGCCGAAGTCAAGTTCAAGGGCTGGAACGGTAACTTCAAGCGCAACTGGCTGAAGCAGGAAAAAGTTGAGCTGGGCAATGAGCCCGATATCGAATCGGCCATCATCAAGAAGATGATCCAGCTGATCCGTGCCGAAAAGCCGGGCGACTTCGTGTGGGAATCGCGCCGCCTGGGCCGCAACGTCAATCTCAGCGCTCGCGTCGAGGATACTGCCGAGCTGACCGCGTTCCTGCGCCAGGAATTCTTTTCCGAGAAACGGCCAGGGCCGGGCCGGCGTTAATTTTCAGCCATGAAAAAAAGGCGGCTCACGCAAGTGAGCCGCCTTTTTAACGTGCCGTACTGATACGAGGATCAAGCCGGTTTGTCTGCTTCCGGTTCGACGTCGTCTTCCATCTCGATCAGTTCCACCATTTCGGCGGCGCCGTCTTCGCTGATGCCGGCCAGTTCCATGATCTTGTCATTGGCTTCCTCGATGCCGACCCGTTTCAGGGCCGAGAACAGCTGCACCGTGAACGGGAAGCCGACGCCGTCTTCATCGACATAGCTGTCGAGCTTGGCCTTGGCCTGGCGCAGGGCGTTCACCGATTCATTGCGGTTCAGCTTGTCCACTTTGGTCAGGATGCAGTGGATCGGCTTGCCGGTCGGCGCGAACCATTCCAGCATCTGGATGTCGAGGTCCGTAAACGGGCGGCGCGAATCCATGATCAGGACCAGGCCGGCCAGCTGTTCGCGGCGTTGTACATAGTCGCCCAGCAAACGCTGCCAGTGCAGCTTGGCCGAGCCCGACACTTCCGCATAGCCATAACCGGGCAAGTCGACCAGCAGGCATTCGATCTCTTCGACGATGGTGGCATCCTTG
Organism: Janthinobacterium sp. PSPC3-1; assembly: GCF_049896105.1. NCBI lineage: Bacteria > Pseudomonadati > Pseudomonadota > Betaproteobacteria > Burkholderiales > Oxalobacteraceae > Janthinobacterium > Janthinobacterium sp. PSPC3-1. The sequence goes on along the minus strand of NZ_JAFCTQ010000002.1, from coordinate 324,675 downwards.
CGGTGCTGGCCCACGTGGGCGCCGCCGATCGAGAAATAGTTGATATGCTGGGTACGGCCCGGCGTCTTGGAGGCGAACGCCAAGCCTTTCTGATTGCACAAAATATTGATGGCGGTCGATTTGCCGGCATTGGAGCGGCCGGCAAAAGCGATTTCCGGCACCGAGGTATCGGGCAGGTCGCGCAGTTGGTTGACGGTCGTAAAGAAACGGGCTTGCCAGAGTTTTGACATGGGAGTAGTAATGCAAGAAAAGGGAGCGATAAGAGAGCAATAACGCCAAGAAGCTATTGTACAATAAGGAGTTGTTAATTGTTGCCGGCGTAGCAGCGATGCGGCTTGCGGCCCTGAAAATAATGCAAAAATCCCAGGGCGCGGCAATGTCCACCACTAATTTTTCACTGTCCCAGGGTGCCTGAATGAATCGTGCATTTTCACCGTTGTTCAAATCCATGTTGCTCGCTTTGCTGGCCATCTCGGCAACTGTTTCGGCCGCTGAAGCACCGAAGCCCGCCGTCAAAGCCGATGCCAACAAGGGCGCCACCCTGTACACCGATGGCGACGCCGCGCGCGGCTTGCCCGCCTGCGTCTCCTGCCATGGCGCGGCCGGCAATTCGACCATCACGGTCAATCCCAAGCTGGCCGGCCAGCACGAAAACTATCTGTACAAGCAGCTGGTCGATTTCACCACGCCGCAGCGCAACCAGCCCGTGATGTCGACCTACGCCAAGATGCTCAGCGATGCCGACAAGAAAAACGTCGCCGCCTACCTGGGCGCGCAGCTGGCCAAGCCGGGCGCCGCCAAGAACAAGGACACCATCGAGCTGGGCAAGAAGATCTACCGTGGCGGAATTGCTTCGAAACAAGTCGCGGCCTGTGCCAGCTGTCATGGCGCGGCGGGCAATGGCATCCCCGTGCAATATCCGCGCATCGCCGGCCAGCACCAGGACTATACGATCGCCCAGCTGACCCAGTTCCGCAGCACCAAGGCCGATGCGCGCAAGAACAGCGTCGACATGCACACCATCGCCGCGCGCATGTCGGACGATGAGATCGCCGCCGTTGCCGATTACATAGCCGGCCTGAAATAACTTTCCATAGCGGCAATCATTGCCGGACACTATGGTGTGGATGAAGAAGGGCGGCCGTGGCAAGGGGCTGCCCTTTTTTTATGACCCCGGCCAAACTGGGTTATGCTGCCGCCTTGCGCAGCCGAAACTTCCCCGCCTTTTTTAGATTGCCATTCAGTATGAGTAACAACGCATGAGTACCAGCACCACCGGAATCGAACTCAAAACGCAGCGCCGCAGCCTGGCCGAATTCGTCGAATTGATCTCGTCGATGCGCTTTGCCATCAGCTTGCTGACCCTGATCGCCGTGTCCTCCGTGATCGGCACCGTGCTCAAGCAGAACGAGCCGATGCCCAATTACATCAACCAGTTCGGCCCGTTCTGGTTTTCCGTGTTCGACAAGCTGAGCCTGTATTCGGTCTATTCGGCCTGGTGGTTTCTGCTGATCATGGGTTTCCTGGTCGCCTCGACCTCGCTGTGCATCGTGCGCAATGCGCCGAAGATGCTCAAGGACATGCGCAGCTGGCGCGAAACCGTGCGTGAGCAGTCCTTGCGCAATTTCCACCACAAGGCCGAATGGCTGGCGGCGCTGCCGCGCGCCGCGCTGGCCCAGCAGATGGTGATGCGTTTGAAGGACGCCGGCTACCAGGCCAAGATCGTGGAAAAGGACAACGCTACGCTGGTGGCGGCCAAGCGCGGCGCGGCCAACAAATGGGGCTATATCTTTGCCCACGGCGCCATCGTCATCATCTGCGTCGGCGGCCTGCTGGACTCGGAAATGCCGATCAGGGTGCAACAATGGTTCTTCGGCAAGACGCCGTTTGCCGGCAGCGGCGTGATCGCCGAGATTCCCGCCCAGCACCGTTTGAGCCTGTCGAACCCCACTTTCCGCGGCAATACCATGATCCCGGAAGGCTCGACCAGCAGCACCGCCATCATTCCGCAAGCCGATGGCGTGCTGATCCAGGATCTGCCGATCACCATCCTGCTGAAGAAATTCCATATCGATTTCTATAGCACCGGCATGCCCAAGCTGTTCGCCAGCGACGTGGTGGTCACCGACCATGAGACGGGCGCGAGTTTTCCGGCCACCATCAAGGTCAACCAGCCGCTGCTGTACAAAGGCCTGGCGCTGTACCAGTCCAGCTTTGAAGATGGCGGCAGCAAGCTCAAGCTCACCGGTTTCCCGATGGCCGGCAAGACGGACAAACGTTTCGATATCGGCGGCGAAGTGGGCGGCAGCACGCCGCTGGAGCGCAGCGACGGCAATTCGTATAGCGTCGAATGGTCGGGTTTCCGTCCGTTCAACGTGGAAAACATGAGTTCCGGCCAGGATGTGCGGGCCGTCAGCAAGGCCGAGAGTTTCAATGAAAAATTCGCCGTCGGCCTCGACAAGCGTCTCGGTTCCGCCGCCAAGAACGCCAATAACAAGGACCTGAAAAACGTCGGCCCCAGCGTGCTGTACAAATTGCGCGACAAGACGGGCCAGGCGCGCGAGTACCAGAACTACATGCAGCCCGTCACGGTCGACGGCGCGCTGGTGTTCCTGGCCGGCATGCGCGTCAACCCGAGCGACGCCTTCAGCTACCTGCGCATTCCCGCCGACGACAATTACACGGTGAAGGAATGGATGCGCCTGCGCGCCGCGCTGCAGGACCCGGAACTGCGCGAGCAGGCCGCCGCCCGCTACGCCCAGCGCGCCATGCCGAACGCCAACGCGGAAGCGCTGCGCGGCCAGCTGCAGGAATCGGCCGCGAAAAGCCTGGCCATCTTTGCCGGCAACGGGCAGGAGGGCGGTTTCCTGGCGATTTCGCGTTTCCTGGAAAAAGTGCCCAAGGCCGAGCAGGAAAAGGCGGCCGATATCTTCATGAAGATCCTCAACGGCAGCCTGTGGGACTTGTGGCAGGCCGCGCGCGCCAAGGCCGGCCTGAGCGCCATCGAGGCCGATGAAAAGCACGGCCGTTTCCTGCAACTGGCGACCAATGCCCTGTCCGACAGCTTCTTCTATGGTGCGCCCGTGTATTTGCAGCTCGATGAGTTTACGGAAATCAAGGCTTCCGTGCTGCAAGTGACGCGCTCGCCGGGCAAGGGCGTGGTCTACCTGGGCTGTTTGTTCCTGGTGATCGGCGTGTTTTCCATGTTCTATATCCGTGAGCGCCGCTTGTGGGTGTGGATCAAGGATGATGCCAACAACCCTGGCGACAGCACCGCCCTGATGGCCATGAGCACCCAGCGCAAGACGCTGGATTTTGAAAAAGAATTTGAGAACCTGAAGGCAAAATTGCCGCAATCGGCGTAAGCTGCGCCTGAGCTGGCGTCACGCCGTGCAGGCAATGGAGAAAAACATGGAATTGGCAAATAAACAGATTTACACGCAGGAACCCGGCTTTTTCAAGCGCCTGGGCCTGGTCGACTGGCTGTACGGCGCGGGCCTGCTGGCCGCTTCGCTGTATGGCTTGGTGCACTTTGGCGCCTTCATGGACATCTATGAAAAAGTCATTTTACTGGCGGCGGCGCCCACCTTTGCCTGGCTGGGCTGGTACTGGAAGCCGGTGCGCTGGCTGATCCCCGTGGCCGCCGTGCTGTCGCTGTTTGCCATCGAACTCTACGGTGGCCAGCTGGACATGGCAAACCAGAAATTTTTCCTGAAGTATATGTTGTCCAGCCAGTCCGCGATTCTGTGGATGGGCACCTTGTTCGTGCTGTCGACCCTGTTCTACTGGATCGGCCTGGTGGCGCGCTCGGACTTCGGTTCCTCGGTCGGTTCCCTGCTGTGCTGGGCCGGCGTGGTGCTGGGCCTGACGGGCATGCTGGTGCGCTGGTATGAGTCCTACTTGATCGGTGCCGACGTGGGCCATATTCCCGTGTCGAACCTGTATGAAGTGTTCATCCTGTTTTCCTTGATCACGGCCATGTTCTACCTGTACTACGAGCAGCACTATGCGACGCGCCAGCTGGGCGCCTTCGTCATGCTGGTGATTTCCGCCGCCGTGGTATTTTTGCTGTGGTACACCGTCACGCGCGACGCGGCCGATATCCAGCCGCTGGTGCCGGCCTTGCAAAGCTGGTGGATGAAGATCCACGTGCCGGCCAACTTCATCGGCTACGGTACCTTTTCGCTGTCGGCCATGGTCGCTTCGGCCTACCTGCTGAAATCGAGCGGCTACCTGGTCGACCGCCTGCCATCGCTGGAAGTGCTGGACGACGTGATGTACAAGGCCATTTCCGTCGGCTTCGCTTTCTTCACGGTAGCGACCATCCTGGGCGCGCTGTGGGCAGCCGAGGCGTGGGGCGGCTACTGGTCGTGGGATCCGAAGGAAACCTGGGCCCTGATCGTCTGGCTCAACTATGCGGCCTGGCTGCACATGCGATTGATGACGGGTTTGCGCGGCAGAGTGGCGGCCTGGTGGGCGCTGGTGGGCCTGATGGTGACGACGTTTGCTTTCCTGGGTGTCAATATGTTTCTGTCCGGCCTGCATTCTTACGGCAAACTGTAAGCAATTTTCTAGATGACGCAAGCGTCATGAACGGCTTCGGAAACTGGTGTAAGGTACAGATAACCACCACTTTTCCGGAGCCGCCATGTTGATCAAGCGCAGTCCCAACGGCATTGAACTGCCGTTCTCATCCGAAATCACGCCGCGCGCGGTCTTCGAAGCGCGCCGCAGCTTTATCAAGCAGGCGGCCATCGGCGCCGTCTCCAGCGCGGCCCTGCTGGAAATGCTCAGCCGTGAAGCCCACGCGCAAGGCACCCATCCCAAGCTGGCCGCCAAACTGAATCCCGCCTATTCGGCGCTGGACAAGCAGACCGCCTACAAAGACGCCACCACCTACAACAATTTCTACGAGTTCGGCACCGACAAGAGCGATCCGGCGCAAAACGCGGGTACCCTGCGCACGCGGCCGTGGACGGTCACCATCGAAGGCGAAGTCAAGAAGCCGATGACCCTGGACCTCGATGCGCTGCTGAAACTGGCGCCGCTGGAAGAGCGTGTCTATCGCCTGCGCTGCGTGGAGGGCTGGTCGATGGTGATTCCGTGGGTCGGTTATTCGTTCTCCGAGATCATCAAGAAGGTCGAGCCGACCGGCAACGCCAAATACGTGGAATTCATTTCGCTGGCCGACAACAAGCAGATGCCGGGCGTGGGCAGCCGCGTGCTGCAGTGGCCGTACACCGAAGGCCTGCGCATCGATGAAGCGAATCACCCGCTGGCGCTGCTGACCCTGGGCATGTATGGCGAAACCCTGCCGAACCAGAATGGCGCGCCGGTGCGCATGGTGCTGCCGTGGAAATATGGTTTCAAGTCGGCCAAGTCCATCGTCAAGATCCGCTTCGTCAAGGAACAGCCGCGCACCTCGTGGAACCTGTCGGCGCCGTCCGAATACGGTTTTTATTCGAACGTGAATCCGAACGTCGACCATCCGCGCTGGTCGCAGGCCAGCGAGCGCCGCATCGGCGAAGACAGCTTTTTGACGCGCAAGCGCAAGACGCTGATGTACAACGGCTATAACGACGTGGCCTCGCTGTACGCGGGCATGGACTTGAAGAAATTCTTTTAAGCAGGGTGACCCATGGCTTTCCATCCCACACCCCGGCAGCTGTCGCTGATCAAGGCCGTCATCTTCGTGCTGGCGCTGCTGCCCTTGGGCCGCATGGTGTGGCTGACGTACACCGGCCAGCTGGTCGAGCCGCTGGAATTCATCACGCGTGGCACCGGCGACTGGACCCTGTATTTCCTGTGCATCGGCCTGGGCGTCACGCCCTTGCGCCGCATCACGCAGTGGAACTGGCTGATCAAGCTGCGCCGCATGCTGGGCCTGTTCGCTTTTTTCTATGCCACCTTGCACTTCACCACCTTTTTATGGTTCGACCATTTCTTCGATCTGGCGGAAATGTGGAAGGATGTGCTGAAGCGCCCGTTCATCACGGTGGGCTTTATCGCGTTTGTATTGCTGATACCGCTGGCCGTGACCAGTACCAACGGCATGGTCAAGCGCCTGGGCGGCAAGCGCTGGCAGTGGTTGCACCGGCTGGTGTACGTGATCGCGCCGCTGGGGATATTGCATTACTGGTGGATGAAGGCGGGCAAGAACAATTTTGCCCAGCCCATCCTGTTTGGCTGCATCGTCGCGCTGCTGTTGTTAATTCGCGTCTATTTCGCCTGGAGCAAGCGGGTGCAAAACGCGAAGCTGGCGCGCTAAGTAATCGTCAGGAAATTATTGTGAAGTTATGACGAACAGAACCGGATGCTATGCAAGGCGCCAACTGCGACGCAGTGCGAGCACTGCTAGCAGTTGGCAACACAGCAGAGCGCCGGTTATGGAAGTCAGAAATCACAAGAATTTATTGGGGGTTACTTAGTACTGACTCAGGTCGCCGGCACGATCACCGGTGGTGGCGGCACCAGGGCCGGTTCGAGCGGGCCCTTGGCGGGCGCTGGCTTGCCCGACGGCGGCTTGGGCAGGTACAGGGCGCCGGGCTGGCCGCAGCCGGCCAGGACGCTAGAGACCACAATGGCAATGCCGATATAAAACGCTGAGGATGACTTCACGATTAGAATCACGGTTTGATTAAGATCTTTGGAGTGTAGCATGAGCGAATCGGAATTCCTGGCCTTGGCCGAAGCCACCCTGACCCGGATCGAGGCGGCGCTGGACCGGCTGAACGATGAAGACGTGCTCGACGTCGAATGCAGCCGCAGCGGCAATGTGCTGGAAATCGAGTTTATCGACAACGGCACCAAAATCATCGTCAACAGCCAGGCGCCGATGCGTGAAATGTGGGTGGCGGCCCGTTCCGGCGGTTTCCACTACAAGCGGGTTGGTGATGAATGGATCAATACGCGTGACGGCTCGGAACTGTTTGCGGCGCTGTCGACCATGGCGAGCGAGCAGGCGGGTGCGGTGGTGGTGTTGAAGTAAGTGCTTGAAGTGATGCATGAAAAATGGGCAGCCTTTGCGGGCTGCCCATTTTTTTGTGGCCGGGTAGGTCGGATTAGCGCGCAAGCGCGTAATCCGACAACACCGCAGACGTCAACAATATTGTCGGGTTACGGCCTGCGGCCTAACCCGACCTACCCGACCCAGGTGTTTAAAACAGCTCGTTCTTCACGGCTTCCTTGGCTTTTTCTTCCTCCGGCGTGCCGCGTGCCGCGCCTTCCAGGCTGCCGACTCCGGTGCCCGGCGGATTTTCCGCATAGTAGTACTCGTCGCCCACGTGGATCAGGCCTTCCGGTACCGCGCGTTCCTCGACCGGGATGCTTTTCAGCGCTTTCGCCATGTAGTTGATCCAGATCGGCAAGGCCAGGCCGCCGCCCGTTTCGCGGTTGCCCAGGTTGCGTGGCTGGTCGTAGCCGATCCAGGCAATGCCCACCAGCTTGGCCTGGTAGCCGGCGAACCAGGCGTCGATGGAATCGTTGGTGGTCCCCGTCTTGCCGGCCAGGTCAGGGCGCTTCAGGGCCATCGCCTTGTTGGCCGTGCCGAAGCGCACCACATCGTTGAGCATGCTGTTCATCATGAAGGCATTGCGCTCGTCGATCACGCGGTTGGCTTCCTCGCCCGCCTTGTCGGGGTTGGCTTCCGACAAGACCTTGCCGTCGCTGTCGGTGACCTTGGCGATCAGGTAGGGGTTGATCTTGTAGCCGCCATTGGCGAACACGGCGTAGGCGCCGGCCATCTGCAGCGGCGTGACGTTGCCCGCGCCCAGCGCCAGGGTCAGGTAGGGCGGGTTCTTGTCGGCGTCGAAGCCGAAGCGGGTGGCGTATTCCTGGCCGTACTTGGCGCCGATCTTGTGCAGGATGCGGATCGAAATCATGTTTTTCGATTTCATCAAACCCTTGCGCATGGTCATCGGGCCGTCGTATTTGCTGTCGTAGTTCTTCGGTTCCCACGCCTGGCCGCCCGTCTGGCCCGCGTCGAACGAGATCGGCGCGTCGTTGATGATGGTGGCCGGCGACAGGCCCCGTTCCAGCGAGGCGGAATAGATGAAGGGCTTGAAGGCCGAACCGGGCTGGCGCCACGCCTGCGTCACGTGGTTGAATTTGTTGCGGTTGTAATCGAAACCGCCCACCATGGCCCGAATCGCCCCGTCGGTCGTGCTGGCCGAAACAAACGCCGACTGCACTTCGGGCATCTGCGTCAGCACCCAGTTGTCGCCTTCGCGCATGACGCGGATCACGGCGCCGCGGCGGATGCGGCGGTTCGGCGCCGCCTTTTCCGACAGCCAGGCCGCGCCGAAGGTCAGGCCGGAACCGGTGATGCTGATTTCCTCGCCGGCGGAGGTCACCGCCTGCAACGATTTGGGCGACGCCTGCAGCACCATGGCGCCGATGATGTCGTCGCTGTCCGGGTGGTCGGCCAGTTCCGTTTCGATCGCATCGTCCGCTTCGGCCTTGGTTTTCGGAATGTCGATATACGCTTCCGGACCACGGTAGCCGTGGCGTTTCTCGTAGTCCATCACGCCCTTGCGCAGCGCGATATAGGCGGCGTCCTGGTCGGCCTTGGTGATCGTCGTGTAGACGTTCAGGCCGCGCGTATAGGTATCTTCCTTGAATTGCTCGTAGACCAGCTGGCGCGCCATTTCCGACACATATTCGGCGTGCACGCCAAAGGCGCTGCTGTCGGTCTTGACCTTCAGCTCTTCATGCTTGGCTTCCTCGAACTGGGCCGGCGTGATGTAGCCCAGCTGCGCCATGCGCTGCAGGATGTATTGCTGGCGCAGGCGGGCGCGTTTCGGATTGACCACCGGATTGTAGGCCGACGGCGCTTTCGGCAGGCCGGCCAGCATGGCCGCTTCGGCCACGGTCAGGTCGCGGATATTCTTGCCGAAATAGATCTGCGCGGCCGAGGCAAAACCATAGGCGCGCTGGCCCAGATAGATCTGGTTCATATAGACTTCCAGGATCTGGTCCTTGCTGAGGTTTTTCTCGATCTTCCACGCCAGCAGCACTTCATACGCCTTGCGCTTCAGGGTCTGTTCGCTGGACAGGAAGAAATTGCGCGCCACCTGCTGCGTGATGGTCGACGCGCCTTGCTTGGCGCCGCCCGTCAGGTTGTGCAGCGCCGCGCGCGTGATGCCCAGGTAGTCCACGCCGCCGTGTTCATAGAAGCGGTCATCCTCGATGGCCAGCACGGCTTTCTTCATGACATCGGGAATATCCTTGATGTGCACCATATTGCGCCGCTCTTCGCCAAACTCGCCGATCAGCACGCCGTCGCTGGTAAAGATACGCAGCGGCATCTTCGGCCGGTAATCGGTCAGGGTATCGAGCGCCGGCAGGTTCGGGTACGCCATCGCCAGGCCGAACACCACCAGCAAGACGCCGACCACGCCCACGCCCACCAGTGATACCAGGGCCATCAGCAGAAAGCGTTTGGGTTTGCCGCCCTTGTTGGGCGGCTTCGGGCCAGCGTTGCCAGCGGAGGTGGAAGATGTCATGCGCGTTATGTCTTTCAGTTAATTATGCGGGCCAATTATAAGCGAGCTTGCCGAGGGGACGGCGCGCCAGGCGGGCTGCGGAACTCTTGTCGCTACTCTATATAAGCGTGTCTGTGCTGGCTGGCAACAAGGATTTGGTAACAATTGTCCTGCGCCAGATCAGCTTCCCGGCAGATAGGCGCACGGTGCCGCAGACACCGGTGGGAAAGCGGTTGTCAGCCGGGCCGGGCCGGGACTAGCATTTTGGTGGGCGCTGGAATGGGAGCCACCATGTTTTCCTTGCATAAACCCGGTTTGCTGGGCATCGATATCGGCGACGACGCCGTGCGCGTGGTCGAACTCGGGCGCCGCCGCGGTGCCTTGCAACACTGGCATAGCGGCATGGCGGCCGTGCCGCCCGGCGTGATGTTTGACGGCAACGTCGATGATATCGAGGCGCTGGCCAGCCTGCTGCGCCAGGCTTGCCAGGCCAGCGGCAGCCGGTGTTCGCGGGTGGCGCTGGCCATGCCCGCCAGCAGCCTGATCACGCAGGCGGTGCGCTTGCCGGCCGGTTTGCCGGACGAGCAGCTGGAAATCCTGGTGGAACTGGAAGCGGCGCAATACATGCCGTTCACGATCGAGGACGCCAACCTCGATTTCTGCATCATGGGTCCGGCGCCGCCCTTGGGGCCGGACCGGCAGAGCGCCGAACTCGACGTGCTGCTGGTGGCGGCGCGGCGCTCCAGCGTGCAGCGCCGGCTCGATGCGGCGACCAGGGCGGGCTTGCAGGTGATGGTGATGGACAGCGAGGCGCTGGCCTTGCGGGCCGGCATGGCGCATGGCGGCTGGCAAGCCATGGCCGATGGCGCGGCCTTCCAGCTGGCCTGGGGCCTGGCCCTGCACGGGTTTGCCCGATGAATGCGAACGCAAGTGCGAGCGCGAGCGCGATGGTGTTTGTCAACCTGTTGCCGCACCGGCCGGCGGCGCGCCGCCAGCGCGAACGCCGGGTGCTGCGCCAGCTGGCCGGCGGCGTGCTGCTGGGCGCGGCGCTGGCCCTGATGGCGGGGGTGGCCCTCGGTATCGCCATCGACAGGCAAACGCGGCAGCAGGCGCAGTGGCAGGCGGCCATGCGCGAGCGCGATGGCGCGATTGCGGCCGCGCAACGGGCGCAGCGCGAAACGGCCGTGCTGACCGCGCGCCGGCAGGCGGTCCATCTGTTGCAGGCGCAGCGCAATGATGCCGTGATCGTGCTCGACGCGCTGGCCCGCGCCGTGCCCGCTGGCGTCACCCTGCACAGCCTGCGCCAGGACGGGGCGCGCCTGGTGCTGGCGGGCAGGGCGCCGTCGCAGCAAGCCGTGTCGGCGCTGTTGCTGGCGCTGGCACAGGCCTTGCCGGGTTCCACGCCGCAATTGCAGGAAGTGCGCGCGCCCGTGCCGGCGGCCGGCGGCGTGGAACTGACCGTGCACTGGACCTTGCCGTCCAGCTTGTCGCCAGGAGACTGACCATGTCCAGCCTGAAACAGATGGCGCTGTGGCCACGCTACCTGCGCCTGGCCTGCGCCGCCCTGCTGGCGGTCTTGCTGCTGGCGCTGGCATGGCTGGCGCAGCTGGGCGAGCTGGTGGCGCGCTGGCAGGCGGCACAGGCGCAAACCCAGGCGCTGCGTGACGCGCATGGCCAGGCGCAGGCCCGGGCCAATCAATTGCCGCGGCTGCGCGCTCACCACAGCGAAGTGGCCGCCACGCTGGCCAGCCTGGAGCAGCAGTTGCCGCGCCAGCAAGAGATGGCCGCCTTGTTGTCCGCTATCAACCAGGCCGGCCTGGCGCGCGGCCTGCGGTTCGAGTTGTTCAAGCCTGGCGTGCCGGCGCCGCAAGCGCATTACGTGGCCATGCCGATCGCCGTCAGGGTGCGCGGCGGCTACCACGCCATCGGCGCTTTCATGGCCGACCTGGCCTACTTGCCGCGCATCGTGACCGTGCACGGCTTGGCCATCAGTAGCGGCAAGGAAGGGCAGCCGACCCTGGACGCCGTGCTGCGCGCCTACCGCCTGCCCGATGCGCAGGAGCAGCAGGCAATGGATAACAGCAAGCCGGCCAAAGGAGCGGCCAGGGCAGCCAAGGCGTCCACGCCGCCACCGCGCCCGCTCGTGCCCTTCGTGCCGCGCGACTACAGCGCCAGCGACCTGCCCGATCCGTTTGGCGCCGCCGGCAGCGAGCGGCCCGCCAGCGCCGGCGTGGCCGCGCCCGACCCGCGCCGCGTGCGCGAACCGCTGGAAAGCGTGGCCCTGGCCGGCATGGCGATGGTCGGCAGCCTGCGCCAGCACGGCCGCCTCGACGCCTTGCTGCAGGCCAACGGGCGCTTGTACCGGATCGCGGCAGGCCAGTACCTGGGGCCGGACCATGGCCTGGTGACGGCGATTTCCGAGCAAGCCATCGCCTACCGGGAAGTGGCGCAGGACGCCGGCGGCGCCTGGCGCGAGCGGCGCGGCAGCCTGGCATTGCAGGTGGCGGGCGCAGCAGTCAAGGAGGCGGACAAATGAAGGCAAACGTCTTGCTGTTGATCATGGCGCTGGCCTTGCCCACCGGTGGCGGCGCACAGGACGCGGTAGTACAAGTGACGGCGCCGCGCCTGTATGCGGGCGAAGTCATTTCCATCGATTTCCAGAACGTGTCGGTGCGCGCGGCGCTGCACATGCTGGCCGACGCCTCGGGACAGAACATCATCGCCAGCGACAGCGTGGCCGGCAATATCACCTTGCGCCTGCGTGAGTTGCCGTGGGACCAGGCGCTCGACGTGGTGCTGCAGGCGAAGGGCCTGGACTTGCGGCGCAATGGCAATGTGCTGTGGATCGCGCCGCGCGAGGAAATCCTGGCGCGCGAAAAGCTGGAACTCGAAACGCGCGCGCAGATCGCCGAACTTGAACCGCTGCAGTCGGCCGTGTTCCAGCTGAACTACCAGAAGGCCGAGTCGTTTCGCACCGTGTTCGGCCTCGACGCGGGGGAAGGGCGCAGCCGCCTGCTGTCGCGCCGTGGCAGCGTGCTGATCGAACCGCGCACCAACCAGCTGTTTGTCAGCGACGTGCCGGCACGCCTGGAACAGATCCGCCTGCTGATCGCGCGCACCGATGTGGCGACGAAACAGGTGCTGATCGAGGCGCGCATCGTCGAGGCCAACGACAGCTTCAGCCGCAACCTGGGTGTGCGCCTGGGCTTTGCCGACCTGCGCCTGGCCCAGGGAGGCCAGCCCGGCTTTGCGATTGGCGGCGGCCGGCGCGCCACCGTTGGCGGCACGTACGAGGGCGTGGGCGAGGCGACCGGCCAGGCGGTGGCGGGTGCCGGCGCCTATGTGCCGAACACGCAATTCGTCAACCTGCCGGCCGCCAGCATCAACGGCCAGGCGCCGGCCAGCTTTGCCCTGAGCCTGTTTTCGGCCGCCGCCAACCGCTTCCTGAACCTGGAACTGTCGGCGCTGGAAGCGGACGGCAAGGGCAAGATCATTTCCAGCCCGCGCGTGGTGACGGCCGACAAGGTGCTGGCGCTGATCGAACAGGGCATCGAATTGCCCTACCAGGTGGCCACCAGCAGCGGCGCCACCTCGATCACGTTTCGCAAGGCCAATTTGCGCCTGGAAGTCACGCCCCAGATCACGCCGGACGGCAACGTGGTGCTGGAAGTGGACGTCAACAAGGACAGCGTGGGCCAGGAAACGCGTTCGGGCTTTGCCATCGACACCAAGCATGTCAAGACGCAGGTGATGGTGGAAGATGGCGGCACGGTGGTGCTGGGCGGCATTTATCAACAGTTGGAACGGGGCACGCAAAACAAGGTGCCGCTGCTGGGCGACATTCCCTTGCTGGGCTTTTTTTTCCGCAGCACGGGCCGCAGTCAAGAAAAAACCGAGCTAATGGTGTTTATTACGCCGAAAATAGTGGCAGACCGGCCCTCAACACGTTAATGTCACATCTTTACGTTTAAGTAACAATGCCAACGAAAGAGGACTGAGGGCAACGATGCGGAATAGATACCAGAGCAACAACTATTGGAGCAAGGCATGTAATTGGCTGATGCTGATGACGTTCGGCATCTTGCTGGCTGCCTGTGGCGGCGGCGGCGGCGATCCGACGATTGATGCTCCTGCCACTCCCGGCGCCGGGGTGGCCAGCGTGGCGCTCGTTGCCAGCGCCGCCACCATCGTCGCCTCGGGCCAAGACGGCACCGAAGTCACGCTGACCGTGATTGTTAAAAACGCCAGCAACAATGCCTTGAGCGGTCAGACCGTCGCCCTGACGGCCAATTCCGGCACCATCAGCAATACGACGCGCGTCACCGATGCCAATGGCGCGGTGACCGAGAAACTGAGCGTAAAGGGCGACGCGACACTGCGCGACATCACCATCACGGCCAGCAGCGGCGGCATCGTCTCCGCGCCGGTGGTGGTCAAGGTGGTGCCAGTCACGTCCAATGTCGCCACCTTGTTGCTGACGTCTTCCGATGGCAACCTGGCCTCGTCGGGCGGCACGGCGGTCAATGTCATCGCGTTTGTCAAGGACGCCAACAATGCCGTTGTGCCCAATGCCAACGTGACTTTTACTGCGGACTCGGGGGCGCTGGGCGCGACGGTGGTCAGCACCAATGCGCAGGGCCAGGCGAGCGTCAGCCTCAATACGGGCGGGGACGCCAGCCTGCGCACGATCAAGGTGCGCGCCAGTGCCGGTGCGCAAACGGCCAGTACCGATATCAGCGTCAGCGGCACCAAGCTGGCCATCAATGCATTTTCGTCGATCAACTTGAATACCAGTACCGATATGGTCGTCAAACTGGTCGACTCCAGCGGCAATGCGCTGGTGGGCAAGCCCGTCACCTTCAGTGCGCAAGTCAATCCGCTGACGGTAAAGGGTGGCGGCGCCAGCCCGGCGTTGACAGACAATAATGGTCAATTGGTACTCAGTTACAGCGCCGGGTCCGGCAGCAGCGACACGATCACCATCAAGGCGCAGGGCGATAGCGTGGTACTGCCGGTAACGATCAATGCGGCCAATTTCACGATCAATGCTGTCACTGGCGGCAATCAGGCGTTAACTAGCCTGGCGACGAATACCTGCTACGCCATTCGCGTGCACAGCGATGTCGCCGGCACGCCACAAGCGGGCAGTGTTCGTTTCAGTACTTCGCGCGGCACGATTTATCAAAATTCCAACTGCGTTACGCCTTTGCTGGCACCGCTGGCGCTGGTTGGTGGTGACGCCATTGCTTATGTGCAGGCTGCCGGTGCGGGCTTGACTTCGCTGTCTGCCAGGAACGAAAGCACGGGTGTGTCAGTGCAGGCGGATGTGGAATTCGTCGCGCCGTTGACGTCGCAGGCAAGCATTTCCTTGCAGGCGGACCCGGCCGTGATTGGTTCCAATACGACCGGCAGCACCACCGCGCGCAGCACGTTGCGCGCCGTGGTACGCGACGGCACGGCACAAAACAACCTGGTGAAAAATGCCCAGGTAAGCTTTACCATCAAGAGCGATGCCAGCAGTGGCTCGTTGAGCTCGCCGTCGGTGGTAACCACCGACGGCGACGGCATGGCCACCGTCAGCTATATCGCAGGCCAGGGCAGTACCGGTGTCGATGGCGTGACGGTCCAGGCCCAGCTGCAAGGCGTTTCGAGCAACAGCACCACGGCCAAACTGACGGTGACGAAGAAATCGCTGTTCATCAGTGCGGGCAGTGGCAATGTGCTCGATGGCACGGACAGCAGCACCTATCGCAAGACTTATACCGTCTTTGTGACCGATGCCACCGGCAATCCGGTGCCGGACGTGATCATCACGGCTGCCGCCTGGCCCCGTTATTACTACAAGGGCACTCTGCAGTTTTCCATTGCGGCGACCAGCTGGATCGTGGCGCAGCACGTGGAATGCAGGAATGAAGACCAGGACCGGGACGGCATGCTCGACCCAGGTGAGGACGTCAATGCCAACGGCCACCTCGATCCTGGCATTCCGCTTAATCTGTCCACCGGCGGCAAGACCGACAGCAGCGGCACCACCACCGTGACGCTGACTTATCCGCGCGACAGGGCCAACTGGCTGGACGTGGAATTGACGATCCGTGGCAACAGTTCCGGGACGGAGGCAACTTATGTCGGTTACACTTTGCTTCCGGGACTGTCCTCGGACTTTAACCGCCAGGATGTGTCTCCACCGGGCGTGAACAGTCCGTATGGGCAGGCGAATGTTTGTAGCAATCCAAAATAACTGTCGCAGCACATGCAAAATCTGTTTTTAGTAGGCCTCATGGGCGCAGGCAAAACCACGATCGGGCGCATCCTGGCCCGCAAGCTGGGCATGCGCTTTGTCGATTCCGACCACGAGATCGAAGCCCGTACCGGGGCTTCGATTCCGTTGATCTTTGAAATCGAGGGAGAGCCGAGCTTTCGCCGGCGCGAAGCCGAGGTGATCCGCGACCTGTGCGCGCAGGAAGGGCTGGTGATGGCCACCGGTGGCGGCGCCGTGATGAATGCGGAAAGCCGCGCCTTTCTGAAAGAACGGGGTACGGTGATTTACCTGCGTGCCAGCGTCAGCAACATCCTGGCGCGCACCAGCCACGACAAGAACCGCCCGCTGCTGCAAACGGCCGATCCGCGCAAGACGCTGGAAAACCTGACGGCGCAGCGCGAGCCGCAATACCTGGAAGTGGCCGACATTGTGATCGATACGGGCCGTCCTAACGTACAATCGATGGTCCAGACTATCCTGATGCAGCTGGCCAGCCTCGAATGCGAGGCCTCGCCCAACTGCGTCATTCACGCAGAGCCTTCGATGAACGAGCAATCCAAAATGTTGTTGAGCGTAGACCTCGACGAACGCAGCTACCCTATCGCCATCGGCCCCGGCCTCCTGGCCGACGCCGACGCGCTGCTGCGCCATATCAGCGGCCACAAGGTGGCCATCGTCACCAATACCACCGTCGCCCCGCTGTACCTGGGCCGCCTGCAGGCGGCGCTGGCCAGCGATGGCCGCGAAGTGATCAGCATCGTGCTGCCGGACGGCGAAGAGTATAAAAACTGGGCCAGCCTGATGCAGATTTTCGATGCGCTGCTGGCCAACAAATGCGACCGCAAGACCACCCTGGTGGCGCTGGGCGGCGGCGTGATCGGCGACCTGACCGGCTATGCGGCCGCCAGCTACATGCGCGGCATCGGCTTCGTGCAGGTGCCGACCACCTTGCTGGCGCAGGTCGATTCCTCGGTCGGCGGCAAGACCGGCATCAACCACCCGCTGGGCAAGAACATGATCGGCGCCTTTTACCAGCCGCGCGCCGTGATCGCCGATACTTCGACCCTGGAAACCCTGCCGGCGCGCGAGCTGTCGGCCGGCCTGGCCGAAGTGATCAAGCATGGCGCCATCATCGATGCGGCCTTCTTCGACTGGATCGAAGCGAACATGGCCAAGCTGATGGCGCGCGACAAGGGCGCGCTGGCGTATGCCATTGCCCGTTCCTGCGAAATCAAGGCCGACGTGGTCCGCCAGGACGAACGCGAAGGCGGCCTGCGCGCCATCCTGAACTTTGGCCATACCTTCGGCCACGCCATCGAGGCGGGCATGGGCTACGGCCACTGGCTGCATGGCGAAGCCGTCGGTTGCGGCATGGTGATGGCGGCCGACCTGTCGTGCCGCATGGGGTATATCGACCAGGCAGCCGTGGAGCGCGTGCGCAAGCTTGTCGCTGCGGCCGGCCTGCCGGTCAAGGCGCCGGACCTGGGCGTGGCGCGCTGGCTCGAACTGATGGAAGTGGACAAGAAGAACGAGGGCGGCGCCATCAAGTTCATCCTGTTGAAACCGCTGGGCAGCCCGTGCATCACGGCCGCCCCCCACGAACTGGTGCTGGCCACCCTGGCCGCCGGAGTCGCCTGACCATGACACCCGAAGACTTCCTCGCTCCTTACGCAGCCCATTCGGCACAGGGGCAGGGACGTCGCTTTGCCGAGGCGGCCCACGCCTCGCGCAGCCAGTTCCAGCGCGACCGCGACCGCATCATCCATTCCTCGGCCTTTCGCCGCCTCGAATACAAGACGCAGGTGTTCCTCAATCACGAGGGCGACCTGTTCCGCACGCGGCTGACGCACAGCCTGGAAGTGGCGCAGATCGGCCGCTCGATCGCGCGCAACCTGCGCCTGAACGAAGACCTGGTCGAAGCCATCGCGCTGGCGCATGACCTGGGCCATACGCCGTTCGGCCATGTGGGCCAGGATGTGCTCAACGAATGCATGGCGGACCATGGCGGCTTCGAGCACAATCTGCAAAGCCTGCGCGTGGTCGACACCCTGGAAGAACATTACGGCGCCTTCGATGGCCTGAACCTGATGTTCGAAACGCGCGAAGGTATTTTGAAACACTGTTCGCTGGCGCATGCGCGCGAGCTGGGGCCTGTGGCCCAGCGCTTTATCGACCGCACCCAGCCGACGCTGGAAGCGCAGCTGACCAACCTGGCCGATGAAATCGCCTACAACAGCCACGATATCGACGACGGCCTGCGCTCGGGCCTGATCACCATCGAGCAACTGGAACAGGTGGAATTTTTTGGCCGTTTGTGGCACGAGGTGCAGGCCGCGTATCCGGGATTGTCGGGCCGGCGCGCCATCTATGAAACCCTGCGCCGCCTGATCACGGCGCTGGCCGATGATCTGATCACCACCTCGACCCGGCTGATCGCCGACGCGGCGCCGCGCGACGTCAATGAAGTGCGCGCCAGCGCGCCGCTGATCCGTTTTTCGGACGCCATGCGCAAGGATGCGACCGAACTGAAACGCTTCCTGCGCGCCAACCTGTACCGCCACTACCAGGTCAACCGCATGCGCGTGAAAGCGAGCCGCATCGTGCGCGAGCTGTATGACAGCTTCATGGCCGAACCGGCCCTGCTGCCGCCCGATTATCAGATCAACGGTGATGACGTGACGAAGCAGGCGCGCAAGATCGCCGACTATATCGCCGGCATGACGGACCGCTATGCGATCCGCGAGCACCGGCGGCTGTATTCGCTCGACGAGCTGTAAGCTAAAACATGCTGCGCTGCGCCGCGCGCGCGTCGCCGAACAGGTCCAGCAGCAGCTTTTTAACCGGCGCCGGCAGCGGCGCGTCCGCCACCTTGTCGCCGTCCAGCCAGACGTGGCCCGCTTCCGCCGCCATCTGATGGCGGTGCGACAAGGTGATGCGACAGGGCACGATATGCAGCTTGTAGTGGGTGAAGACGTGCACGATCGGCAGCAGCAACTCCTGCGTCTCGATCTCGCCGAACGGCGCCACCGCGCGCTGCAAAGCCGGCTGGTCGATCAGGCGTGGCAGCTCGCCATCGCGCAGCACATGGCCATCGAGTTCCGGCAGCGACAATAAACCGCCCCAGATGCCGGCGCCGGGGCGCTGCTGCAGCAGCACCTGGCCGCCGTCGACGATCACCAGCATTACCGCATGCTTTTCCGGGCTGGTCTTTTTCGGCTTGCGCACAGGCAGCTCTTTGGTGCGGCCGGTGGCGTACGCCACGCAGCGCGGCTGCAGCGGGCAGCGGCCGCAATCGGGACTGCTGCGCGTGCACAGGGTGGCGCCCAGGTCCATCAGGCCTTGTGTGTACGATTCGATTCCCGTCTCCGGCAACAAGGCTACGGCGCGCCGCCACATGGCTTCCTCGACCTTTTTTTCACCGGGATAGGCATCGATGCCGAATACGCGCGCGAACACGCGCTTGACGTTGCCGTCCATGATGGCCGCCCGCGTGCCGCTGGAAAAGGCCGAGATGGCGGCCGCCGTCGAGCGGCCGATGCCGGGCAGGTCGGCCAGCAAGGCGGGGTCGCTGGGGAACACGCCGTCGTACTCATTGACCACGCGCTGCGCGCATTTGTGCAGGTTGCGCGCCCGCGTGTAGTAGCCCAGGCCGCTCCACTGCGCCATCACGTCTTCCACCGGTGCTTCGGCCAGCGAGCGCAGGGTAGGGAAGCGCGTCAGAAAGCGCGCGTAATAGGCCAGCACGGCGGCCACTTGCGTTTGCTGCAGCATGATTTCGGACAGCCAGATCAGGTAGGCGTCGCGCGTGTTCTGCCACGGCAGCGCATGGCGGCCATGCTGTTTTTGCCAGGCGATGACGGTGGCGGAAAAGGTGGGGTCGACGTAATCTTCAAAGGTTGCCGCGCCCGTTTCGGGCGACAGCGGATGCAGCAGACGTTTCATGCGGGGTTCCGGTAATGGTTCAGTATGGTTCAGGCGGCGATGGCCGCGCGCAGCGACTCAAGCAGTTGCGCCAGTTGCGCCTTGTCGCGTTCCAGCGCCGCCAGCGACGCTTCGAAGCCGGCGATTTTCTGTTCCAGGCTGTCGGTGGCGTCGTGGATGCGCTGGATCGAGGCCAGGCGCAGTTTCAGGTGTTCCTTGTATTCGACGATCTGCGCTTCGAGCGGCGCCATGATCACTTTCAGCCAGGCGCTGGCGTCGTCATTGGCGGCCGTGAAGCTGCGCCGCACGCGCGAGGCGATGGTGTCGAAGAATTTTTCCATCAGCACCACGCGGCTGGTGGTGAGCAGGGTGGCCGTGCCGAACTGCTTGTGATACACCGCTTCGATATCGTCGATCTCCTGGCGGTAGCGGGCCAGCGAGAACGGCATCGGCAGGGCCAGCGCCAGCCCATGTTCGGTGGCGAAGCGGCGGTACATCACCCCCATCATTTCGGTGATCTCGTTTGTTTTGCGTTCGGAGCGGTCGAGGTTCTGGCCGATGCGTTCAAAATACTGGCGCATGGCGTCGCGCAGGCCCGTGAAAAAGCGGCTGCGCTGCATCGCCAGGCGCACCGCGTCGATATCGTCGCGCACGATTTCCATGCCCAGGCTGGTGTACAGCTCGGTCGACAAGCGGGTAAACACGGCCCTGGTCGCCTGCAGCTTGAACAGGCTGCTGTCGAATTCCTTTTTCTCGATATCGATGCGGCGCATCATGTGGGCGATCACGCTCTGGTTCTTGCCGCGCAGGCTGTGCAGCTCGTGCAGCTGCTCGGCGATGCCGCGTGCGCGCGCGCCATATTGCACCTGCTGCGCGGCGAGGATCGCGTCGATGTCGAAGCCCAGCTGGTGCCGGATGATGTTCTTGCGGGCCGGGATCAGCTCATTGAACAGGGCCGCTTCCAGCGGCAGCAAGCGGCTTTTTTCCAGCAGCGCCGCGTCGTGGTTGATCTTGCCCACCAGCGCCTTTTGCGCCGAGACGGGAAACACCTGGCCGGCATCGAGCGCCAGCAGGTGCGCCACGCTGGCCTGCTGGCGCTCGATGGCCTGCGTCACCTCGACGTCGCCGCGCAGCTCGTCCCACATGCTGTCGATTTTATTGAGCACCACCAGGCGGCCACTGCCCCCATCGGCGCCGATATGGTTGCGCCACACTTCGATATCGCTGCGCGTGACGCCCGTGTCGGCCGCCAGGATGAACAGCACCGCATGCGCGTTCGGAATCAGGTTCAGCGTCAGTTCGGGTTCGGTGCCGATGGCGTTCAGGCCGGGCGTGTCGAGGATCACCAGGCCTTGCTTGAGCAGCGGATGCGGGAAGTTGATGATGGCGTGGCGCCACATCGAAATTTCCACCAGGCCGTCTTCATCGAGCATGGCCTGCGCGTCGGCGTCCTCCGCGTCGTACAGGCCGTAGCGCGCCGCTTCCTCCACGCTGACCTTGCGCGTCAGGCTTACTTGCCGGATGGCGTCCTGCATGTCGCCGCCCGCATCCAGGTTCAGCGGCAGCACCGTCCAGGCGCCGGGCAGCTCGCGGTAGTCGCTGGTCGACAGGTTCTGCGCCCGCGTTTCGATCGGCAGCAGGCGGATCGATGGTCCCCACGCAGGGTCGTACAGCAGCTCGGTCGGGCACATGGTGGTGCGGCCCGCGCCCGAGGGCAGGATGCGCTGGCCGTAGTCGGCAAAGAAAATGGCGTTGATCAGTTCGGATTTGCCGCGCGAGAATTCCGCCACGAAGGCGACCGACAGGCGGTCGTCCGCCAGGCGCGACACGCAACGCGCCAGGCGCAGCGCCGACGCGCCGTCGACCAGGCCGGCCGCTTGCGCCGCCTGCTGGTAGCCGCGCAATGCCGCCAGCACATCCTGGCGCCAGGCGCCGTATTGTTCCAGGTCCCTGACCATGCGCATATCCCTTATTTTTGACAGTGTACGCAATAAAACGTGGAGCGCTGTCCCTGCACGATTTGCCGGATCGGCGCGCCGCACACGCGGCAGGGCTTGCCGGTCCGGTTGTAGGTGAAATACGTCTGCTGGAAGTAGCCCGACTGGCCGTTCACGTTGATAAAGTCGCGCAAGGTGCTGCCGCCCTGGATGATGGCCTCGGCCAGCACGTCGCGGATCGCCTGCGCCAGTTTTTCGTAGCGCGCCAGGCCGATGCGCTTGGCCGGCGTCTTCGGATTGATGCCGGCGCGAAACAGGCTTTCGGAACAGTAGATATTGCCCACGCCGACCACGATATCACCGGCCAGCAGCACCTGCTTGATATTGGTGCCGCGGTTGCGCGTCTTTTCAAACAGCAACTGGCCTGTAAACGCGCCTTCGAGCGGCTCGACGCCGAGGCCGCGCAGCAGCGCGTGGGTGTCGAGCGGGCCGTCGGCCAGGTCATGCCACAGCACGGCGCCGAAGCGGCGCGGATCGGTCAGGCGCAGCACCTGCTCGCCGTCGTCACCGGACACCACCAGGTCGAAATGGTCGTGCTTGAGCGCTTCGGTGCCGGGCGGCAGCACGCGCAGATGGCCCGACATGCCCAGGTGAATGATCAGTGTGCCGTGCTGGAAGTGGATCAGCAGGTATTTGCCGCGCCGGCCCGTCAGGCCGATGGTCTGGCCCGACAGCTGTTCGCCGAGGGCGGCGGGGAAGGGCCAGCGCAGGCCATCGCGGCGCAGCACCACCGCGCGCACGGCGCGTCCTTCGATATGGGGCGCAACACCGCGCCGCGTGACTTCGACTTCTGGCAATTCTGGCATAGGACTCGCTGGTGAAAACGGATGGACTGGCTGGACTATGGCATGCCGGCTGACGGCATGAATATATTTCGTTACATGCGTGAAGTACGCAAAGCACGGGTTGGGCGTAGAATCAAACTTTGCCGTTCAGCCAGGATCAGCCTTTGAAAAACGCTTTCGCCATTGTAACCTTGTCCGCCCTGATGGCTACGCATGCCATGGCGCAAACGCCCGCCGTCCCCGTGGACGCCCCGGCCAGCCCCGCTGCGGCCGACGGCAAGCCGTCCACCTTGCCCAACGTCGACCTGAACAGCGAACTGCTGTACAAGCTGACCAAGGCGGAAATGGAATTCAAGAACGGCCAGTGGCAGGGGCCGTATGTGACCATGATGATGGCGGCCCAGCAGACGCGCGATCCGCGCCTGGCGCGCCGCGCGTCCGAAATGGCGCTGGCCGCCAAGCAGGGTGGCGAAGCGCTGGCGGCGATCCGCCTGTGGCGCGACCTGGCGCCGGAGTCGGACGAAGCGACCCAGTTTTTCCTCGGCTTCGTGGTGCTGACCGACAAAATCGAAGAAGCCGAGCCGATTTTTGCCCAGCGCATCGAAGCGGCGCCACCCGGTTCGCGCGGCGTGGCCCTGTTCCAGACCCAGCAGATCCTGGCCCGCGCCAACGACAAGCTGTATGCCTATTCCATGCTGGTGCGCCTGATGGAACCGTACCAGGACATGTTCGAAACGCATCTGGTGCTGTCGCAAGGCGCGCTGTCGATCGGCGAACGCGAACGCGCGATTGCCGAAGCCAACAAGGCCCTGCAGATGAAGCCGGCCTCCGAGCTGGCCGTGCTGACCCTGGCGCAAGTGAGCGGCGAGCCGCAGGCGGCCAACAAGGTGCTGGCGGATTTCCTCGATAAAAACCCGGACGCGGTGGAAGTGCGCGCCGCCTATGCGCGCCTGCTGGTCGAACAGAAGCAGCTGGAAGCGGCCCGCACGCAGTTCCTGGCCCTGCTCAAGACCCAGCCCGATCACGTGGCCGGCCTGTATGCGCTGGGCATCGTGTCCCTGCAGCTCGAAGACGCCAAGGGCGCCGAGCAGTATTTCAAGCGTTTCCTGGCCGTGCTCGACAAGAACCCCGGCGACGCGCGCGATCCGTTCAAGGCGTTAATGATACTGTCGCAGATCGCCGAGTCGCGCGGTGACGTGCCGGGCGCCATCGCCTGGCTGGACAAGGTCGACAGCCGGGAGTCGGCCGGCTACCTGGACGCCCGCTTGCGCCGCGCGCAGCTGATGGCCCGCGGCGGCAATCTCGACGGCGCGCGCAAGTCGCTGGCCGAAACCCAGGTCGACGACCCCGCCGCCCAGGGCCAGATCCTGCTGGTCGACGCGCAATTGCTGCGCGACGCCGGCTATGTGCAAAGCGCCTACACGGTGCTGGAAAACGCCCTGGTGCGCTTCCCCGACAATCCCGAACTGCTGTACGACTACGCCCTGCTGGCCGAGCGTCTCGACAAGCTCGAGCAGATGGAAGCGAGCCTGCGCCGCGTGATGCAAATCGCGCCCGACAACCAGCACGCCTACAACGCCCTGGGCTACTCGCTGGCCGAACGCAATATCCGCCTGCCCGAAGCGCTGTCGCTGATCGAACGGGCGCTGCAGATGGCGCCGGGCGACCCGTTCATCATGGACAGCATGGGCTGGGTGCAGTTCCGCATGGGTAACCTGGCCGCCGCCGAAGACGCCCTGCGCCGCGCCTACGCCGTGCGCCCCGACCCGGAAATCGCCGTCCACCTGGGCGAGGTGCTGTGGCAGAAGGGCGACAAGGACGCCGCGCAAACACTGTGGCGTGAAGCAAAAGCCAAGGATCCGAAAAACGATGCGCTGAAAAGCACCTTGGCGCGCTTGAATGTCAGTTTGTAATTAACTGGCTATCAGCAAAAATCCGGGGTCAGACCCGCCGGGACTCGGCGTCCCCGTCTGACCCCGGCCCTACGCTGCGATTTCCATATTACCCATGACAAAAAATCTCCTCCCCCTGACCACCCTCTGCCTGGCCCTGTCCGCCTGCACCACGCTGCCATTTTCGTCCGGCCAGCCGCCTTCGTCGCAGGCCGTCGCCCCCTACCGCGAACAGCTCGACCTGGCCGGCCGCCTGAACGTGGTCTACCAGAAAGATGACAAGCCCGAATCGGCCACCGTCAATTTCACCTGGCAGCAACAAGCCGAACGCACCGATGTGACGCTGTTTTCGCCGGTCGGCAGCACCCTGGCGACGATAGCCGTCACGCCGCAGGAAGCGGTGCTTGAGCAAAGCGGCAAGCCGCCGCGCAGCGCGCCGGACGTCGATACCCTGAGCGCGCGCCTGCTGGGCTGGTCGCTGCCCGTATCGGGCCTGCGCGACTGGCTGCAAGGCTATGCGACGGCTGCCGACGGCAAGCGCTTTGCGGCGTCGCCCCAGAACGACAGCGTCACCACCCAAGACGGCTGGCGCCTGCGCTATGTGTCGTGGCAAGATGCGGCTGCCCCTGGCGCCGTGCCGCAGCCACGCCGTATCGATGCCGAGCGCAATGCCAGCGCCCAGGCCGACGCCGTCTCGCTGCGCATCGTGCTCGATCCCGTTTCTCCTGCTGCCACACCATGACACTGACGACTCTCAATAACTGCCCGGCGCCCGCCAAGCTCAATCTTTTCCTGCATGTGAACGGCCGCCGCGACGACGGCTATCACCTGCTGCAAACCGTGTTCCAGCTGGTCGACCATGGCGATACCCTGCATTTCGCGCTGCGCGATGATGAACAGATCTTGCGCGTCACCGACTTGCCGGGCGTGCCGGAAGAACAGGACCTGATCATCCGCGCGGCCAGGCTGCTGCAGGCCGAAGTCGTGCGCCGCACGGGGTCCATGCCGCGTGGCGTCGATATCGCCATCGACAAGGTGCTGCCGATGGGCGGCGGCCTGGGTGGCGGTTCGTCCGACGCGGCCACCGCGCTGATGGCATTGAACCGCCTGTGGCAGGGCGGTTTGACGCGCGAGGAACTGATGGCGCTGGGCCTGCCGCTGGGCGCCGACATCCCGTTTTTTATCTTTGGCGAGAACGCCTTTGCCGAAGGCGTGGGCGAGGACATGCAAGCCGTCAGCACGCCCGATTGCTGGTATGTGGTGATCGAGCCTGGCGTGCAAGTACCGACCGCGGCAATTTTTTGCGCGGAAGGCTTGACGAGGAATACCGAAGCCGTCACAATAGCGGACTTTTCCAGGCACCTCGCAGAAAGCAGCAGCGCGAACGGGTTTGGAAAAAATGACTTACAGCAAGTAGCATGCAGTCTTTTCAAGCCGGTAGCAGATGCGGTAGAATGGCTGGGTGCTTACGGTGAGGCCAGGATGACTGGTTCCGGTGCTTGTGTGTTTGGCGCGTTTTCCACTGAGGAAGAAGCAGATGAAGTGCTCAGCAATGTGCCTTCGGTCTGGTCGGCCTGGAAAGCAAAAGCGTTGAGCCACCATCCGCTGCTCACGATGTTGTAAGCAGCAAAAAAAGATTTTGCTTAGCTTCAAAAAGTCGGTATAATACCGGCCAACATGACAGCAAGCAGTCAGTTGCGTAGGGGAGTCGCCAAGTTGGTTAAGGCACTGGATTTTGATTCCAGCATGCGAAGGTTCGAATCCTTCTTCCCCTGCCACCCGTTTCACCGTAGTCTGTCGATGCGAAGTTGGCGTCCAGTACGGGAAGCAAGCCGTTAAGCGGCACATGCATAACACAGACTGACCGGGCCTATGCCCGGTTAGTTCTTTTCAAGACTTCTATATCACCTCTTGGGACTCCCATGGCTTACGAAAACCTGATGGTTTTTACCGGCAACGCGAATCCAGCGTTGGCAGAGGGGGTCGCAAAAAATCTCGGCATCCCTCTCGGTAAAGCAAACGTTTCGAAATTCTCCGACGGCGAAGTAATGGTCGAGATTAACGAAAACGTTCGCGGCAAGGATGTTTTTGTTTTGCAATCCACCTGCGCCCCGACCAACGACAGCCTGATGGAAATCATCCTGATGGTCGACGCCCTGAAACGCGCATCGGCCGGCCGCATCACCGCAGCGATTCCGTATTTTGGTTATGCCCGCCAGGACCGCCGTCCACGCTCCGCGCGTGTGGCCATTTCCGCCAAGGTGGTCGCCAATATGCTGGAAAAAGCCGGTGTCGAGCGCGTCCTGATCATGGACTTGCACGCCGACCAGATTCAGGGCTTCTTCGATATTCCAGTCGACAATATCTACGCCTCGCCGATCCTGCTGGGCGATCTGCAAAAGAAAAATTACCAGGACCTGCTGGTGGTCTCGCCGGACGTCGGCGGTGTGGTACGTGCGCGCGCCCTGGCCAAACGCCTGGGCTGCGACCTGGCCATCATCGACAAGCGCCGTCCTAAGGCGAACGTGTCCGAAGTGATGAACATTATCGGTGAAGTCGAAGGCCGCAACTGCGTGATCATGGATGACATGGTCGACACCGCAGGCACGCTGACCAAGGCCGCCGAAGTGCTCAAGGAGCGCGGCGCCAAGAAAGTGGTGGCGTATTGCACGCACGCGGTGCTGTCCGGCCCGGCGATCGACCGTATTTCGGCCTCGTCGCTCGATGAGCTGGTCGTTACCGACACGATCCCCCTGTCCGAAGCGGCCCTGGCCTGCGGCAAGATCCGTCAACTGACGTGCGCGCCGCTGCTGGCCGAGACGTTCAAGCGCATCATCAAGGGTGATTCGGTCATCTCGCTGTTTATCGACTGATTCGAGCAACAGCAACAGACGTAAAAAAGAACGTAACATCGGCGGCGCGACCGGTTTTCGAACCGGCCGCGCCGCTGCTTTAGTGGTTTTCGGGGTGCATCCGCACCCATTTCTCGAAGTCTCCTGGTCGCGGGAGTCTTCATCACACAAGACGTGAGTCTTGTTTTATTTGGAGTTTCACATGAAAGTTATCGCATTCAAACGCGAATTGCAAGGTTCCGGAGCGAGCCGCCGCCTGCGCATTTCCGGCCAGACCCCTGGTATCGTCTACGGCGGCACCGAAGCCCCGATCCTGATCTCGCTGGACCACAACGCGCTGTACCACGCGCTGAAAAAAGAAGTGTTCCACTCGTCGATCCTGGAACTGGAAATCGACGGCGTTTCCCAGCAAGTGCTGCTGCGCGACTTCCAAGTCCACGCATACAAACAACTGGTTCTGCACGCTGACTTCCAGCGCGTTGACTCCAAGCAAGCTATCCACGTGAAAGTGGCGCTGCACTTCGAAAACGCCGACGTTTCGCCAGCAGTCAAACTGCACGGCGCGACCATCAGCCACGTTGCCAACGAAATCGAAGTTTCGTGCCTGCCAGGCCAACTGCCAGAATTCATCACCGTTGACCTGTCGAACATCGACGTCGGTCACTCGCTGCACGTGAGCGACCTGGTCCTGCCAGCTGGCGTGACCGTAGTCGGCCACGGCGCTGACCAGACCATCGCTACCGCATCGGTACCGGCTGGCGCGGTTGCCGCTGAAGCCGAAGCTGCTGCTGCTGAAGCCGACAAGAAGTAATTGTGCCGCCGCCGCAAGGCGGTAGTCGCAAGGAAAAACCCGCCTGGCTCGCTCCGGCGGGTTTTTTTCTGCCTGTTTTCAACGATAATCGTTCTTTTTACTGCAGACATCGCCATGCCCATACGCCTGATCGTCGGCCTCGGCAACCCGGGACCCGAATACGAACAAACGCGCCACAATGCCGGCTTCTGGCTGGTCGACAACCTGGCCAACAGCCTGCCCGGCACGCGCTTGCAGCGCGATTCGCGCTATAACGCCATGCTGGCCAAGACCTCGATCAGCGGCCAGGACGTGTGGCTGCTGGAACCGTTGACCTTCATGAACCGCTCCGGCCAGTCGGTCGGCGCGCTGGCGCGCTTTTTCAAGATCGCCGCCGATGAAGTGCTGGTGGTGCACGATGAGCTGGACCTGATGCCCGGCATCGCGCGCCTGAAAAAAGGCGGTTCGGCCGGCGGCCACAATGGCCTGAAAGACATCACGGCCGCGCTGGGCACCCAGGATTACTGGCGTTTGCGCCTCGGCATCGGCCATCCGCGCAGCCTGAGCCTGCAGCAGCAGGTGGCGGACTTCGTGCTGCACCGCCCGCGCCGCGAAGACCAGGAGCTGATCGAGCAGGCGATCGACAAATCCTTGCTGGTGATGCCGCAGATCGTCGACGGCAAGTTCGAGGCGGCCACCATGAAGCTGCATACGGCCTGATGTTGTTGCCACGTGGCAGCTGTGCGGCAAGCCGGAGCGGCAAAGCTGTTGCCGCGCAGCGGGCAGGGGTACAATGACGTCCTGAATGTCGTTGTCCAGAGTACCGGAATCGTCGCACGACCACCATTTTTCCTAACAGCACCGCCAGCACGCCAATCGACGGCTGCTTTGTTCGCTGTGCTTTGATAATTAAAGGTTTTTCATGAGTCTCCAATGCGGTATCGTCGGCTTGCCGAACGTCGGCAAATCCACCCTGTTCAATGCGCTGACGAAAGCCGGCATTCCGGCTGAAAACTATCCTTTCTGCACCATCGAGCCGAACGTCGGCGTGGTCGAAGTACCGGACCCGCGCATGGATGCGCTGGCCGCCATCGTCAAGCCGGAACGCATGGTCAATGCCATCGTCGAGTTCGTCGACATCGCCGGCCTGGTGGCTGGCGCGTCGAAAGGCGAGGGCCTGGGCAACCAGTTCCTGTCGCACATCCGCGAAACGGACGCCATCGTCAACGTCGTGCGCTGCTTCGAAGATGACAACGTGATCCACGTGGCCGGCAAGATCAATCCGCTCGACGATATCGAAGTCATCCAGACCGAACTGGCGCTGGCCGACATGGGCACCGTGGAAAAAGCGATCCACCGCGAAAACAAGAAAGCCCGCTCGGGCGACAAGGACGCGGCCAAGCTGCTGGCCATCATGGAACGCATGATGCCTTACCTGAACGACGCCAAACCGGTGCGCGCGATGGGCCTGGACGCCGACGAAATGCTGCTGATCAAGCCGCTATGCCTGATCACCGCCAAGCCGGCCATGTTTGTCGCCAACGTCTCGGACAGCGGTTTCACCGACAACCCGCTGCTGGACCAGCTGACCGCCTACGCCAAGTCGCAGAACGCCCCGATCGTCGCCATCTGCGCCTCGATGGAAGCGGAAATCGCCGACCTGGACGCCGCCGACAAGGGCGCCTTCCTGGCCGACATGGGCATGGAAGAGCCAGGCCTGGACCGCCTGATCCGCGCCGCCTACAAGCTGCTGGGCCTGCAAACCTACTTCACCGCCGGCGTCAAGGAAGTGCGCGCCTGGACGATTCCGGTCGGCGCCACCGGCCCGCAAGCGGCCGGCGTGATCCACACCGACTTCGAACGCGGCTTCATCCGCGCGCAAACCATCGCCTATGACGACTTCATCACCTACAAGGGTGAAGCCGGCGCCAAGGAAGCAGGCAAGATGCGCGCCGAGGGCAAGGAATATGTGGTCAAGGATGGCGATGTGCTGAACTTCCTGTTCAACGTGTAAGGCTCGTGCCGGGCACTTGCCCGGCGCCGCCAGCTGCTTTTCGATGCCTGCCCGCGCCTTGCGCCGGCAGGCATTGTCATATCTGGATGACACGGTTCCGCGGAATACGGGCTGTTGTACGGAGCGGGCACATGATCGCCGATGGGTTTATAGTCAATCAGCACGCAACTGATACTCGCGCCTTTACCGATCGCTGACACGCCGCCTTGCGCGGCCAGGAGAACCATGATGACGAATGCTGATACCGATACCGACATTGCCGGACTGTCGTCCGCCGAACACGCCACTGGCAACCTTGAAGCCAGAGTGACCCTGGTCGAATATGGCGACTTCGAATGTCCGCGCTGCGCGCAGGCGGAACCCTTGACGCGCCACCTGGTCGAGACCTATGGCGACCGGTTGCGCTTTGTCTTTCGCCATTTTCCCGACAGCGCCGCCCATCCGCATGCGGAACTGGCGGCCGAAGCGTCCGAGGCGGCAGCCGCGCAAGGCAAGTTCTGGCAGATGCATGGTGCGCTGTTTCGCCAGCCCCAGCATCTGAAGGAAGCCGCGCTGACCCGCTACGCCGAGGAAATCGAGCTCGACATGACGCGCTACCATGCCGACATGAACGACCATCTGTACCTGCAGCGCGTGCGCGAGCACCATGCGGCCGCCGTACAGCTGGGCCTGCGTGGCACGCCGAGCTTTTTCCTCAATGACCAGCCGGTCGATGTGTCGTTCGGGCTTGAACATCTGGAGCAGGCGGTGCGCGCCGCACTGGGCGAGCACTGAAAGAAACTTGCATTGATGGCTGAAGATGACTAGACTAACTGAACTTAGTTTGATTGGAGTTCAGTATGTTAACAGTCAATATATACGAGGCCAAAACGCATTTGTCCAGACTCATCGAACAGGCAGCCAATGGCGAGTCTTTCATTATCGCAAAGGCAGGCCGGCCCTTGGTCAAGGTCATGGCACTCGATGCGCCAGCGGCGGGCCAGAAGAAGCGGCTGGGTTTTCTTGCCGGCCAGATCACCGTGCCGGATGATTTCGACACGATGGGAAGCGTGGAAATTGCCGCGCTGTTCGGTGGTGATGCGTGAAGTTGTTGCTCGACACGCACTTGCTGCTATGGGCGGCAGGCGATCCAGGCCGCATGAGTCCCGTTGCGCTGGCCTTGATCGAAGACGCGGGCAATGAGCTGTTTTTCAGCGCCGCCAGTCTGTGGGAAATCTCGATCAAACACGGCCTGGGCCGTGTCGACTTTCAGGCTGATCCGCGGGTATTGCGCCGCGCGCTGCTGGACAATGGCTACAGCGAGTTACCCATCATTAGTGAGCACGCCGTCGCCATCGAGGGCTTGCCGCCTATCCATAAAGACCCGTTCGATCGGATGCTGGTAGCTCAGGCAACGGTCGAAGGCATCACCTTGCTGACGGCTGACGCCTTGCTTGCGCAATATCCAGGACCAGTGCGCAGGGTATGAACCATCCGCATCATTTTGCGCATCAGTTCGCCGGCGATGCCACGCCGATGCATCCAGTGTTTTTCAGGCGCAAAAAAAACCTCGCAGTCGGCGAGGTTTTTTTGTTTCTGGCGTATTGGGCAGGTTATGGCGCCGCCGTCAGGCTGAGCGCCGTGTCGAGCGCTTCCATGAATTCGGGTACGTTGATGGGCTTGGTCAGGTAGCGCAGGAAGCCGGCGTCGAGGCCTTTGCGCACGTCGCGCGGCAGGGCGTTGGCCGACAGGGCGATGACGGGGATGTGCGCCGTCAGCGGATCGACGCGCAGCAAGCCCAGCACTTCGGTGCCGCTGATGCCGGGCAGGTTGATGTCCATCAGGATCAGGTCGGGCTGGTGCTGGCGCGCCAGCGCGATGCCGAGGTGGCCATCGACGGCGCTGAGCATGCCCAGGTCGCTGCGGCGGGCGATCAATTGCTCGACCAGGATCAGGTTGGCCGGATTGTCTTCCACGTACAGCACCTTGCGGCGCGGCGCATCGAGCGGCGCGTCAGCCGATGGCTCCCGGCCCATATTCCCGGCATGCTCGCCGAGCTGCAGTTCGGGCGCCGATGAGGCTGCCAGTTCGATCCAGAACAGCGTGCCGACTCCGACCTCGCTCTCCACCCCCAGCGTGCCGCCCATCAGCTCCACCAGTTGCTTGGTGACCACCAGGCCGATGCCGGTGCCTTCCTCGGTGCCGGCTTCCTGGCCCAGCCGGTTAAACGGCTGGAATAATTGTTGCAGTTGCTCGGCGCTCAGGCCATTGCCCGTGTCGCGCACGCTCAGGCGCACCCGTTCGCCATGCTGTTGGCATTCCACTAGCACGCTGCCGCCGCTGCGGTTGTATTTGATCGCGTTCGACAGCAGGTTGATGACCACCTGTTTGACCCGCGTCAGGTCGGCATGCACGTAGAACGGCTGGGCGAGCGAGGGGAAGGTCAGCGTGATGTGGCGCTTTTGCGCCTGCGGCGTGATCATCGCGCGGCAGTCGCGCAAGACCTCGGTGAGCGCCATCGCTTCGCGCGACATGGCGACCCGGCCCGATTCGATCATCGACAGGTCGAGAATTTCATTGATCAAACGCAGCAGATACCAGCCGCCATTGAGAATCTGGTCCAGCGAGCGTTGCTGTGAGGCGCTGGGCGGCGGCGTGTCCGACGCCATCAGCTGGGCAAAGCCCAACACCGCGTTGAGCGGCGTGCGCAATTCATGGCTCATGCTCGACAGAAACTCCGATTTGGCGCGGTTGGCCTTGTCCGCTTGCGCGCGCGCGTTTTCCAGCTCGACGCTATTGTCGCTCAGCACGCGATTGAGCAGCTCGCGCTCCTGTTCCGCATGCTTGCGCACGGTATTGTCGGTGCCGATCAGCAGATAGCCGATGATGGCGTCGTCCGCATCGCGCAGCGCCGTGACCGAGACGATCGCCGGGAAGCGGCTGCCATCCTTGCGCACATAGGTCAGCTCATAACTGTCTTCGATACCGCGCGACGCCTTGTAGACCAGTGCCTCAAAGCCGGGGGTGATCGGGGTATCGAGTTCCAGCGAGAGGGCCGCGGCGCGGGCGATGACCTCGGCCGGATCGGAAATGCCGGCCGGTGTGATCCGGTCGATCACATCGCTGGCCTGGTAGCCCAGCATGCGCTCAGCGCCGACATTGAATAGCTGGATCACACCCTGCGCATCGGTGGCGATGCAGGAAAAATAAGGACTGCTGAAGATGGCTTCTTGCAATACACCCGTTTTCAGGAGCGCAGGCTGGGCTGCGCGCGCGGCGGCGCCGGCACGGTAGATGTCGTTCATGCTTACTGCCCTTGGTTCGCAACGGCCGTCTCTGATGAGATAGGGCAGGCTGCACATTATTGAGCGACAGGCGCTATGGTCTCTTCAAAAAGACGCTGCTGTCTGTGTTGCTAAACCACACGACAGCAGCCATTTTAACAAACTTCATGCCAGCCGCGCGCCACGCACGGCCGTACAGGGCGCCTGGCGCCGCCTTCGCCGTCTTCTTCCTCGGCACGCTAAAAAACCCTATGTGCGGTAACCGGCAGATATGAATTTTGCTAATGGGCAATATCTGACTAACGAAATTTCCAACATTTCTACAACGTCCAATAAAACCGAGGCCAGCATGTCCAATATCAAATTCCTGCCATTCGCCGTGTTGGCACTCACGCAGAGCATCGCCCTGGCGCAGCAAGTGCCGAGCGCCGGCAGCCAGTTGCGCCAGATTCCGCCGGCACCGGCGCCGCAGCAGGAAGCGCCGCGCCTGCGCGTCGAGCAAAGCGCCGAGCCGGTGGCCGCCGCGCCCGCGTCCAGCGCCAGCATCGAGGTCAGGCGCTTGCGGGTGACGGGGGCCGTGGCCTATCCGGAAGCTGCGTTGCTGGCACTGACGGGATTCCAGCCGGGCAGCACGCTGACGGTGGCCGAACTGAACGCCATGGCCTTGACGATCGAACAGGAGTACCGCCGCAACGGCTATTTTGTGGCCCAGGCCTATTTGCCGGCGCAGGATATCCGCGAGGGCGAGGTGACCATCGCGGTGCTGGAAGGACAATATGGCCAGATCGGCCTGAAGAACCAGACCAATATGTCCGACGGCAGGGTCGGGGCGCTGCTGTCCGGCATTGAAAGCGGCGACACGGTGATGCGCGCGCCGCTGGAAAACCGTTTGCTGCTGCTGTCGGACTTGCCCGGCGTGGTCGTCAAGTCGACCCTGGCGCCCGGCGCCACGCCCGGCACCTCCGACCTGCTGGTCGATGTCCAGCCCGGCCAGCGCGTGACCGGCAGCATCGATGCCGACAATGCCGGCAGCCGCTACACGGGCACAAACCGCATCGGCGCGACCGTCAACCTGAACCAGCCGTTCGGCCTCGGCGACGTGGCGACCTTGCGCGTGCTGACCTCTGGCGACGGCCTGAAATATGCGCGCGCCTCGTACCAGCTGCAGGTGGGCCGTGCCACGGTGGGCGCCGCCTACAGCCGGCTCGATTACAAGCTGGGCAAGGAATTCGACAGCCTCGACGCCAGGGGCACGGCGAAAATCGCCGGCATCTATGGCAGTTATCCGCTGATCCGTTCGCGCGACAGCAATCTGTATGCGCAATTGTCGTATGACGACAAGACTTTCCAGGACAAGGTCCAGGTGGCGTCCATCGTCAACGATAAAAAAGTGCGCGCCGCCACCATCGGCCTGTTTGGCGACCACCGTGACAATCTCGGCGGCGGCGGCATCAGCAACTATGCGCTGGCGCTGACCAGCGGCGACCTCGACATCCGGACGGCCGACGTGCGCGCGTTTGACGCCCTGACGGCGCGCAGCAATGGCGGCTACCACAAGCTGGCTTTCAGCGCGACGCGCCTGCAAAACGTCAGCGACGCGGTGTCGCTGTATGCGGCCGTCAATGGCCAGCTGGCGTCGAAAAACCTGGACGTGTCCGAACGCATGGAACTGGGCGGCGTCAACGGCGTGCGCGCCTATCCGGAAGGCGAGGCATATGCCGACCAGGGCTATGTGCTGAACCTGGAAGCGCGGCTGCGACTGCCGCCGCTGCCGGCCAGCATGCCGGGGCAGATGCAGCTGATCGGTTTTGTCGATACCGGCACCGTATCGCTGAACAAGAACCAATGGGCGGCGGGCGACAACAAGCGCACCCTGAGCGGCGCCGGGATTGGCCTGAGCTGGGCCAACAACAATGATTTCGTGGTGCGTACCTATTACGCGCACAAGCTGGGCGGCGCCGTCGCCACCTCGGCCCCGGACAAGGGCGGACGCTTCTGGATCCAGGCGGTGAAGTATTTCTAAGCCAGCGGCCATCCACGCACAGCCCCATCCACCACGCCCAATACAGAACAGAGAGACACCATGAACCACATTTACCGCTCGATATGGAATGAAAAGACCGGCGCCTATGCCGCCGTTTCCGAAAACACCAGCAGCGCCGGCAAGGCCGCGTCGTCGGTGCGCGGCAGCACGGCCAGCGGCGCCCTGTTCGCCCTGAAGACCTTGTCGGTATCGCTGATGATGGCGCTCGGCGCCAATGTGTATGCACTGCCGCCCGCCGGCACCGTGACCGCCGGCGGTGCCACCATCAACAACAGCAAGCCGGGCAGCATGGTGATCAATCAATCGACGCAGAACGTGGCGATCAACTGGCAGAGTTTCAATATCGGCGCCGGCGAAAGCGTGCAGTTCGTGCAGCCGAACAGCAATTCGGTGGCGCTGAACCGCGTCATCGGCGGCGATCCGTCCAGCATCCTGGGCAACCTCAGCGCCAACGGCAAGGTGTTCCTGATCAACCCGAACGGCATCCTGTTCGGCAAGGGCGCGTCGGTCAACGTGGGCGGCCTGGTCGGCTCGACCCTGGGCCTGAGCGACAGCGATTTCATGGCCGGGCGCTACCAGTTCAGCGGCAACGGCAATGGCGCCATCGTCAACCAGGGCGCGATCAACGCGAACGGCGGCTATGTGGCGCTGGTCGGCGGCAAGGTCGACAACCAGGGCAGCATCGTCGCCAACCGCGGCATGGTGGCGCTGGCCGCCGGTAGCGCCGTCACGCTCGATGTGCTGGGCGGGCAGTTGCTCAATGTTACGGTCGATCGCGGCGTCCTCGGCGCGCTGGCGCAGAACGGCGGCCTGATCCAGGCCGACGGCGGCCAGGTCATGCTCAGTGCCCAAGGCGCCGGCAGCCTGCTGGGCAGCGCCGTCAACAATAGCGGCGTGATACGCGCCCGCACGCTGGAAAACCACAACGGCGTGATCCGCCTGCTGGGCGATACGGCCGGCGGCAGCGTCACGCAGGCCGGCACGCTCGATGCCTCGGGCCGCGGCGCAGGCCAGCGCGGTGGCCAGGTCACCGTGCTGGGCCAGCACATCGCGCTGACCGGCACGTCGGCCATCGACGCTTCCGGCGACGCCGGCGGCGGCACGGTGCTGATTGGCGGCAATTACCAGGGAAAAGGTACTGAGGCGCATGCCATCTCGACCACGATCGAACGTGGCGCGGTGGTGCAGGCCGACGCGGTGACCACCGGCAATGGCGGCCAGATCGTCGCCTGGTCCGACGGTATCACCTCGTTCGACGGCACGCTGACGGCGCGCGGCGGTGCGCTGTCCGGCAATGGCGGCCTGATTGAAACCTCGGGCAAGACCGTGGTGCGCGGCGCCAACTCGTACGTCAACACGCTGGCGCCGAAAGGCAAGACCGGCACCTGGCTGCTCGATCCGGTCAACTACACGATCGCACTGGCGGGCGGCGATGAAACGCCGGCGCAGGTGGCCCTCAGCCTGGCCAGCAGCAACCGCGTGATCACCGCCACAAATGACATCACGGTGGGCAGCGCGCTGACCTGGACCACGCCGCAAACGCTGGAATTGAACGCCGGCCACGATGTGTTGGTCAATGCGGCAATTACCGCCAGCACGGCCGGTTCCGGCCTCAGGCTGATCGCACTGAACGATGTGGTGCTCGATTCGGCGGCGGCCATCACGGCCAGCGGCAGCGGTTCGCTGGTGCGCCTGGACGCCGGGCGCAACATCGTCATCGATGGCGCGCTGACGACCGACGGCGGCGGTTCCACCGCCATGCGCGCGACCAACAATATCGCTATCAATGGCGCGCTCAGCGCGAATGGCGGCGGCTCGCTCAGCATGATCGCCGACAACACCATCACCATCAACAGCGCGGTCAGCGCCGATGGCGGCCAAGTCACCCTGCGCGCCGACAATGACGGCACCGGCCCCGGCGTGTCCGGCGGCACGGTGGTGTTCGCCGGCATCGGCAAGGTCAGCGGCGCCAACACGGTGATCCTGTTCAATCCGAACGGCTATGCCAACACGGCCGCCGAGATCGCCGCCTACGGCACCAAGGTGGTCGGCGCGCTCGACGCGCGCGCCTGGGTCTTCGCCCGCGCCGAGAACAAGGTCTACGACGCCAGCAATGGCGCCAGCCTGGGTTTCATCAGCGATCCGCGCGCCGGCGGCGACGTCACCCTGGTGCCCGGCATCGCCACCTTCAGCGACAAGAATGCGGGTACCGGCAAGGCCGTCACCTACAGCGGCTATGACCTGGGCGGCGCCGACGTGGCGCGCTTCGCGCTGTTCGGCAACGGCAGCGGCAGCAGCTCGGCCAATATCACCGCGCTGGCCATCCTCGGTTCGATCGGCGCGGCCAGCAAGGTCTACGACGGCAACCAGAGTGCCGACATCACCAGCCGCACCCTGAGCGGCGTGCTGGCGGCCGATACGGCGACTGTCAGCTACACCGGCGGCTCGGCCACCTTTGCTGACCCGAATGTCGGCAACAACAAGGCGGTGCTGGGCACCGGCATGGGCCTGACCGGGGCGGACGCCAGCAACTACACGGTCAACAGCAGCGCATCGACCGCCGCCAACATCACGCCGGCGGCACTGACGGTAACGGCCGCCAATGCCAGCAAAGTCTACGGCCAGACGCCGACCCTGTCGGCCTTCACCTATGCCGGCACGCAAAACGGCGAAACGGTCGGCAACGTGACCGAAACGAGCATCGGCGCCGCCGCCACCGCGCCGGTCGCCGGGCCGTACGCCATCGTGCCGAGCGCGGCCGGCGGCGGCACCTTCACGCCGTCGAACTACACGATTACCTATGTCAATGGCGCGCTGGCCGTGACGCCGGCGCCGTTGACGATCACGGCGATGGATGCGAGCAAGGTCTACGGCCAGACGCCGACCTTGTCCGCCTATACCTCGACCGCACTGCAGAATGGCGAAAGCATCGGCAGCGTGACCGAGACCAGTGCCGGCACGCTGGCCACCGCGCCGGTGCCGGGACCTTACGCCATCATTCCGAGCGATGCAAGGGGCGGCACCTTTACGCCATCGAACTATGCGATCACCTATGTCAATGGCGCGCTGGTGGTCACGCCGGCGCCGTTGAGCATCACCGCCAATAACGTCACCAAGGCTTACGGCGAGACGCCGGACCTGAGCGGCTTTACCTCGAGCGCGCTGCAAAACGGCGAAAGCATCGGCAGCGTCAGCGGCACCAGCCTGGGCGCCGCCGCGGACGCCGCCGCGCCCGGACCGTATGCGATTACGCCCGGCAATGCGGCCGGCGGCACCTTTACGCCGTCGAACTATGCGATCACCTATGTGAATGGCGCACTGGCCGTGACCCCTGCGGTGGTGGTGCCGCCGGTGATCGTCGACCCGCCGGTGGTGGTTGATCCGCCAGTGGTTGTCGTGCCGCCGGTGGTCGAACCGCCGGTAGTGGTTGACCCGCCAGTGGTGGTCGTGCCACCGGTGGTCGAGGTGCCGCCCGTGGTTGTGGTGCCGCCGGTGGTCGAGGTACCGCCTGTGGTCGTGGTGCCGCCGGTAGTCGAGGTACCGCCTGTGGTTGTAGTACCGCCGGTGGTCGAGGTGCCACCGGTGATCGTGCCGCCTGTGGTCGAGGTCCCGCCCGTGGTCGTGGTACCACCGGTGGTCGTGCCGCCGGTAGTCGAGGTACCGCCCGTGGTCGTTGTGCCGCCGGTGGTCGTGCCGCCGGTAGTCGAGGTACCGCCCGTAGTCGTGGTGCCGCCGGTGGTCGTGCCGCCGGTGGTCGAGGTCCCGCCCGTGGTCGTGGTGCCGCCGGTGGTTGTGCCACCTGTGGTCGAGGTCCCGCCCGTGGTTGTAGTGCCGCCGGTGGTCGTGCCGCCTGTGGTCGAGGTACCGCCCGTGGTCGTAGTGCCGCCGGTAGTCGAGGTCCCGCCCGTGGTTGTGGTTCCGCCGGTGGTCGTGCCGCCGGTAGTCGAGGTACCGCCCGTAGTGGTGGTTCCGCCGGTTGTAGTTCCGCCCGTGGTCGTGGTGCCACCGGTGGTTGTGCCGCCGGTGGTCGAGGTCCCTCCCGTGGTTGTGGTGCCGCCGGTGGTTGTGCCGCCGGTAGTCGAGGTACCGCCTGTGGTTGTGGTGCCGCCCGTGGTAGTCGTGCCGCCGGTCGTCGTTGTGCCGCCAGTGGTGGTGCCACCTGTCGTTGTACCGCCAGTCGTGGTGGTGCCGCCAGTGGTCGTGCCACCGGTCGTGGTCGTGCCGCCAGTCCTGGTGCCACCCGTACGGGACGTGCCGCCGGTAGTCGTGCCGCCGAATAATGTGACGCCTGCGCCGCCGCCGATCGCGACGCTGGTGGTGGTGCCGCCGGCCTTGCCGCCTGGTGCGAGATTCGCGCTGCCGCCGCCGGTACCGCCGGTGTTGCCGCCGGTGCCGGTAGTGACGCCGCCAGCGCCGCCGGTCACGCCGATTGAAGCGCCGCCAGCGCCGTATGTGCCGGTCGTGCATCCGCGCAAACAGGACCGCAACTGATGGCCGGGCGATGGGGTGGCATGCTGCTGGCCCTGGGCGCCCTGGCTGCGGCGCCTTGCGCGCTGGCGGCCGGGCGGGCCGACTTCAAGCTGGAGCCGGCGTCTGCCGAAGCGAGCAGGCTGGCGGACTGGATCGTCGATTCCGGCGATAACGGCCGGCTGCCGTTCGTCATTATCGACAAGCACGGCGCCAAGGTGTTTGTCTTCCATGCCGACGGCAGCCTGCGCGGCGCCTCGGCCGCCTTGCTGGGACAGTCGTCGGGAGACGACTCGGCGCCCGGCATCGGCACGCGCAAGCTGGCCGATATCCGGCCCGAGGAGCGCACCACGCCGGCCGGCCGTTTTGTCGCCTCGCTGGGCCATAATCTGCACGGCGGCGAAATCTTGTGGGTCGACTACGACGCCGCCATTTCCCTGCATCCGGTGGTCACCAGCAATCCGCGCGAACAGCGGCTGCAGCGCCTGGCCAGCGCCACGCCGCTCGACAACCGCATCTCGTATGGCTGCATCAATGTGCCGCCCAAGTTTTACCAGGGCGTCGTCAGTCCGTCGTTCAAGCAGTCCGATGGCATCGTATATATCCTTCCAGAAACCCGGCCGGCCAGCACGGTCTTCCCTGGCTATCGATAGTGTCTGCATTGCGCCGGACATGCGCGCGGGTGCTTGCATCCTGAGAAAAATGGGTACACAATGCATCGCATATGCAATGCATTGGAGTATTCATGAAAACAGCGACCTTTCCTTCCCTGCGTGTGGATCCGGCATTGCGGCAAGCAGCGGAAGATAATCTGCAGCATGGTGAGACCATTTCGGGTTTTATCGAGCAGTCGATCCGCGACAGTATTTTACGCCGGCAGCATCAACGTGAATTCGTTGCGCGTGGTCTGACCGCACGCGACGAGGCCGCGCGCACCGGTCGCTATGTCAGTGCCGATGCGGTACTGGGCAAACTGGAGACCATGCTGGCCGAAGCCAGGGCCAAGGCTGACGCCGAGGCCGTCGAGTGAGTCTTGCGGACCGCTTTGCCGTCCGCTTCACGTCCCATGCCGAAGACGACCTGCTACGGCTGTATGCATTCCTCTTGCAGCGTGACAATGCAGGTTTTGCCGTCGCCGAGCGTGCTCTGGAGGC
Source organism: Janthinobacterium sp. PSPC3-1 (assembly GCF_049896105.1). Classification (NCBI taxonomy): domain Bacteria; kingdom Pseudomonadati; phylum Pseudomonadota; class Betaproteobacteria; order Burkholderiales; family Oxalobacteraceae; genus Janthinobacterium; species Janthinobacterium sp. PSPC3-1. Next base: position 283,752 of record NZ_JAFCTQ010000002.1, on the reverse strand, counting down.
CATCCGTCACGCCATCCGTGGCCTGGAGCTATCGCCGTTCAGTTACCGCAAGATCAGAGCCGATAACCCCTTCCTGCGCGAACTGCTGATTCTGTTTGGCGCCGCCGGCTATGTTGCCCTGCTTGAAATCGAGGAGGAGCGGACGGTGACGATATTGGCCGTACGGCACCAGCTGGAAGATGATTGGCTGTAATTTATTCGTCTCCATCCCATGCCGGCTGGCTCGATCGCTTCCACGTCCACATCAGTCCGATGCCGGCCGAGGTGCCGCTGTTCTGGCGCAGCAACGGGCTGTCGCGGTTGGCGGCGCCTGAATAATTGTCGTAGCGCAGAAAGGCAAACGCGCGCCAGTCGCGGTGCAGCAGGTAGGAGCCGCCCAGGCCCAGGCGGGTGAGCATCAGCCCGCCTTTGGCCGCATAGGCGGGACGGCCAGGCGTGGCAAATTGCTGCTCGACGCCATAGAAATAATCGTTGATGCCGCGATTGCCCAGCACGGCGGAGAGGGCCGTGTCCACATGCCAGCGCCCCTGCGGGTCGGCCAGCGTATAGGCCAGGCGCGGCTCGAAGGTGGCGCCCTGGCGGTGCAGGCCGCCGCGCGCCTCGATCACGGCGCGCAGCGGCAGTTCCAGCCGCACCCGGCTGTTCGGCGATGGTTCGGCCAGCTTGATTTTCAGGCGCGGGCCAAATTCCACCAGGGTGCCCAGGTCCGGCATGCCGCGCCGGGCCGGCACATCGTCGGACCTGGCCGGCAGCGAGAGGGCAAAGCCGACGTCGAATTCGGTGCGGTCCGTATTGACCAGCCGCGCGCCCACGCCCGAGCGGTCGGCGCGCAGCACCTTGCCCCGATAAACAAGATAGGGCAGGGCCAGCGTGCGCGTCGAATGGTCGCTGGCGCCCGGATAGGCGGGCGTGACGGCGCTGCCGCCAAACACGCCCGCTTCCCACAGCGGCAGTGCCGGTTCGGCGGCCAGCGCCGGCGCGGCGCTGGCGATGGCCAGCAGTGTGACAGTCCTGATCATGGTCGTGCTCCACAAGATTGCGCAACCGACGGTAGTGTCGACGGGGCGGTTATCCCGGCCCGCCGCCACAGCGCGGTCGCGCTGCGCACATGATGTTCTAGCGCATCGGGGCGGCAGGCGGCGCCGGCGGCCTGCGCGGCTTGCTGGTGCAGGCGCGCCTGCCAGCTGGCGTCTCCATGGCCCAGTTCGACATTGTCGATGGCGTCTTCATACGTGCGCAGCGCCTGCGGCCAGTGTCCCTGCCGGGCCGCCTCGCCTGCCCATTGCTCCTGCTGCGCGGCCATGCGCAGCTCGGCCTGGGTGGCGCAGGCGGCCAATGCCAGCAGGCAGGGCAGCAGCAGGCAAGGCATGGCGCGGGGTGGCAGGGGCATGGCGGCGGCAAGGTTGTCGGAATGAGACTACTGTAGCGCATCGGCGGGCGCACACGCTTGCCGCCGGCGAAATCGTCCCTGGCAGGCGGTAGCGATGACATATAATTTGCTCACCACTTTGTCATCTTCGCCATATCACCAACAGGAGCACCATGTTTTCACGCAAATTCCAGTCTTGTGCACAGCTGATGCTGGCCACCTTGATGATGAGTTTTGTCGCCGCCGCACCCGCGCGCGCGCAGCAGGCAGCCGTCAAATTGCCGAACGTGGTGATCCTGGCCACCGGCGGCACCATCGCCGGCAGCGGCGCCGACAGCACCACCACCGTCGGCTACACCTCGGCCACCGTCGGCGTCGAGCGCCTGATCGCGGCCGTGCCGGAACTGAAAAAAGTGGCCAACGTGAAAGGCGAGCAAGTCTTCCAGATCGCCAGCGAAAGCATGGGCAATGAACACTGGCTGACGCTGGCCAAGCGCATCAATGTGCTGCTGGCTTCGCAGGATGTGGACGGCGTGGTCGTGACGCACGGCACCGACACCATCGAAGAGACCGCGTATTTCCTGAACCTGACCGTGAAGAGCCACAAGCCGGTGGTGGTGGTGGGCGCCATGCGCCCGTCGACGGCGATCTCGGCCGACGGCCCGATCAACCTGTACAACGCGGTGCTGCTGGCCGGCAGCAAGGAAGCCGTCGGCAAGGGCGTGCTGGTGGCCTTGAACGATCAGATCAATGGCGCGCGCGAAGTGACCAAGACCAACACCTCGACCACCGACACCTTCAAGTCGACCGAACTGGGCATGCTGGGCTATATCCAGGGCAGCAAACCGTTCTTTTACCGCCAGTCGACGCGCAAGCACACGCTGGAAGCGGAATTTGACATCAGCAAGCTCGATTCCCTGCCGCAAGTCGATATCGTGTATGGCTACGCCAACATGAACCGCATCGGCATGGACGCCTTTATTGCCGCCGGCGCCAAGGGCATCATCCACGCCGGTGTCGGCGATGGCAGCGTGGCGGCGCAGATGAAGCCGGCGCTGGTCGAGGCGCGCCAGAAGGGCGTGCTGATCGTGCGTTCCAGCCGCGTGGGCCAGGGCATCGTGGCGCGCAATGGCGAAGCCAATGACGATGAGCTCGACAGTGTCGTGTCGGACACCCTGAACCCGCAAAAAGCCCGCATCCTGCTGATGCTGGCCTTGACCAAGACCAACAGTACGCAGGAAATCCAGCGTATTTTCTACACCTATTGATGGCCTGCCGGGCCGGCGCCACATTTGCCTCATCAGGCAGATTTACGCTGGCCCGCTTTGCTGCCATACTTCGCCCCTGAACAATGAATCGGCAGCGGCTGCGGCGCTGCCCGTGGCGCATGGCTATCCTGTCCGAGATTACCTTTTATCCGATCAAATCGTGCGCCGGCATCGCCCTGCGCGAAGCCGTGCTCACCGCCTCCGGCCTGATGAGCGAACAGGTGTATGACCGCGAGTGGATGGTGGTCGATGCCGAGGGCCGCTTCCTGACCCAGCGCGAACATCCGCGCATGGCGCTGATCGTGCCTACCATCAAGGCCACCACCCTGGAACTGCGCGCGCCGGGCATGTTGCGCCTGGAAATCGAACTGGGCCTGCCGCATCCGCAGCTGGCGCCCATGCTGGAAGTCCAGTTGTGGGATGAGCAGGTACGCGCCTATGATTGCGACGAGGTGACGGCCGCCTGGTTTTCCAACGCCATCGGCGTGCCGTGCCGGCTGGCGCGCTTCCACCCGGACGTGGTGCGCACCACCGGCACCAAGTGGACCGGCGGCATTGCCGCGCCCACCCTGTTTTCCGACGGCTATCCGCTGCTGGTGGCCAGCGTGGCCTCGCTCGATGATGTGAACGAGAAACTGCATGCGGCCGGCCGCGCGCCGTTGCCGATGAACCGTTTCCGGCCCAACCTGGTACTCGACGGCATCGGCGCTTTCGAGGAAGATTACGCCGACGAGCTGCAGTTTGGCGCCACCACCCTGAAACCCGTCAAGCCTTGCCCGCGCTGCCCGATTCCATCGGTCGACCAGGCCACGGGCGTGCCGGGACCGGACCCGCTCGATGTCATGCATTATCGGGCCAAGCCCGGGCTCGACGGCGCGATCTGCTTCGGCATGAACGCCATCGTCACCAACGGCGGCGACGAACCCATCGTGGTGGGCCAGGAAGTCGGTTTCGAACTGGCGTTTTAAGCGTAGTGGCCGCACAGAAGGGTTTGAGGTTTATATGAGTCAACCGATATCGCCAGTGTCAGGCCAGCAGGGCAGCGATGCCAGGAGCCAGGCCGCTTCGCTCGCCCGCCTGGAAGCGGAAAACCAGGCCTTGCGCGCGCGCATGGCCTACTTGCTCGAGCAACTGGAACGCAATCACGACATCATGGGCCGCCACCAGGCATTCGACCTGGAAATCGTCGGCGCCGCCACCTTTCCCGAACTGATCGGCACCATTTTTCGCACCTTGCCCGTGGTGTCCGAGCTCGACGGCGTTACCCTGAGCCTGGTCGACGAGGGCGACGATATCCTGGTGGTGATGGAAAAGCTGGGCGTCGATTTCAGCCTATTTCCGCAAATGCTGTTCGTGCAACACCCCGAAGAGCTCGGGTTCACGCCGGCTGGCGAAGGCGGGCCGCCGCTGCCGCTGCTGGGGCCGTTCGATGCGGCCGTGCACGGCGCGCGCTTTCCGGCCAGCGCGACCGTTGGCGAGCTGGTGCTGCGCAGCGTGGCGCTGGTGCCCTTGCTGCGCAACAAGCGGCTGATCGGCAGCCTGAACCTGGCCAGCAGCGACAGCGCGCGCTTTACGCCGGCGCTGGGCACCGACTTCGTCAAGCACATGGCGTCGATTATCGCGATCTGCCTGGAAAACGTGATCAGCAATGAAATGCTGAAATATATCGGCCTGACCGATGCGCTGACCGGCGTCTACAACCGCCGCTACATCGACCGGCGCCTGCTGGAAGAAATCGCCCGCGCGCGGCGCCAGCAATATTGCATCGCTTGCATGTACATCGATATCGACCACTTCAAGAAGGTCAACGATACCCATGGCCACCAGGGCGGCGACGAGGTGCTGCGCGAAGTGGCCGCGCGCATCCGCCAGGAATTGCGCCGCTCCGACGCGCTGGGGCGCTTCGGTGGCGAGGAATTCGTGGTGCTGCTGATCGATGCCGATCTCGACAGCGCTACTTTTGTTGCCGAGCGCATCCGTGCCAGCATCGCCGGCGTGCCGTTCGACCTGCCGGCCGCGCAAGCGTCGGTCAGCGTGTCGATCGGCGTGGCCAGCCTGCCGCCGCAATCGGACCAGTTGCCGATCGAGGTGGTGGCGCAGCAGCTGGTGGCGCACGCCGACCAGGCCCTGTACCAGGCCAAGGCGAATGGCCGCAATCTGGTGGTCAGCGCCTCGGCAAGCTGATTATTTCAGCAGCAAGGTTTCCGCTTTGGCCACGGCGTCGGCTGTGCCGCGCAGCACCACCACGTCGCCGCTGGCCAGCTGCGTCTCGGGCGTGACGGCAAGCCGGCTGCGTCCGCGGCGGATGGTGGTCACCAGCGCGCCGCAGGCCGCCATGTCGATCGTGCTCAAGGGGAAACCGATGCAGCGCGCGCCATCGCCGACGGTGACCGAATGCAGGCGTTCGAGCTCGGCGTCGTCGCCGGCGTCGCTGGCGCCGTGGAAATAGCCGCGCAGCGAGGCATAGCGCTCTTCGCGCGCCGCCTGCACCCGGTGCACCACGCGGCGCAACGGCACGCCCATCATGATCAGCGCGTGCGAGGCCAGCATCAGGCTGCCTTCCATCAGTTCCGGCACCACTTCGGTGGCGCCCGCGTCGCGCAGCAGGTCCAGGTCGCTGTCGTCGTAGCTGCGCACGATGACGGGCAGGGTCGGCGCCAGTTCATTGACCATATGCAGCAGCCGCAGGGCCGCCGGCGTGTTGGCATAGGTAATCACCACGGCGCTGGCCCGGTAAATGCCGGCCGCCACCAGGCTTTCGCGCCGGCCCGCGTCGCCGTACGACACATGGGCGCCGGCCAGCTGCGCTTCCTGCACCCGTTCCGGGTCCAGGTCCAGCGCGTGGTACTCGATCTTTTCTTCCGTCAGTAGTGTCGCCAGGCTTTGCCCGCTGCGCCCGAAGCCGGCGATCAGCACGTGTTTCTGGGCCGCCATGGTACGGGTGGCGATTTTCGTCAGCGCCAGCGACTGCATCATCCAGTCATTGGCGGCCAGCTTCATGACGATGGCGTCCGATTTCGCGATCAGCAGGGGCGCGATCAGCATCGACAGCACCATCGCCGCCAGCACCACCTGCACCACGAACGGGTCCATCAGCTTGATGCCGCCGGCCAGATTGAGCAGCACGAAGCCGAATTCGCCGGCCTGGGCCAGCCCCAGCCCGGTGCGCAGGGCCACGCCGTTGCTGGAACCAAACAACCGCGCCAGGCCGGCGATCAGGGCGAATTTCAGCAGCACGGGCGCGCCCAGCAGCAGCAGCACCAGCCACCAGTTGTCGATCACCACGCGGATATTGAGCAGCATGCCGACCGTGATGAAAAACAGGCCCAGCAGCACGTCGCGGAAAGGTTTGATATCCTCTTCCACCTGGTGCTTGAATTCGGTCTCGGAGATCAGCATGCCGGCGACAAAAGCCCCCAGGGCCAGCGACAAGCCTGCCCGTTCCGTGATCCAGGCCGCGCCTAGGGTGATCAAGAGCAGGTTGAGCATGAACAGTTCCTGCGAGCGGCGCTTGGCGACGATGGTCAGCCAGCCGCGCACCATTTTTTGCCCCAGGAACAGCAGCAGGATCAGCACCACCACGGCCTTGGCGCCGGCCCAGGCCAGGGTTTCGGCCAGGTTGTCGGAGTCTTTGGTCAGCGCGGGAATCAGGATCAGCAGCGGCACCACGGCCAGGTCCTGGAACAGCAGGATGCCGATGATCTTGCGGCCGTGTTCGCTTTCAAGCTCCAGCCGTTCTGTCAGCATTTTTGACACGATGGCCGTCGACGACATGGCCAGCGCGCCGCCCAGGGCAAACGCGGCCTGCCAGCTGAGGTGGAAGTAGGCCGACAGGTAGCGCCCGACGAACCAGCCGAAGACGACGGTGGCGACGATGGTGGTGACCACCTGCGCCATGCCGAGGCCGAAAACGATGCGCCGCATGGCAAGAAACTTGGGAAGGGAAAACTCGAGCCCGATGGAAAACATCAGGAAGACAACGCCGAATTCGGCCAGGGTATGGCTCGCTTCATTCTCGGCAGCCAGGCCCAGCGCATGGGGGCCGATGATGATGCCGACCGCCAGGTAGCCGAGCATGGGGGGCAAGTGCAACATTCTGAAAGCAACCACGCCAAGCACGGCGCTGCCGAGTAACATCAGGGTCAATTCTAGCGAGGAAAACATGGGTTGCCCGGGGTGGTCAGTGGAAATCGTTGTTTGTTGTGACTGGCAAGTTTTTTGCTTTCCTAATTCGTTTATACTTTGGGCATGAGTGTAACCCATGAAAAAACAATGCAGAAAGCTTTTGATCGAAGTGACATGAAAGCCACAAGCGAGCGCGCCGTGGCGCTGGCCCGCACCACCTTGCAGATCGAGGCGGACGCCATCGTTGCGCTGCACGCCCGCCTGGCCACCGACGACAGCGTCGGCCGCGCGGTGGCGCTGCTGCTCGAATGCAAGGGCCGCGTGGTGGTGTCCGGCATCGGCAAGTCCGGCCATATCGCGCGCAAGATCGCCGCCACCCTGGCCTCGACCGGCACGCCGGCCATGTTCGTCCATCCGGCCGAAGCGGCCCATGGCGACCTGGGCATGGTCACCTCGGACGACGCCTTTATCGCCATCTCGTATTCCGGCGAATCGGCCGAACTGATGGCCATCATGCCGGTCGTCAAGCGCATGGGCGGCGTGCTGATCGCCATGACGGGCAAGCCGCAATCGAGCCTGGCGCAACTGGCCGACGTCCACCTCGATATTTCGGTGGAAAAAGAAGCCTGTCCGCTGAACCTGGCGCCGACCGCCAGCACCACCGTCACCCTGGCGCTGGGCGACGCGCTGGCCGTGGCGCTGCTGGACCTGCGCGGCTTCAAGGAAGAAGATTTTGCCCGTTCGCATCCGGGCGGCGCGCTGGGCCGGCGCCTGCTGACGCATGTGCATGACGTGATGCGCAGCGGCGAACGGGTGCCGAAAGTGCCGGCGGATGCCTCGCTGCTGCAGGCACTGGAAGAAATGACGAAAAAGGGCATGGGCATGACGGCCATCGTCGATGCGGATGACCGTCCGGTGGGCGTATTTACCGATGGCGACCTGCGCCGCATGTTCGAGCGCGTGCAGGATTTCACGCAAGTGGCGATCCGCGACGTGATGCATGCGCAGCCGCGCAGCATCGCGCCCGACCGCCTGGCCGTCGACGCGGTGGCCGTGATGGAACAGCACCGCATCAACCAGATGCTGGTGGTCGACCTTGACGGCAAGCTGGTCGGCGCCTTGCATATCCATGACCTGACCCAGGCGAAGGTCATCTGATGCCGGTGTGCCGCTCCAGCGGAGCAGGCCTATTTTTGAGAGTGAAACACTATGCGTAAGCCAGAAGGCGCCCATCGCTGGCGCATGATTTTTACCGTGCTGGGCGCCGTCGCGGTGGCGCTGGGCAGCTTCTGGCTGCTTGAAGTGATGAACAAGAGCAGCCAGGACGTCAGTGCCGGCAAGAAATTGGATGAGCCCGATTATTTCGTTACCAATTTCAGCCTGGTGCGCATGGACTTGCAGGGTAAACCAAGCTATATCGTCTCCGGCGCCAAGCTCACGCATTACCCGGCCGACGATTCCTCCGATATCGACCAGCCTTTCGTGCGCAAGATCAGCCCGGGCGTGCCGCCCCTGAACATGACGGCCGAGCTGGCGCATATCGACCAGGGCAATACGCGGCTGCAATTGTCGCGCAATGTCGTGATCGACCGCGTGGCCGGTCCCAAAACCCAGAACATGACGCTGAAGACCGAGGCGCTGACGATCTTTCCCGATGAAGAGCGGATGGAGTCGGCCGTGCCGGTCGACCTGCTGTCGGGGCGTTCGCACGTGACCGGCGTGGGCCTGAAGGCCAACAATGCCTCCAGCGTGGTGGAAGTGCCGAGCTCGGTGCGCATCGTGATTCCGCCGCGCAAAGCCGTGCCGGCCAAATAAATAAAGAGGACCAAATCAAAATGAAAAAAATCTTGCTGTTGAGCTTGTTTTCCCTGGCCGTGATGGGCAGCGCCCATGCCGAAAAGGCCGACTCGGACAAGGAAGCCGTCATCACCGCCCAGCGCGGCCAGGTCGATGACATCAAGCAGACCCGCACCCTGACCGGCGACGTGGTGCTGGTGAAGGGCACCCTGACCATGAAGGCGGGGCGCGCCCTGATCACGGAAGATCCGCAGGGCTACCAGTTCATCACTTTCTGGGGCGAGGCGGGCAAGCTGGCCACCTTTCGCCAGAAGCGCGACGGCGAAGGCGACCTGTGGGTGGAAGGCGAAGCGGAACGGGTGGAATACAACAACAAGACGGAAGTCGTGAAACTGTTTTCCAAGGCCAAGCTGACGCGCCTGCAAGGCGTCAAGCCGACCGACGTGGCCAACGGCGCCTTCATTTCGTATGACAGCCGCAATGAATTATTCAATATGGAAAACAGCGACAGCGGCACCAGTTCCCCCGGCGCCGGCAGCGTGCGCATGGTGATCCAGCCGAAGAACAAGCCGGCGGCGGAGAAAGCCCCCGCCGCGCCTGCGCCAGGGAAGAAATAATGGACAATAATGTACGTTGCGGCAGCACCCTGATCGTGCGGGGGCTGCAGAAAACCTATGGCAAGCGGCAAGTCGTGCATGATGTGTCGCTGCAAGTCGAATGCGGCGAAGTGGTGGGCCTGCTGGGTCCGAACGGCGCCGGCAAGACCACCTCGTTCTACATGATCGTCGGCCTGGTGCCGTCCGATGGCGGCACCATCGATATCAGCGGCGTCGACATTTCCAGCCTGCCGATCCACCGCCGCGCGCAGATGGGCCTGTCCTACCTGCCGCAGGAAGCGTCGGTGTTTCGCAAGCTGACGGTGGAAGACAATATCCGCGCCGTGCTGGAAATCCAGACAGTCGACGGCCGGCCCCTGAAAAAGGCCGAAATCGAAGAACGCCTCGACAAACTGCTGGCCGACTTGCAAATTGAAAAGCTGCGCGAAAACCAGGCGCTGTCGCTGTCGGGCGGCGAGCGGCGCCGCGTGGAAATCGCCCGCGCGCTGGCCACCGACCCGCGTTTCGTGCTGCTCGACGAACCGTTCGCCGGCGTCGATCCGATCGCCGTGATCGAAATCCAGCGCATCGTGCGGTTTTTGAAGGAACGCAATATCGGCGTGCTGATCACCGACCATAATGTGCGCGAAACGCTGGGCATCTGCGACCGCGCCTACATCATCAACCAGGGCTCGGTGCTGGCGTCGGGCCGGCCCGACGACATCATCGCCAACGAGTCGGTACGCCGGGTGTATCTGGGCGAACACTTCCGCATGTAAGCCAATGAAACAATCCCTGCAACTGCGCACCTCGCAGCACCTGGCACTGACGCCGCAATTACAGCAATCGATACGCCTGCTGCAACTGTCCACGCTGGAATTGCACCAGGAGCTGGAGCAATTGCTGACCGATAATCCCTTGCTGGAACGGCTCGACGATCCGCTCGACCGCTCGCTGCGCCTGCTGTCCGATGGCGCCCTGAGTTCGACCGCCGCCCCCGGCGAAGCGCCACCGGCGCCGCCGGGCCAGGAAGCGCCGGCGCCAGCCGCCGAAGCGGAGTCGTTTGACGGCGATGGCGGCGAGAGCACGGCCGCGTCCGAGGGCGGCGACAGCGACTGGAACGAGGCCAGCCGCGGCAAGGCGCCCGATGACGAGGATTCCCGTCCGCAACTGGAGGCCCATCACTGCACCTTGCGCGAACACCTGATGGAACAGATGCGCGTGACCGTGCTGGAGCTGCGCGACCGCGCGCTGGTGGAATTGATCATCGATGCGCTCGACGACAATGGCTACCTGGAAGAGCCGCTCGACGATATCCTGGCGCGCCTGCCGGAAGAACTGGAAGTCGATGCGGATGAGCTGCGCACGGCGCTGTCGCTGCTGCAAAGTTTCGACCCGGCCGGCGTGGGTGCGCGCAATGCGTCCGAATGCCTGGCGCTGCAGATCAAACGCTTGCCGCAGGTGGCGCTGGTGACGCGGCGCATGGCCTTGAACATCGTCGAGAAACACCTGACCTGGTTCGCCCAGCGCGACTTCAACAAGCTCAAGAAAGCCCTCGACTGCGACGATGAAGACTTGCGCGAAGCACAGACCGTGATTCGCTTGTGCAACCCGCATCCGGGCGCCGTGTTCGCTTCCGACGTGTCCGATTACGTGGTGCCGGACGTGGTGGTCAAGCGGGCCCGCAATGGCTGGCAGGTATCGCTCAACAATGACGTCATGCCGCGCCTGCGCGTGAACGCCATGTACGCCAACCTGCTCAAGCAGGGCAAGGGCGAAGGCGGCATGGGTGCGCAGTTGCAGGAAGCCAAGTGGCTGATCAAGAACATGCGCCAGCGCTTCGACACCATCCTGCGCGTGGCGCAGGCGATCGTGGAACGGCAAAAGGATTTTTTCTCGCACGGCGCAGTTGCCATGCGGCCACTTGTGCTTCGCGAAATAGCTGATACACTGGGTTTACACGAGAGTACTATCTCGCGGGTAACAACCCAAAAGTACATGCTGACCCCGCATGGAATGTTTGAGTTGAAGTATTTCTTTGGCAGCCACGTCGCCACCGAAGCAGGAGGGGAGGCGTCATCGACGGCGATACGGGCCTTGATCGTGCAATTGACAGGAGCAGAGAACCCTAAAAATCCTTTATCCGACAGTAAGATTGCGGACATGCTGGGGGAACAAGGCATGGTGATTGCGCGACGTACTGTTGCCAAATACCGGGAAGCGTTGAAAATTCCGCCAGTGAGTCTGCGTAAGTCTTTGTAGTTTTTTCGGTTCCTCTGCGGGCCGGAACGATGGACACCGCACGAACCCGATCATCTTTAGGAGTGTGTATGAATCTCACCATCAGCGGACATCATCTCGAAGTGACACCAGCCATCCGTGAATACGTACAAACCAAACTGGAGCGCGTGAAACGCCATTTCGATCACGTTATCGATATTGCCGTGATTCTGACCGTCGACAACCTCAAAGAGAAAGAAAAACGCCAGAAGGCCGAAGTGAATCTGCGACTGAGCGGCAAGACCGTCTACGTGGAAAGCCTGGCGCAAGACCTGTATGCCGCGATCGACAGCCTGATCGACAAGCTGGACCGGCAAGTGATGAAGTACAAAACCAAAGTGCAAGGGCACGGTAAAGAGGCGATCAAGCATCTGCCAGACAACACTCCTGAAGAAGCCGCCGCCGTCTAGGCCTGCCGCTCCAGATTGTTGTGATCAACTAAGGGCGCGCTGTTTTATCTTCGCGCCCTTTTTTGCGCCCATTTTTCCGGCTCAGTTACGCTCGCGGTGGCGCAGCACGACCCGTTCGCGGTCGGCAAAATACTGCGCCAGGTGTTCCGCCATATACACCGAACGGTGCTGGCCACCCGTGCAGCCGAGTGCGACCGTCAGATAGCTGCGGTTGTCGGACTTGAACGACGGCAGCCACTTTTCCACGAAATCGCGGATATCCGCAAACAGTTCCAGCGCGCTGGGCTGGGCGTCCAGAAAAGCGATCACGGGCGCATCGCGGCCATCGAGCGGCCGCAACGCCAGGTCGTAATACGGATTGGGCAGGGCCCGCACGTCGAACACGAAATCGGCATCCAGCGGCACGCCCAGCTTGAAGGCGAACGACTCGAAGAACAGGGTCAGCGGCGCGCGTTCGGAGGCGACGATATCCTTGACCCAGGCGCGCAGCTTGTTGGCGCTCAGTTCCGAAGTATCGATCACATGGCCCAGTTGCTGGATCGCCGACAGCCGCTCGCGCTCCTCCGAAATGCATTCGATCAGCGTGCGGCGGCTGGCCGGATTCTCACCTGGAAGCAACTCATGCGACAAAGGATGGCTGCGCCGCGTTTCCGAAAAGCGCGCCACCAGCGAGTGCGTGGTGGCGGTCAGAAACAGCACCTTGACATCATGCCCCTGCGCACGCAGCAGTGACACATTGTGTGGCAGGTTGGCCAGCGATTCGGCACTGCGTGCGTCGACCGCGACACCGAGCCTGCTGGTTCCTTCGTCGAGCAAGGTCTGCACCAGGCTTGGCAACAAGGCAGGCGGCAGATTGTCGACACAGTAATAACCGGTATCTTCCAGCACCTTGAGTGCGACAGATTTGCCGGAGCCGGAGATGCCGGTAAGTAGAATGATGTGCATAGGCGCGATCATACAATAAAGATTGCCTGTGCGCCCCCGCAACAAATTTCTTTGCAAATCATTGCATTTGATTATGAAGATCTGGCTGGGCAAAGTGGGGTTTGACCGCGGCTTTAATCACCACGCATTGCCTGTCTAACGGTTCGCCCTTGCAACGCCTAGTCTCCGCTCATTGCCAATCGTTGCCGCTCCATGAACTCCTGCAAGGTATCGATCCCCCTCAGCTGCAAGATGGTATTGCGCACGGCCGCTTCCAGCAGCACGGCGATATTGCGGCCGGCGGCGACGGGGATGACGACCTTGCGCACGGGCAGGCCCAGCACGTCTTCGGTGGGGAACAGGAAAGGCAGGCGCTCGACTTCCTCTTCCAGCGCGTTGCGGCGCACCAGATGCACGATCAGTTTCAAACGCATCTTGCGGCGCACGGCCGTCTCGCCAAAGATGGCCTTGATGTCGAGCAGGCCCAGGCCGCGCACTTCGAGCAGGTTCTGCAGCAGCGGCGGGCAGCGGCCTTCGATCATGTTGGGGGCGATGCGCGAGAACTCGACGGCGTCGTCGGCCACCAGGCCGTGGCTGCGTGAAATGAGTTCGAGCCCCAGCTCGCTCTTGCCCAGGCCCGAGTCGCCCGTGATCAGTACGCCCACGCCCAACACGTCCATGAATACGCCGTGCATGATGATGCGCTGTGCCAGCTTTTTCGACAGGTAGACGCGCAGGAAGTCGATCACTTGCGCGGCCGGCAGCGGAGTGGAAAACAGCGGGATATTCTGCTCGTCGCAGATGGCGAGGATGTCGGGCGGCGTTTCCAGGCCTTGCGCGATGATCAGCGCGGGCGGGCCGCCGGCGATCAGTTCGCCGATCACGTGGGTACGTGTATTGACCTTCAGGCGCTGGTAGTAATTGATTTCCTGGTGGCCAAATACCTGGATGCGGCCCGGGTGGATCAGGTTCAAGTGGCCGACTTGGTCGGCGGCCGACGAGACGTCGCCCGAGATCAGGCGCTCGCCGCCGGGAAAGCCGGCGAACCAGCCCAGTTGCAGACTTTCGCGATTGTCGTCGTACAGGCGTTGTATCGTCAGCGGCGTTTGCAACATGGCAGTTTTCTTCAGGAGTGGAGGAGTTCCTGAAGTTTAACCCGCCGCTTGCAGACTGGGTTGCCAATTGACGATGCGCGAATGCACGGATTTCGGTTCCGGATCGGTGGCCAGCGCCGTGCGGAAGGCGTCGTCGGAAAACATTTCGGCGATTTCCGACAGGATTTCCAGGTGTTGCTGGGTCACATGGTCGGGGATCAGCAGGAAAAACAGCAGGCTGACCGGCTTGCCGTCCGGCGACTCGAACGGGATCGGTTCGGCCAGGCGCACGAAGGCGCCCAGCGGCGCTTTCAAGGTCTTGGTGCCCTTGATGCGGCCATGCGGCACGGCGACGCCATGGCCGAGGCCGGTCGAGCCCAGGCGTTCACGGGCAAACAGATTGTCCGATACGGTAGAGCGGGCGATGCCGTAGTTGTTTTCGAAGATCAGGCCGGCTTGCTCGAAAGCGCGCTTTTTGCTGGAGACTTCCAGGTCCAGGAGCACGTTTTCGAGGGATAATATTTTGCTAAGATTAGTCATGACACTCAATGAAATGGTGCAATGCGCAGAGGGCTTGCGAGCCGAATTATAGGCCTGTTTGTGTGGCCTGTAACGCCAATTCTCAACAGTATATGCTCGCTGCCGGCGCAGTGGGCACTCTGGCGGGAGAAGCAAACATTTTATCAAAAAAATAACGTCAAAGGGAATTAGCTATTTCTTGATTGAAAACGAATCTCCTGCCGGTTTTTCCGTCGCCGAATGCCGATTTTCCGACTTTTCAGCGTTTTGTGTTACTTGCATCATCAACGCTGGCGTTGTTTTAAAACACAGCCAGCATTCCTGAAAGCATCATTCTGCGCGCTTCGGGCGGCCATGACCAGTACTTATTGGCGTGCGTTGCGCAGATTGCCGGGCAGCTTGCCGGTGCTGAAGTTGCTGCGCCAGGGGTTGATGTCCAGCCCGCCGCGGCGCGTGTAGCGCGCGTAGACCGACAATTTTTGCGGCTTGCACTGGCGCAAGATGTCGACAAAGATGCGCTCGACGCATTGTTCATGGAATTCATTGTGTTCGCGGAAACCGATCAGGTAGCGCAGCAGGCTTTCCTGGTCGATCTGCGGTCCCGCATACTCGATCTGCACGCTGCCCCAGTCCGGCTGGCCGGTCACCAGGCAATTCGATTTGAGCAGGTGCGACACCAGTTTTTCTTCCACCGGCGCCTCGTCCAGCGCCGCTTTCAACAGTTGCGGCGAGGGCGTGTAGTCGGTGATTTCCAGGTCCAGGCGGTCCAGCAGCACGCCGTCGAATTCGCCCATCTTCAGCTTGCCGAAGTCTTCCTGCAAGGTCAGTTCCACCTGCACCGGCGCGCCGAAGCCGTTCGACAGATCCTGTTTCAGCAGGGCCAGCAGCGCTTGCGGGCTGTCCAGTTTGGTCTGGTTGAACGAGTTCAGGTACAGCTTGAACGATTTCGATTCGATGATATTGGGCGAGTCGGCCGGCGCGCTGACCTTGGCCACGGCCACTTGCGGCTTGCCGCGCAGGTTCAGCCACGACAATTCGTAGGCGTTCCAGATATCGAGGCCAAAGAAGGGCAGGGTGCCGCGCAGTTCCAGCTCGTCGCGCTTGCCCTGGCGCGGAATCGGAAACAGCAGTTCCGGCGCGTAATCGCTGCGGTAGGCGGAGCTTTTGCCCAGGGGGGACAGTTCGGCGAGATCAATGGTGGTGGTCATGGTGATGGCGTAAATTCAGTCAAGGACGAATGGTAGCCTATTTCGGGGTCAGACCCGTCGGACTCGGCGTCCCCGTCTGACCCCAGCTTTTCACTTGGCTTGGTGCTAACCCAAAAACAGCTTATACACCGGATTACTCGTCTCATCCCAATACCGGTACCCCAGCGTATCGAGGAAACGCGCAAATTCACCCATCTCGTCGGGCGGTACCTGCAGGCCGATCAGGATGCGGCCCACGTCGCCGCCCTGGCTGCGGTAATGGCACAGCGAAATATTCCAGTTCGGCGCCATGCTGTCGAGGAAGCGCATCAGCGCGCCCGGGCGCTCGGGGAATTCGAAGCGGTACAGCAGCTCGTCCTGCGCCAGCCGGCTCTTGCCGCCCACCAGGTGGCGGATATGCGACTTGGCCAGCTCGTCGTGGGTCAGGTCGAGGGTGCGGAAGTCGTGCTCTTCGAAGCGCTTGGCCATCGCGCCCGATTCATGGCGGTCGGCGATCTGGATGCCGACAAACACGTGGGCGTCTTTTTCGTCGCTGATGCGGTAATTGAATTCGGTCACGTTGCGCGCGCCGATCAGCGAGCAGAAGCGCTTGAAGCTGCCGCGCTGTTCGCGCATGGTGACGGCGAACACGGCTTCGCGGAACTCGCCAAGTTCGGCCCGCTCTGCAACAAAACGCAGGCGGTCGAAATTCATGTTGGCACCACAGGCAATCGTCACCAGGGTCTGGTTGACGATCGGGTGTTTCGTCAGGCTGGCGCGTTCCACATAGGCCTTGGCGCCGGCAATGGCCAGCGCGCCGGCCGGCTCCAGGATCGAGCGCGTGTCGGTAAAGACATCCTTGATGGCGGCGCAGATGGCGTCGGTGTCGACGATGATCACTTCATCCACATATTGCTGGGCCAGGCGGAAGGTTTCCTCGCCCACCAGGCGCACCGCCGTACCGTCCGAAAACAGGCCGACGTCGGGTAGCGTGACCCGTTCCTTGGCCTTCAGGGAGCGCGCCATGGCGTCCGAGTCGACCGTCTGCACGCCGATGATCCTGATATCGGGACGAATCTGTTTCACATAGGCCGCCACGCCGGCGATCAGGCCGCCGCCGCCGATGGCGATGAAAATGGCGTGGATCGGGCCCGCGTGCTGGCGCAAAATTTCCATGCCGATCGTGCCCTGGCCGGCGATCACGTCCGGGTCGTCGAACGGGTGCACGAACGTGAGCTTTTGTTCCTGTTCCAGGGTCAGGGCATGGTTGTAGGCGTCGGTATACGAGTCGCCATGCAGCACGATTTCCACGCTGCTGCCGCCGCGCGCCCTGACCGCTTCGATTTTCAGGGGCGGGGTGGTGGTCGGCATGACGATCAGCGCGCGGCAACCGAGGCGCGCGGCCGACAGGGCCACGCCTTGCGCATGGTTGCCGGCCGAAGCGCAGATGACGCCGCGCTTCAATTGCGCTTCGCTCAGCTGCGCCATCTTGTTGTAGGCGCCGCGAATCTTGAAACTGAACACGCTTTGCATGTCCTCGCGCTTGAAGTAAATCTGGTTGTCGAGGCGCTGCGACAGGGCAGGCGCCAGTTCCAGCGGCGTTTCGGAGGCAACGTCATAGACGCGGGCGGTCAGGATTTTCTTGAGGTAGTCGATGTTCATAGTCTGCAAGCGAGTGATTCTGGGCCAGGAAGTGCACTGGAGCGTGTACGTCGGCATGCCTGGCCCGGGGCGGATAGCGGGGCGGCAAGCATGCTCTGTGGAACTGCGGGCCGGTGAGCCCTTGCCTGTCCGCACGGTTCGTGCGGCGCGCAAGCTGCTCTTCATTATAATGGAGAGCCTTACCGCACCGTGAAGTGTTCAATGATCGAATCCGCAATCACCTGGCTGCTGCAACTGATAGCGGCGCCGGAGGTCGGGCTGACATCGGTCTTTCTGATCAGCTTTATTTCAGCGACCTTGCTGCCGCTCGGCTCCGAGCCGGCCGTGTTCGCCGTCATCAAGGCCAACCCCGCCCTGTTCTGGCCCACCATCGCGGTGGCCACCGTCGGCAATACCCTGGGCGGCGCCGTCGACTACTGGATGGGCTACCGCGCCAAGCAGGCGTTCGCCAAGGAACGCGACACGCGCTGGTTCCGCTGGCTGGCCCGCTACGGCGCCAAGACCATGCTGCTGGCCTGGCTGCCGGGCGTGGGCGATCCGCTGTGCACCCTGGCCGGCTGGCTGAAATTGCCGTTCTGGCCCAGCGTGGCCTATATGGCGGTCGGCAAGTGCGCGCGCTACCTGACCATGACCACTTTGCTGCTGTATGTGCCCGATGGCGTATGGCACCGGATTGGACAGATGCTGTCCTGAGAAGGTCGACCGTGGGGCGTTTTGCAACGCCCCTTTGCCCCATGATTGGGCAGTCTGATAATTTGCAGGGCCTTGGGAAAGTTGGCATTTTCCAGCGGAAAGTGCTACCGGATAGAACTTTTATTCATCCAAAAACGGGCTTTGCCATATTTGCTTTTGTTGCAGGCATGCTGCTTAAACCTTAGGCGGCCTAAGGCTGTTCCCGCATGGTGCGGCGCAATAAGATAAAATGGCCCTTTAGGGTCCAGTCCACATCGTCACCATATTCCATGAACGCTCCCGCACATATCCAAGCTTTACTGGCAGAAACGCCCAATGGTCCCGCAGCCAGCCGCCTGCGCGAAATCCCGTATAACTACACGTCGTTTTCCGATCGCGAGATCGTGATACGCCTGTTGGGAGAGGACTCGTGGCGCCTGCTCGACGAGCTGCGCGGCGCGCGCCAGACGGGCCGCTCGGCGCGCATGCTGTATGAAGTGCTCGGCGATATCTGGGTGGTGCGCCGCAATCCCTACCTGCAGGACGACCTGCTCGACAACCCCAAGCGCCGCCAGGGCCTGATCGATGCCCTGCATCACCGGCTGGCCGAAGTCGACAAGCGCCGCTTGAGCATCGACGCGGCCGGCGGCGACGTTGCCGCCAGTGGCGAGTCGCCGGAAGTGGCGCAGGCGCGCAGCCACAATGTCGAACTGTTGCTGAAAGCCGCCAGCAAGGCGGTGGCCGATTTTGGCGACGAATTCCGCAAGACCTATGACCTGCGCAAGCGCACGGTCAAGGTGCTGGGCCGCTACACGGAAAAGCACAATGTGCGCTTCGACGGCATGACGCGCGTCTCGCACGTGACCGACGCCACCGACTGGCGCGTGGAATACCCGTTCGTGGTGCTGACGCCCGATACGGAAGAAGAAATGGCCGGCCTGGTGAAAGGCTGTATCGAGCTGGGGCTGACCATTATCCCGCGCGGCGGCGGCACCGGCTACACGGGCGGCGCGATTCCCCTGACGCCGATGTCGGCCGTGATCAACACGGAAAAACTGATCAACCTGGGCGCCGTCGAAATGACGGTCTTGCCGGGCCTCACGCACGAATACGCGACGATTTATTCGGGCGCCGGCGTGATCACCAATAAAGTCTCGGAAGCGGCAGAGAAGGCCGGTTTCGTGTTCGCCGTCGACCCCACCTCGGCGCATGCCTCGTGTATCGGCGGCAACGTCGCCATGAACGCGGGCGGCAAGAAGGCCGTGCTGTGGGGCACGGCGCTGGACAACCTGGCCTCGTGGCGCATGGTCGACCCGAATGGCGACTGGCTCGACGTCACGCGCCTGGACCATAACCTGGGCAAGATCCACGATATCGCACTGGCGCGCTTCCAGCTGGAATGGCGCCACCCGAGCACGCGCGACGCGACCAAGCCGAACGCGCCGTTCAAGACGGAAATCCTGGAAATTCCTGGCCGCAAATTCCGCAAGGAAGGCCTGGGCAAGGACGTCACCGACAAATTCCTGGCCGGCTTGCCGGGCATCCAGAAAGAGGGTTGCGATGGCCTGATCACGTCGGCGCGCTGGATCCTGCACAAGATGCCGAAGTTCGCCCGCACCGTCTGCCTGGAGTTCTTCGGCCAGGCGCGCGACGCGATTCCGTCGATCGTGGAAATCAAGGATTACCTGGACGGCTTGCCGGCCAAGGGCGAGCAATACACGACCATCCGCCTGGCGGGCCTGGAGCACCTGGACGAGCGCTATCTGCGCGCGGTCGGCTACGCCACCAAGTCGAAGCGCGGCGTGCTGCCGAAGATGGCGCTGTTCGGCGACATCGTCGGCGACGATGAAAATGCGGTCGCGCAAGCGGCCTCGGAAGTGGTGCGTATCGCCAATACCCGTGTCGGTGAAGGTTTTATCGCCGTCAGCCCCGAAGCGCGCAAGAAGTTCTGGCTCGACCGCGCCCGCACGGCGGCGATCGCCAAGCACACCAATGCCTTCAAGATCAATGAAGACGTGGTCATTCCGCTCAACCGCATGGGTGAATATACGGACGGCATTGAGCGCATCAATATCGAGCTGTCGATCAGGAACAAGCTGCAGCTGGCCGCGGCCCTGACCGAGTTCTTTGACAAGGGCAACCTGCCGATCGGCAAGAGCGACGACGCCTCGGACGACCGCGTCGACGACGCCGAAATGCTGGGCGACCGCGCCGAGCAGGCGCAGCAGTTGCTGGCGCAGGTCACAAGCCGCTGGACGTATCTGCTGGCCCAGCTGGACCGTCCGCTGGCCGATGTGAAAAACGAGTTGGCCGAACTGGGCATGGAGCGCTTGCTGCCCGTGTTCGATGCGCGCCTGGAAAACCAGCCTGGCGCCACCCTGTTCGACGTGGTGCAGGATCGCACCGTGCGCGTGACCTGGAAACAGGAAATCCGCGCCCAGCTGCGCCAGATCTTCAACGGCGCCGCCTTCAAGCTGATCCTCGATGAAGCGACCGCGATTCACGCGCGCATCCTGCGTTCGCGCGTCTTCGTGGCGCTGCACATGCATGCCGGCGACGGCAATGTGCACACCAACTTGCCGGTCAACTCGGACAACTACGAAATGCTGCAGGACGCCCACGAAGCCGTGGGCCGCATCATGATACTGGCCCGTTCGCTGAACGGCGTGATTTCCGGCGAGCACGGTATCGGCATTACCAAGCTGGAATTCCTGACGGAAGAAGAGATCGGCGACTTCCGCGACTACAAGCTGCGCATCGATCCGGAAGGCCGGTTCAACAAGGGCAAACTGCTCAATTTGCCGGGCATGGGCGCCGACCTGCGCAATGCCTATACGCCATCGTTCGGCCTGATGGGGCACGAGTCCCTGATCATGCAGCAAAGCGATATCGGCGCGATTGCCGACAGCGTCAAGGACTGCCTGCGCTGCGGCAAGTGCAAACCCGTGTGCTCGACCCACGTGCCGCGCGCCAACTTGCTGTACTCGCCGCGCGACAAGATACTGGCGACCTCGTCGCTGATCGAAGCGTTTTTGTACGAGGAACAGACCCGTCGCGGCATTTCCATCAAACATTGGGAGGAGTTCGAAGACGTGGCCGACCATTGCACCGTGTGCCACAAGTGCGTTACGCCTTGCCCGGTGAATATCGACTTCGGCGACGTGTCGATGAATATGCGCAACCTGCTGCGCAAGATGGAAAAGAAGAGTTTTAATCCGGGCACCAAGGCCACCATGCTGTTCCTGAACGCCACCGATCCGGTGACGATCAACGCCACGCGCCAGGTCATGATCGGCTGGGGCTACAAGGCGCAGCGCCTGGGCCACGATTTGCTGAAGAAATTTGCCAAGAAACAGACCAAGGCGCCGCCGCCATCGACCGGCAAGCCGCCCGTCAAGGCGCAGGTGATCCACTTCATCAACAAGAAAATGCCGGGCAACCTGCCGAAGAAAACCGCGCGCGCGCTGCTCGATATCGAAGACGATAAAGTCATTCCGATCATCCGCAATCCGAAGACGACCACGGCCGATACGGAAGCCGTGTTCTACTTCCCCGGTTGCGGTTCGGAGCGCCTGTTCTCGCAAGTGGGCCTGGCCACGCAAGCCATGTTGTGGGAAGTGGGCGTGCAGACGGTCTTGCCGCCTGGCTACCTGTGCTGCGGTTATCCGCAACGGGGCGCCGGCGAGTTCGACAAGGCCGAAAAGATGATGACGGATAACCGCGTGCTGTTCCACCGCATGGCCAATACGCTCAACTATCTGGATATCAAGACGGTGCTGGTGTCGTGCGGCACCTGTTATGACCAGCTGGCCACCTACCAGTTCGAGAAGATTTTCCCTGGCTGCCGCATCATGGATATCCATGAATACCTGCTGGAAAAACAGGTCAAGCTGGAAGGCGTGAACGGCACGCGCTATATGTACCACGAGCCTTGCCACAATCCGATGAAGCTGCAGGAATCGGGCAAGACCATCAACTCCCTGATCAGCACGGTGGACAACGTGAAGATCGAGAAGAACGACCGTTGCTGCGGCGAATCCGGTTCGCTGGCCGTCACGCGCCCCGACATTTCCACGCAAGTGCGTTTCCGCAAGGAAGAAGAGATGGTCAAGGGCGCCGACAAGCTGCGCGGCGACGGTTTTACGGGCGACGTGAAAATCCTCACCAGCTGCCCGTCCTGCCTGCAAGGCCTGTCGCGCTACAATGACGATTCGGGCACCACCGCCGACTATATCGTCGTCGAGATCGCCAAACACTTGCTGGGAGAGAACTGGATGCCGGACTATGTGAAACGCGCCAATGATGGCGGTATCGAGCGGGTGCTGGTGTAATGGCCACGCCTTGCGATCTGTGCGGCTTGCTGGACGGCTTTGCGCAGCAGCAGGGCGTTGACGCCTTGCTGTGGCGCAGCGACCGCCTGTCGGTGGTGGCTGTCGACGACCCTGCCTATCCCGGCTTTTGCCGCGTGATCTGGAACCAGCACGTCAAGGAAATGACGGATCTCACGCCAGGCGAGCGCAACTATGTCATGGAAGTGGTGTGGCAAGTCGAGCTGGCCGTGCGCGAAGTGATGCAGCCGGAAAAGGTCAACGTGGCCAGCTTCGGCAACATGACGCCGCACGTGCACTGGCATATCATTCCCCGTTACCAGGACGACGCGCATTTTCCGAACCCGAACTGGGCCGTGGTCCAGCGCGCCACGCCGCCCGAGGTGCTGGCCACGCGCCGCGCGCTGTTGCCGGCGCTGCGCACCGCCATTATCGACCGTTTGACCGCTTGACCTTGACCGCATAAAGAGTTTATCCATGAGCACAACTACTCCCCAGCCTACCGGCATTACCGTACGCAACCAGTCGCGCGTGCTGGAAATTACTTTTGACGACGGCGCGGCTTTTTCGCTGCCCTTCGAATACCTGCGCGTGTATTCGCCCTCGGCCGAAGTGCAAGGCCATGGCAAGGGCCAGGAAACCCTGCAGCTGGGCAAGCGCCTGGTGGGCCTGAACAGCCTGGACCCGGTCGGCAACTACGCCGTCCAGCCCACCTTCAGCGACGGCCACAATTCCGGCCTGTACACCTGGACCTATCTGTACAAGCTGGGCGCCGAGCAGGCGACCCTGTGGCAGCAATACCTGGACAATCTGACGGCCGCCGGGTTTCCGGGCGACAGCGGGCGCGATGCGAAAGCGGATATGACGATCAAGCAGTCGTCGGGCGGTCACGTCCATGGCCCCAGCTGCGGCCACAAGCACTGATCACTTTCCCGTGGGTTTCCACACCCATACACTCCCCGCAACATTGACCGGTTTCGGGATCAACTTTTGCTGGTAAAACAGGTCGGCCACGCGCTGCTGGTTGGCGATGATGTCGGCCGTGACGGGCACGGCGCCATAGCGCGTACGGGCCTGCCAGGTGGCGACTATCTCGGGCGGCAAGCCTGTCAAGGGGCCGATCAGGGCGGCGATGTCTTTCGGGTGGCTGGCGGCCCACTGACCGGTGGCACGGACCTGGTCCAGCATGTTTGACAAAACCTGTGGCGACTGCTGCGCGAACTTGCGCGAGGCCAGGTAAAAACCGTTGGCTTGCGGCAGGCCCTGGTAGTCGGCCAGCACGCGTACGGCATACGCCTGCTGGGCCGAAGCGAAATACGGGTCCCATACCACCCAGGCGTCGATCTTGCCGCTGACAAAGGCGGCGCGCGCCTCGGCCGGGCCAAGATGGATCGGCACGATATCGCGCATGGTCAATCCTGCTTTCTGCAGCGCCACCACCAGCAAAAAGTGCGAACCGGAACCCTTCTGGAACGCCACCCGTTTTCCCTTCAGTTCCTTCACATTTTTCAGCGGCGAATCTTTCGCCACGAAAATCGCTTCGCTGGAGACCGGCGCCGGTTCCGCGCCCACGTACAGCAGGTCGACCCCGGCCGCCTGGCCGAAGATGGGCGGCGGCGCGCCCGTGCTGCCGAAATCGATGCTGCCCGTATTGAGCGCTTCGAGCATTTGCGGGCCGGCCGGGAATTCGATCCAGCGCACCTGCCGCTGCTGCGCGCCCAGGGTTTTTTCCAGCGTGCCCTGGGCTTTCAAGACGGCCAAGAGGCCACTGCCTTTCTGGAAGCCGATGCTGATCGGCTCGGCCGCGTGGGCCACGAACGCCGCCGACAATGCCAGCGCCATTCCTGTTTTTTTGATGATGTTCATGCTGTTCCTTGGTAGGGGAGTTACGCGCTTTCGCGCGCGATGACTTCGCACGCCAGGCGGTTCAGGCGCGCGTTGGCGTGTTTGCTGTCGCTGCTGACCACGCCCAGCGCTTCGAGGATGCGCAGCGCGGCGATTTCGCCGATTGCGCGCGCGGGCGGGCGTATCGTCGTCAGGCTGGGCATCAATAGCGGCGAAATCGCATAGTCGCCAAAGCCCATCAGCGCGCATTGCGCTGGCATGGCGATGCCGGCGCGCTGGCCGGCCAGCAGCGCCCCGGCGGCCAGGTTATCGTTGGCGAAGATGATGGCGTCGGCCGGCTTCTTGCGCAGCGCCAGCGCCTCGATCGCCTGGCGGCCCGCGTCGAAGGGGGCGGCTTCCGTCGGGATAAAAGTCCACGGTTTCAGGCCCGCCTCGCTCATCGCCTGCGCATAACCGTCGCGCCGGTCCAGCGCGCTCAGGTCGCCCGCCAGGCTGTTCTGCACAAAGGCGATGCGGCGATAGCCCTTGTCGATCAGGTAGCGCGCCTGCTGCACGCCCACCTCGACATTCGAAAAACCCACCTGTATCGGTTTGCGGCGCGGCCGGTAGTCCCAGGTTTCCACCACCGGGATCTGCGCTTCGGCCAGCATCTTTTCCGTCGCCTTGCTGTGGAAAGGGCCCGTCACCACCAGCGCCGCCGGCGACCATCCGAGAAAGGCGCGCACGGCGCTTTCTTCCTGCTCTTGCGAAAAATAGCTCGACGCCAGCAGCAGCTGGTAGCCGTGCGCGCTCAAGGTATCGCTGAAGCTCTGGATGGTATTGGCAAAGATGGGGCCCGAGATATTCGGGATCACCATGCCGACGATGCGGCTGTGCGTCGAGGCCAGGCCGCCCGCCACCAGGTTGGGCACATAGTGCAACTGCGTCACGGCCGCCGCAATCCGTGCCCCAAGTTCGGTCGACACCTGCGACGGCTGCTTCAGGTAGCGCGACACCGTGATCGAACCCACTTGCGCCAGGCGCGCCACGTCGTGGATGGTGGCGCGGCCCGAGCCACGCCGCTTGCGCGTGCTTGCTGCTGGTTTTTCATCCGCCATGCGCTTATTCCTAAAAGACATATCCAAGGTTTTTTTAATTCTTTGACTTCAATCTGGCCATCAAAGACACTTCAAACGGTACCGGTACCATAAAAAGTCTAGCAGAGTTGCCGGGCAGGACAAAGTTGATTTCATGACCGCACAGATGCGTTTTTCGCATAAGCCCGGCAAACCATTACAGGGGTAATACCATGCAACAGAACCATAGCAAGCGCACCGCCAGCCAGGCGGCATTGAAACAGGGACTGCTGCTCTCCAGCGTGTTGCTGGCCGGAGGCGTGCATGCCGCCGACGTGGCGGACCAGGGCGACGCGGCGGTCGTTGCCGAAGCGGCCGCCATCGGCGTGGTCCAGGCGGGCAATGAAGTGCCGAGCGTGACGGTCAGCGCCACGCGCCGCAACGCCAGCCTGCAGTCGGTGCCGCTGGCCATTACCGTGATCGATGGCGAACGGCTGGAACAGGCCAACCGCAACAGCATCGAGTCCATCGTGCAGGAGATCCCCAGCGCCACCTTCCGCCAGCAGGGCGGCAACAAGGACTCGACCATTTTCGTGCGCGGCATCGGCACCATTTCCACCTCGCCCGGCGTCGAGCCGACGGTCTCCACCGTGATCGACGGCGTGGTGCTGGCGCGCCCCGGCCAGGCCACCCTGGACCTGCTCGATATCGACCGGGTGGAAGTGCTGCGCGGCCCGCAAGGCACCCTGTTCGGCAAGAACGCGTCGTCGGGCGTATTGAATGTGGTCAGCCGCAAGCCGGGCCAGCAGCTGGCCGGTTTTGTCGACGGCGGCTACTACGAAGGCAATGAAAAAAGGGTGCGCGCGGGCGTCTCCGGCGCGCTGGTGCCGAACGTGATCGCGGCGTCATTGAACGCCCTGTATGCGGACTACGACGGCAACGTCAATAACGTGCATGCCGGTGGCGGCAAGGTGAATGGCTACGAGCGCAAGGGCCTGCGCGCCCGTGTCGATATCACGCCGCGCGAGGACCTCGATATCACCTTGATTGCGGACTACCTGCGCGGCACCGGCTCGCCCAGTTTCACGGCGTATAAATCGACCAGCGCCGCGTTTTCGCAGGCGATCGCGCCCGTCATTGCGCGGCCGGACAACCGCAGCGTCAATGTCGACCTGCCCAGCGATATACGCGACACCAACCGTGGTGTTTCCGCCCAGGTGGACTGGCGCGTGAATGGCTACACCTTCACTTCGATCAGCGCCGCGCGCGACTGGGACAATGCGCAGTACACGAGCACCTCGGCGATCGGCAACAGCGCGGAAGCGTCGCGCATCACGGCGGCGTATCCGGCCACGCGCGATATCGGCACGGTGGCGTTTTCGCAGGTCTCGCAGGAGCTGCGGGTGGCTTCGCCCAAGGATGGTTTTGTCGACTACGTGGCCGGCGCCTTCTACCTGCACGGCAAGGACCGCGAAGTCTACCAGCGCATAGTCACCACCAACACGGTCAACAGCGGCCGCGCCGACTATGGCGTCAAGAACGACAGCTATGCCGTGTTTGGCGAAGCCACGCTGAACTTCACGCCGGCCCTGCGCGGCATCGCGGGCGCGCGCTGGAACCGCGACGAACTGGCCTACGACCATGCGCGCACTTCCACGCAAACCACCGCCTTTGCGGGTGTGCAGCCGGGCGTGCAAAGCGATGGTTCCGTCACCAGGGACGGCTACTCGGGCAGGGTGGGGCTGCAGTATGACCTGGCGCCCGGCATCAACACCTACGCCACCTATTCGCGCGGCTACAAGGGCCCGGCCTACAATGTGTTTTTCAATATGCTGGCGCGCGACACGCTGGCGCTCAAACCCGAAACCTCGGACGCGTTCGAACTGGGACTGAAGTCCAGCTGGCTGCAGCGCCGCCTGACGGTCAACGTGGCCGCTTTCCACACCGCCTACAAGGACTACCAGGCCAATTTCTATGACACGGTGGCCGGCGCCGTCGTCACGCGCCTGATCAATGCGGGCGAGGTCTCCACGCGCGGCCTGGAACTGGATGTGACGGCGCGCCCCACGCAGCAGCTGAGCCTGAACGCGGCGCTGGCTTATACGGACGCGCAGATCGACCAGTTCAACTGCCCGGCCGCCGCTGCCGCCTCGTGCAACCTGAATGGCAAGACCCTGCCGTTTTCGCCGAAGTGGAAAAGCTTTGTGCGCGCCAATTACGGCATCCCGCTCAACAACGGCCTGCTGCTGGACCTGTCGGCCGACTACAGCTATCAAAGCCGCACGCAGTACGACCTGTTCCAGTCGCCGGACGCTATCCAGGGCGCGTATGGCCTGCTCAACGCGGGCGTGACCCTGTCGTCCACGGACGGCGGCTGGCGGGTGGCGCTGGTGGCCAAAAACCTGGCCAACAAATCGTATGCGACCAACCTGGTCGCCTCCACCGGCTACGTGACCCGCGGCGTGCCGCGCGACGACAGCCGTTACTTCGGCATCACCGCCCGCAAGGAGTTTTAAGATGACTGCTACCCCCAAACGCCAGCTCAGCATAGGCGCTTTCCTGATGCGCCACGGCCACCATGTGGCGGCCTGGCGCCATCCCGATACCGACCTCGAAGGCAATGTGTTCCAGGTCTTCAAGCGCCAGGTGCTGGCCGCCGAAAAAGCGTGCCTCGACGCCGTCTTTTTTGCCGACAGCGTGGCGCTGACCAACGGCGTGCCGGCGCTGGAACCCTTGACCTTGTTGTCGGCGCTGGCCGCCGTCACCGAGCATATCGGCCTGATCGGCACGGCGACGACCACCTACAACGAGCCGTATCACGTGGCGCGCAAGTTCGCCTCGCTCGATACGATTTCGCAGGGCCGCGCCGGCTGGAACCTGGTCACCTCGGACAACGCCATCGAGGCGCAGAACTTCGGCCGCGAGCAACACGTGGGCCATGCCGAGCGCTATGGGCGGGCGCGTGAATTCTACGATGTGGTGACGGGCCTGTGGAATGGCTGGGATGACGACGCCGCCGTCAACGACAAGGCCAACGGGCAGTTGTACCGGCCGGGCAGCGTGCGCCGCCTCGATCATCATGGCGAACATTTTTCGGTGGCCGGGCCGCTCAATGTGGCGCGCAGCGCCCAGGGTCACCCGGTGGTGGTGCAGGCCGGCAGTTCCGAGGCCGGCCGCGCGCTGGCCGCCGCCACCGCCGACGTGGTATTCACGGCCCATCCGGCGCTGCCGTCGGCGCAGGCCTTTTACCGCGACCTCAAGCAGCGCGTGGCAGCCATCGGGCGCGATCCGGACTCGTTGAAAATCATGCCGGGCCTGTTTGCCGTGGTGGGGAGTAGCGAAGCGGAAGCGCAGGATAAATTCGCCCTGTTGCAGGAACTGGTGCAGCCCGAGGTGGGGCTGGCGCTGCTGGGCCGCATGATCGGCAATTTCGATTTGTCCGCTTACGACATCGACGGGCCGCTGCCCGAACTGCCGCTGACCAACGATGGCCAGCGCAGCCGCCAGCAATTGCTGACCAGCCTGGCGCAGGGCGAAAACCTCACCATCCGCCAGCTGTATCAACGGATCGCCGGCGGACGCGGCCACTTCACGGTGATCGGCACCGCGCAGACGGTGGCCGACCAGATGCAGCAATGGTTCGAACAAGAGGCGGCCGACGGCTTCAATTTCATGTCGCCGCATCTGCCGGGAGGTCTGGACGACTTCCTGCAAGGCGTGGTGCCGGAACTGCAGCGGCGCGGCCTGTTCCGCACCGCATATGCGGGCAGTACCTTGCGTGGTCATCTGGGCTTGGCCAAGCCGGGGCGGGCGCATGCGTAAGCTGGTCTTGTCCCTGGCGCTGCTGGCGGCATCCATGCCGGCCGCCGCCGACTGGGTGATCGGCGACGCACGGCCCGATGCGCCCGCGCTGGCCGCGCGCGGTGCCTACAAGGTCGGCGTGCGCACCGAACAGATCGTGCACCGCGGCCAGCTCGATATCCTGCGTGCGAGCAGCAGCAATCCGGCGCCACGTTATGACCGCGCATTGACGCTGGAAGTCTGGTATCCGGCGCAGCTGGCCGCCGGCGAGCGCGAAGCCGTCGTCTACACCGATGTGCTGGGCGCGGGCGCCAATAATCCGGCCCGGCCCAATACGCCGTTTACGTTTGCGGGACGGGCCGCGCGTGGCGCCGCCGCGGTCAAGGGCGCGTTTCCCCTGCTGATCGTCTCGCACGGCTATCCCGGCTCGCGCTTGCAGATGAGCTACCTGACCGAAAACCTGGCCTCGAAAGGCTATGTGGTGGTGGCCATCGATCACCTGGAGTCGACGCGCGCCGACCGGGCCGGCTTTGCCAGCACCTTGCTGAATCGCCCGCTCGACGACGGTGTTGTCCTCGACACGGTGGCCGGCTGGAGCCAGGCGGGCAGCGGCCACTTCCTGGCCGGCGCCGTCGATGCCGATCACACCGCGCTGCTCGGCTATTCCATGGGCGGCTATGGCGCGCTGGTGGCGGCCGGCGCCAGCGTGGATCTGGCCGCCCTCAAGCCGCTGGGCGTGGCGGACACCACCGCCTTTGTGGCGCGCGCGCCCGATCCGCGCATCCACGCCGTGGTGGCATTCGCCCCCTGGGGCGGCGCGCGCCAGCTGTGGAGCAGTGCGTCCCTGGCCGGCCTGCGGGTGCCGCTGCTGTTTATCGCCGGCGAGCAGGACACGATCGCCGGCTTTGACGACGGCGTGCTGCGCCTGGCGCGGGAGGCTGTCAACGCGCCGCGCTACCTGCTGGCTTACCAGAACGCGCGCCACAATATCGCCCCCAATCCGCCGCCACCGGCAGCGTATGCCAACCGCGAGGATTTTTCCGCGTATGCGGAAAGCGCCTGGGACAGCGCGCGCATCAACAATATCAACCAGCATGTGGTGACGGCCTTTCTGGAGCAAACCTTGCGCCAGCGCGACATGGGCCGCCATCTGGCGCCCGAGTCGGAGCTTGCTCCGGCGCGCATCGGCCCAGGTATTACCTGGCGCCACTGGCCTGCCGCGGTAGAAAAGGCCGATTAGGCAAACGCCTTTCTCTTGACGCCAGCCTGGTGCGTGTGTACGGTAAAGGGCTGGCCGCTTGTATAATGCAGCCAAATCAACAGGGCTGCCTACCATGACCAATACGACGCATTTCGGATACAAAACAGTTGCAGAAGACGATAAAGTGCGCGAAGTCGCCAAGGTGTTTCACTCCGTCGCTGCCAAATATGACGTGATGAACGACCTGATGTCGGGCGGCCTGCATCGCTTGTGGAAGACGTTTACGATTGCCAACGCGGGCGTGCGCCCCGGCTTCAAGGTGCTCGATATCGCCGGCGGCACGGGCGACCTGTCCAAGGCGTTTGCCAAGCAGGCGGGCCCGACCGGGGAAGTCTGGCTGACCGATATCAACGAGTCGATGTTGCGCGTGGGCCGCGACCGCCTCTTGAATCGCGGCCTGTTGACCCCCACCATGTTGTGTGACGCGGAAAAACTGCCGTTCCCCGATAACTATTTTGACCGCGTCAGCGTGGCCTTCGGCCTGCGCAACATGACGCACAAGGATGTGGCGCTGGCGGAAATGCGCCGCGTGCTGAAACCGGGCGGCAAGCTGCTGGTGCTGGAATTTTCGAAAGTGGCGGCGCCGCTGCAAAAGCCGTATGACCTGTATTCGTTCTCGGTGCTGCCATGGTTCGGGCAGAAGATTGCCGGCGACGCGGAAAGCTACCGCTACCTGGCCGAATCGATCCGCATGCATCCGGACCAGGAAACCCTGAAGACGATGATGGAAACGGCGGGCCTCGAGCGCGTGCAGTACTACAATTTGACGGCAGGCATAGCCGCTTTGCATACCGGCATCAAGATGTAAGTTGTTTGTTGGTAATTAGGAGATGAAATGAAACTGAAAAAATTTATGGTCGGCATGATGCTGGCCGCTACCACCGTATCCATGCTGGGCGAGGCGCTGGCCCGTCCCATGGGCGGTGGCCGTTCCATGGGACGCCAGTCGCAGAACGTGAGCCGCCAGGCGCCCGCACCGGCGCCGGCCCCCGCGCCAGCGGCCGCACAGCGCCAGGCCCAACCGGCACCTGCCGCGCCGGCGCCGGCCGCTGCCGCCAAACCGCCTAGCCGCTGGAAGGGTTTGCTGGGCGGCGCCTTGCTGGGCCTGGGCCTGGGCGCGCTGCTGTCGCATTTCGGCCTGGGCGGCGCCCTGGCCAGCATGATCAGCACCTTGCTGATGGTGGCCCTGCTGGCTGGCGCCGCTTACTTCATCTACCGCATGGTGCGCGGCAAGCGTGAGAACAATGGCAATCCGGCACCGTTTGCCGGTTTTGGTGGCAATACGCCTGCGCCGGCCGGCAATGTGCCGGAGATCGGTTCGCGCATTCCACCGCTGCCGCCGCTGCAACCGGTGTCGTCCGGCGTCGGCCTGGACAAGCCTGCTGCGCCGGTCGCGCCCGCACAATGGGGCGTGCCGGCCGATTTTGACCAGGCCGCTTTCCTGCGCCATGCGAAAAGCAACTTCATTCGCCTGCAGGCCGCCTGGGACAAGGCCGACGTCAACGATATCCGCGAATTCACCACGCCGGAAGTGTATGCAGAGCTGCGCATGCAGATCCAGGAGCGTGGCGCGCAAGCGGACTTCACCGACGTGGTCACCATCGACGCCGAGTTGCTGGGCATCGAGACCAGCGTCAACGATTACCTGGCCAGCGTGAAGTTCATCGGCCAGATCCGTTCGGCGCCAGGTGCCGCCGCCGAGCCGTTCTCGGAAGTGTGGAATATGTCGAAACCGGTCAGTGGCAGCACCGGCTGGGTACTGGCAGGTATCCAGCAAGTGTAAAAACTTGCTGAAGTTGGGCTTAAGTCCAGCCGCCATGCGTGATGCTTGACGGAATTGGCCTGCTGAAATGTTAAGATCAAGACCGCCCGCAGGTATTTCGGGCGGTCTTTTCTTTTTAAGGGCGCGCCTGGCGCGCAAGCATATGATTGCATCTGTTCCAGATCTTTCCCCGACGGCCGCCGTCAGCTTGGCTGCCGTGGCCACCATCAACCACTTGCTGGCGCAGGAGCCGTGGGCGCGCAAGCAACTGGCCGTGCATGCCGGCAAGCTCGCCGTGATCGATACGGGCGCCGTGGCGATCCGCCTGCTGGTCGACGGTATCGGCATGCTGGAGCGCGCACCTGTTGATGTGCCGGCCAATGTCACCATCCGCGTGAAACTGTCGGATTTGCCCTTGATTGCGCAAAACCGCGAGCGCGCATTTTCCTATGTAAAGATCGAGGGCGATGCCGAGTTCGCCAATGCGATCTCGCAGCTGAGCAAGGGTCTGCGCTGGGATGCCGAACACGACCTGGAAAAAGTGCTGGGCCCGATACTGGCCACGCGCATGGTCGCCGGCGCCCGCGATGCGGTGGACTTTGTCCGTGCCGGCCAGCAAAAACTGGCGGAAAACGTGGCCGAGTATTTCCTGGAAGAACAGCCACTGCTGATCCGGCCCGCCAACCTGGCGGACTACTCCGCCGGCGTTACGCGCGTGCGCGACGACGTCGAACGCCTGGCCAAGCGCCTTGCCCGGCTGGAAAAGGCGCATGCTGCCGTCCAGCCTTTGCCACCTTCACCGGATGTGTCTACATGATCTTGAAATTTTTGCGCCTGTTAAAAATCATCCGGGTATCCATCAAATACGGTCTTGATGAAATCGCCATCTCTGGCTTGAAAGTACCGCGTACCGCCAAGCTGATCGACACAGTCATCTTCTGGCGCGACCTGTCCTCGCCGCGCGGCCTGCGCCTGCGCCTTGCCCTGGAAGAGCTGGGCCCCATCTTCGTCAAGTTCGGCCAGGTGCTGTCGACCCGGCGCGACCTGATGCCGCCCGATATCGCCGAAGAACTGGCCCACCTGCAAGACCGGGTGCCGCCGTTCGACTCCGACCTGGCGATCGCACAGATCACGAAGTCCTTGGGCGCTCATCCGGACCAGCTGTTCGCCCATTTCGAGCGCGACCCGGTGGCGTCCGCTTCGATTGCCCAGGTGCACTTTGCAACGTTAAAAAATGGCAAGGAAGTGGCCGTCAAAGTGCTGCGTCCGGGCATGAAAAAGCTGATCGACGAAGACGTGGCGCTGATGCATATCGCCGCCGAGTGGACCAGCCGCCTGTGGGCCGACAGCAAGCGCCTGAAGCCGCGCGAAGTGGTGGGCGAGTTCGACAAATACCTGCATGACGAGCTGGACCTGATGCGCGAGGCGGCCAACGCCAGCCAGCTGCGCCGCAACTTTGCCGAGTCGAACTTGCTGCTGGTGCCGGAAATGTACTGGGATTACTGCTCCAGCAGCGTGATCGTGATGGAACGCATGAACGGCATCCCGGTGTCGCAGATCGACCGCCTGGTGGCGGCCGGCGTGGACTTGCGCAAGCTGTCCACCGATGGCGTGGAAATTTTCTTCACGCAAGTATTCCGCGACGGCTTTTTCCATGCGGATATGCACCCGGGTAATATTCTCGTGTCGATCGCGCCCGAGTCGTTCGGCCGCTATATCGCGCTCGACTTCGGCATCGTCGGCACCTTGAACGACTACGATAAAGATTATTTGTCGCAAAACTTCCTGGCCTTCTTCCGCCGCGACTACAAGCGCGTGGCCGAAGCCCATATCGAATCGGGCTGGGCACCGAAGGAAACCCGCGTCGACGAACTGGAGGCGGCCGTGCGCGCCTGCTGCGAGCCGATCTTCGACCGTCCCTTGAAAGATATCTCGTTCGGCCAGGTGCTGCTGCGGCTGTTCCAGACCTCGCGCCGCTTCAACGTGGAAGTGCAGCCGCAACTGGTGCTGCTGCAAAAGACGCTGCTCAATATCGAAGGCCTGGGCCGCCAGCTGGACCCGGAACTGGACCTGTGGCAGACGGCCAAGCCGTATCTGGAAAAATGGATGAGCAAGCAGGTGGGGCCGCAAGGCTTCATGGAACGGATGCGCGCCGAGGCGCCACGCTATGCGCATATCTTCCCGCAACTGCCGCGCTTGCTGCACCAGGCCTTGACGGTGGCCGGCGAGCCGCGCGAAAACGAGGTGGAGCTGATGAAAACCTTGCTGGCGGAGCAAAGACAAACCAATCGCCTGCTGAGCTTTATCGTGTATTTCGTCGGCGCCTTTGCGCTTGGCGCCCTGGGCTTCCAGCTGTTCATGCGCTGGCATCAACTGCCATTCTAAGCGCCTGTAAAGGAGAGTGATGGCTGACTTTCAAACCCGCGATCCGCTCTCGCCCGCCTTCTGGGACGAGCGGTTTGACAAGCAATTCACGCCGTGGGACCAGGGTGGCGTGCCGCAGCGCCTGGCGCAATTTGTCGCCGGCAGTCCGGCGCCGCTGCGCTGCCTGATTCCCGGCTGCGGCTCGGCCTACGAGCTGGCCTTCATGCTCGATCATGGCTGGAAGACCACCGCCATCGACTTTTCGCCGGGCGCCGTGGCCGCGGCCCGCGCCGTGCTGGGCCAGCGGGCAGAACATGTGGAGCAGGCCGATTTCTTTGCCTGGCAGCCCGATGCACCGCTCGATCTGATCTATGAACGGGCCTTTCTGTGCGCCATGCCGCGCGCCATGTGGCCGCAGGTGGCCGCGCGCTGGGCGCAGCTGCTGGCGCCGGGCGCCATGCTGGCCGGCTATTTCTTTTTTGACGACAATGGCAAGGGGCCGCCGTTCGGCATCGCCCGCGAGCAGCTGTTTGAATTGCTGGCGCCGCATTTCGACTGCCTGGCCGATGAAAGCGTCGACGATTCGATTGCCGTGTTTGCCGGCAAGGAACGCTGGATGGCCTGGCACCGTCGCCCTGACTGAAGCCACCCCGGCTATTTCTGCTAAGCGCCGTGGAAAAGCTTTATAATTCAGGGTTTTTGATGATTTTTGCGGAGTTCTGATGCCGATTTACGCTTACCGCTGTGAAGAGTGTGGTTTTGCCAAGGATGTCTTGCAAAAGATGTCCGATCCCGTGCTGACGGTGTGCCTGTCTTGCGGCAAGCCCAGTTTCAAGAAACAATTGACCGCCGCCGGTTTCCAGTTGAAGGGCACCGGCTGGTACGCCACCGATTTCCGTGGCGGCACGGCGCCGACCACCGCCATCCCGACCGGGCCTGCCGAGAGCGCCAAGCCGGCTGCCGACAGCGCACCCGCCGCGGCCACGCCAGCGGCAGCGCCGGCCGCCGCGCCGAAAGCGGACTGAAGCACTGTGGCGCAAGCCGCAGCCCGTGGCCATTACCGAGAAACCGATGCGTAAATACTTTATTACCGGATTGCTGATTTTAGTACCGCTGGCGATCACCGTCTGGGTACTCAACCTGGTGATCGGCACGCTGGACCAGTCGCTGTTGCTGGTGCCGCAACGTTTCCGCCCGCAATCGCTGTTCGGCTTTGACATTCCCGGCCTGGGCACGATACTGACCATATTGATCGTGTTTTTGACTGGCTTGCTGACCAACAACCTGGTCGGCAACTACGTGGTGAAACTGTGGGAGCGCCTGCTGCAACGCATTCCCATCGTCAATTCCCTGTATTCGAGCGTCAAGCAGGTGTCGGACACCCTGTTTTCCTCGTCGGGCAATGCGTTCCGCAAGGCCGTGCTGGTGCCGTATCCGCACCAGAACTCCTGGACCATCGCCTTTTTGACGGGCGTGCCGGGCGGCGATGCGGCCAAGCACCTGGTGGGCGATTATGTCAGCGTGTATGTGCCCACGACGCCCAACCCCACATCGGGTTTTTTCCTGATGATGAAACGCAGCGATGTGGTCGAGCTCGACATGAGCGTCGACGCGGCGCTCAAGTACATTGTCTCGATGGGCGTGGTGGCGCCCGCGGAAGTTGCCGCTGTCGCTGCCCCGGTAACGGTGCCGGCAGCCAAAGAATAAAGGCAGGCGCTCCACGTGGGGCGTGGCCGGATCGAACACTCACTAACCTGAACTGAGAATTTTTATGTCTATGCGTACTGAATATTGCGGCCTCGTCACCGAAGCCATGCTGGGCCAAACCGTCAGCCTGTGCGGCTGGGTACATCGCCGCCGCGACCACGGCAGCCTGATCTTCATCGACTTGCGCGACCGCGAAGGCCTGGTGCAAATCGTCTGCAACCCGGAACAAGCCGAGATGTTCAAGGTCGCCGAAGCCGTGCGCAATGAATTCTGCCTGCGCGTGACGGGCGTGGTGACCAACCGTATCGACGGCACCATCAACAACAACCTGAAATCGGGCAAGATCGAAGTGGTGTGCTCGGAACTGGAAGTGCTCAATCCTTCCGTGCCGGTACCGTTCCAGCTGGACGACGACAATCTGTCGGAAACCACGCGTTTGACGCACCGCGTGCTGGACCTGCGCCGCCCGCAGATGCAGAACAACCTGCGCCTGCGCTACAAGGTGACGATGGAAGTGCGCAAGTACCTCGACAACCTGGGCTTCATCGACATCGAAACGCCGATGCTGACCAAGTCGACCCCGGAAGGCGCGCGCGACTACCTGGTGCCGTCGCGTGTCAACGCCGGCAGCTTCTTCGCGCTGCCGCAGTCGCCGCAGCTGTTCAAGCAGCTGTTGATGGTCGCCAACTTCGACCGTTACTACCAGATCACCAAGTGCTTCCGCGACGAAGACCTGCGCGCCGACCGCCAGCCTGAATTCACCCAGATCGACTGCGAAACCTCGTTCCTGACGGAACAGGAAATCCGCGACCTGTTCGAAGACATGATCCGCGTGGTGTTCAAGAACACCCTGAACATCGAGCTGCCGAACCCGTTCCCGGTGATGGACTTTGCCGAAGCGATGGGCCTGTACGGTTCCGACAAGCCGGACATGCGCGTCAAGCTGGCCTTCACCGACCTGACCGAGATCATGAAATCGGTCGAGTTCAAGGTCTTCAACGGCGCCGCCAACATGAAGGGCGGCCGTGTGGTGGCCTTGCGCGTACCGGGCGGCGGCACCATGCCGCGTTCGGAAATCGATGCCTACACCCAGTTCGTCGCCATCTACGGCGCCAAGGGCCTGGCCTACATCAAGGTCAACGAGAAAGCCAAGGGTCCTGAAGGCCTGCAGTCGCCGATCGTCAAGTTCCTGCCGGCCGACGTGCTGGCCACGATCCTCGAGCAGACCGGCGCGCAAGACGGCGACCTGATCTTCTTCGGCGCCGACAAGGCGAAAGTCGTCAACGACGCCATCGGCGCGCTGCGCGTGAAAATCGGCCACAGCGAATTCGGCAAGAAAGCCGGCCTGTTCGACGACGTGTGGAAGCCATTGTGGGTGGTCGACTTCCCGATGTTCGAGCACGACGAAGAAGCGGACCGCTGGACCGCCACCCACCATCCGTTCACGGCGCCGAAAGACGGCCATGAAGACATGCTGGAAAGCGATCCGGGCGCCTGCATCGCCAAGGCCTACGACATGGTCCTGAACGGCTGGGAACTGGGCGGCGGTTCGATCCGTATCCACCGCGAAGAAGTGCAGTCGAAAGTGTTCCGCGCGCTGAAGATCGATGCCGAGGAAGCCCAGCTGAAATTCGGCTTCCTGCTCGACGCCCTGCAATACGGCGCGCCACCGCATGGCGGCCTGGCATTCGGCCTGGACCGTATCGTGACCATGATGACCGGTTCCGAATCGATCCGCGACGTGATCGCCTTCCCGAAAACCCAGCGCGCGCAAGACTTGCTGACCCACGCGCCGTCGGAAGTGGACGAGAAGCAACTGCGCGAACTGCATATCCGTTTGCGCAGCGCCGATCCTAAAGTAGTCTAAAGCAAAGCCTGACCCGTTGAGGGCTGGGGTCAGACGGGGACGCCGAGTCCCAAGGGTCTGACCCCTTTTTCATTATTGCCATGACTTATAAAATTCCCGTTTCCGTGCTGGTCGTCATCCATACGGCCGACCTCGACGTGCTGCTGATCGAGCGCGCGGGGCAGCCCGGCTTCTGGCAATCGGTGACCGGTTCGATCGACGCCGTTGACGAACCGCTGCTGCAGGCGGCCACGCGCGAGCTGTTCGAAGAGACTGGCATCGTCGCCGACGGCCAGCAGATCGCGCTGCTCGATTGGCAGCTGTCAAATATCTATGAGATTTATCCGGTCTGGCGCCATCGCTATGCACCCGGCGTGGTCCACAATACGGAACACGTGTTCAGCGTGCGCGTGCCGCGCGACTGCGTGGTGACTGTCAATCCGCGCGAACACCTGCGCTATACATGGCTGCCGTATCTGGCGGCGGCCGACCAGTGTTTTTCTTCTTCCAATGCGGAAGCGATTCTGCAACTGCCGGCCATCACGGGCCTCAACCCGGGCCTGGCGCCACAAGAAAGTACCTGATGCTGAACTGGAATTATTTGACGATGCAACAAAAGCTGCTCGGTGCCCTGGGTATCGCGTTCTGCATTTGCGTGATCCTGGCCCTGTTCCGCTTTAATCCGCCGGACCGCACGCCGCCGATCGGCTTGCCGCTGGTGGCGATCGGCTGGCTGCTGCATCCGGGCGCATTTGCCGTCGGCAAGCGCACTGTCGCCTGGCGCGGCGCGCCGCTGCTGGTCAAGATCGTGTGGGCGGCCGCCATCACGGCCTTGCTGGTCAGCGTGACGGCTGGCGTGGGACGCATGCTGGCCTGATCCAACTTCCACTTTAGGTGCGCGCACGCACCGTTGAATGCAGCGCGGCGCGCCTGTCTCGGAGTAGAATCAATGCATGAAAATCCGCGTAGCAACTTATAATATCCACAAGGGTGTGTCCTCCGTGCGCGGGCTGCCCCGCGTGCATGCCCTCAAGCAGGCGATCGCCCTGTTCGATGCCGATGTCGTGTTCCTGCAGGAGGTGCAGGGCAAGCACGACCGCAATGCGGCCCGCTACGGCGCCGAGACGCATGGCCACAAGCATTGGCCGGAAGCGTCGCAGCATGAATTCTTTGCCGGCCCCGAGCACCATACGGCCTACGGCATGAATGCCGTGTACGACCATGGCCACCATGGCAACGCCTTGCTCAGCAAATATCCGATCGGCTCGCAGATCAACCACGACGTGTCCGACCATGCGTATGAGCAGCGCGGCATCCTGCATTGTGTGCTGAAAACGCCGCAGGCCGACGTGCACTGCTATGTGGTGCACCTGGGCTTGTTCGAATCGGGACGGGGCCGCCAGACGCAGGCCCTGATCGACGCCGTCAACGCCTCGGCGCCGAATGGCGAACCGGTGATTATCGCGGGCGACTTCAACGACTGGCGCAACACCCTCAGCGACAAGCTGAGGAATGCGCTGGGCGTGGTGGAAGTGTTCGACCAGCGCGCCTCCAATTCCGCCCTGGGCGACCTGGTGCGCACCCTGGCGCGGCGCCAGGCCCGTCCGCCGGTGCCGGTGCCGGCGCGCACCTTTCCCGCCGCCTTGCCATGGTTCCGGCTCGACCGCATCTATGTGCGCGGCTTCCAGGTGGAAGGGGCGCAAGTGATGCATGGCACCTTGTGGGCAAAACTGTCGGACCATGCGCCGATCGTTGCCGCCTTGAAACTGGCCTAGAGTTGCGCATGCGTTCAGTCCACTATACCGCCCATAACGACATCCGGCTGCTGTATTGCGGCACCGACTACTTTCCCGCCCTGATCGGCGCCATCGACAATGCAAAGAAAGAGGTCTATTTCGAGACCTATATCTTTGCCGACGACGCCACCGGCACCCTGGTACTGGACGCCCTCAAGCGGGCGGCCGCGCGCGGCGTCATGGTCTGCATGATTACCGACTGGTTCGGCACGGGCCGGCGCAGGGTCAACGCCATGCATGCCCAGCTGGAAGCGGCGGGCGTGCATCACCGCGTGTTCAACCCGTGGTTCTTGCGCGGCATCACGCGCACGCACCGGAAGATCTGCGTGGTCGATTACGAGGTGGCGCTGGTGGGCGGCATCAATATCAATGACGACATGTTTTGCGACTACGACCACAATATCAGCCTGGAAGCGCCGCGCTGGGATTTCGCGGTGCAGGTGAAAGGGCCGCTGGTCGACGCCATCCATATGGAAGCGCAGGCGCAGTGGGCGCGCCTGGGCAAGATGAACCTGGTGCGGCGCATCAAGCTGTACCGCAAGATGCGGGTGGTCGGCAAGGAACTGGCGAAGAACCCGGTGGTGGCCGGCTTTGTCGTGCGCGACAACCTGCGCAACCGCCGCACCATCCAGCGCGCCTATCTGCAGGCGCTGGGCCAGGCGCGCAAGAGCGTGATGCTGGCCAACCCGTATTTTGCACCCGGCCACAAGCTGCGCCGGGCGCTGGCGCGCGCCGCCCAGCGCGGGGTGGACGTGGTGCTGCTGATCGGCGTGGGCGAGTTCAAGCTGCAAGATGCCGTCGCGCATTCGTTTTACCCTAAGCTGCTGGCGGCCGGCGTGAAAATCGTCGAGTACCGCAAGACCCAGCTGCACGCCAAGGTGGCGGTGGTCGATGACGACTGGGCCACGGTGGGTTCGAGCAATATCGACGCGCTGAGCCTGTTTTTGAACCAGGAAGCCAATGTGGTGATCAAGGACGTGGCGTTCGCCCAGGCCTTGCGCCAGCATATAGAACAGGGCATTGCCGACGGCAAGGTGATCCACCAGGACGACTTCAAGCATATCGGCCGGGTGCAGCGCATCGGCTATGAGCTGGCGTTCTGGAGTTACCGCCTGGTGATGCGCATCTTTTCAGTAGGGAAATACGCATGAGCGAGATGAGCAATCTGCGTATCGACAAATGGCTGTGGGCGGCGCGTTTTTTCAAGACGCGCACGCTGGCCAGCGAGGCCGTCGATACCGGTAAAGTCAAAGTGGGCGGCGAGCGCGTGAAACCGGCGCGCGGCCTGCGCATCGGCGATGAATTGTTCATCGACAATGGCGCCGATACCTGGGAAGTGGAAG
This sequence comes from Janthinobacterium sp. PSPC3-1, assembly GCF_049896105.1. Taxonomy (NCBI): domain Bacteria; kingdom Pseudomonadati; phylum Pseudomonadota; class Betaproteobacteria; order Burkholderiales; family Oxalobacteraceae; genus Janthinobacterium; species Janthinobacterium sp. PSPC3-1. Next base: position 242,741 of record NZ_JAFCTQ010000002.1, on the reverse strand, counting down.
TGCTGGGCCTGTCCGACAAGCGCGGCGCGGCGCCCGTGGCGCGCCTGCTGTATGCGGAAACGCCGGCCAGCATCGCGCGCCGCGAGCAGGCGCAGGAAGAACGCAAACTGTTCCGCGAGCCGGGCAGCACCATCAAAGGGCGGCCGACCAAGCGCGACCGCCGTCAACTGAGCAAGGCCGGCGACCTCTCCTGAGTTGCCTCAATACGCCGTTTCCTGGCCGCGACAAGCCGGCCAGGAATTGTTGCATCGCATTAATAGAACGTCCGCTCTAAATTTCGTGTTTGACTTTTGCGGCGCACTGGATAATAGTACGAGCGTTCGGATTTTTTCATGGCGTGCTTTTTTTTGCCGCTACGACAAAATCCACCAGTCTGGCCACATCACATTAAGAACGGTAATTTTGAATACTTCAGTCAAATTCATGCGCAAGGGCGAACTGACGCGGGCCGCCATCCTCGACGTGGCGCTGGACTTGTCCAGCCGCGACGGCCTGGAAGGGCTGACCATCGGGCTGCTGGCCGACAAGATGAACATGAGCAAATCGGGCGTGTTCGCCCATTTCGGCTCGCGCGAAGACTTGCAGATGGAAGTGCTCAAGCTCTACCACCATCGTTTCGAGCAGGAAGTGTTTTTTCCGAGCATGAAAGAGCCGCGCGGCATCGCCCGCCTGCAATCGATGTTTGCGCGCTGGGTCAAGCGGGTCAGCGTGGAAATCGCCTCGGGCTGCATCTATATCAGCGGCGCCGTCGAGTACGACGACCGCCCGGGCCCGATCCGCGAGTCGCTGGTGGCCATGGTGCAAGCCTGGCAGGGCGCCTTGCTGCGCAGCGTGCAGCAGTCGATCGCTTCCGGCGACCTGAAGGCCGGCACCGACGCGCAGCAGATGGTGTATGAAATGTATGGCCTGATTTTGGCCCTGCATCACGACGCGCGCTTCCTGCGCGTGCCGGGCAGCATCGAGCGGGCGCAGCGCGGTTTCGAGCGCCTGATCGAGTCGTACCAGAATCACGCCACCGTCACAGAATAAGCAGTCCAGCAGGATCAGCAGGATCAGCAACATACGCCGCACATACAAGTACAACACTTTAGCTAATGCCTTGAGGAGAAAATAATGGGTCAATACGTCGCGCCTATCCGTGATATGCAATTCGTTCTGCATGAGTTCCTGAACGTCGGTGAAGAGCTGAAAGCCATGCCCGATTACGCCGAAGTCGATGCCGACATCATCAACCAGGTACTGGAAGAGGGCGCCAAGTTCACCTCGGAAGTGCTGTTCCCGCTGAACCACTCGGGCGACCGCGAAGGCTGCAAGCACGACGCCGCGACCCACACCGTGACCACGCCGAAAGGCTTCAAGGAAGCGTACAAGCAGTACGTCGACGGCGGCTGGGCGGCGCTGGCCTGCGATCCGGAATACGGCGGCCAGGGCTTGCCGGTGGTGCTGAACAATTCGTTCTATGAAATGCTGAACTCGTCGAACCAGGCCTGGTCGATGTACCCGGGCCTGTCGCACGGCGCCTACGAGTGCCTGAAGGAACACGGTACCGATCACCAGAAACAGGTCTACCTGCCGAAGCTGGTGTCGGGCGAATGGACCGGCACCATGTGCCTGACCGAACCGCACTGCGGTACCGACCTGGGCCTGCTGCGCTCGAAAGCGCTGCCACAGGACGACGGTTCGTGGCTGATCACCGGCAACAAGATCTTTATCTCGGCCGGCGAGCACGACATGGCGGAAAACATCCTGCACCTGGTGCTGGCCCGCGTGCCCGACGCACCGGAAGGCTCGAAAGGTATTTCGCTGTTCCTGGTGCCGAAGTTCCTGCCGAAGGAAGACGGTACGGTTGGCGAACGCAATCCGATCACCTGCGGCGCCATCGAAGAAAAAATGGGCATCCACGGCAACTCGACCTGCCAGATGAACCTGGACGGCGCGCGCGGCTGGATCATCGGCCAGCCGAACAAGGGACTGAACGCCATGTTCGTCTTCATGAACGCGGCCCGCCTGGGCGTGGGCATGCAGTCGCTGGGCCTGACCGAGATCGCCTTCCAGAACGCGCTGATCTACGCCAAGGACCGCACGCAAATGCGTTCGCTGTCCGGCATCAAGAACCCGGAACTGCCGGCCGACCGCATCATCGTGCACCCTGACGTGCGCCGCATGCTGCTGACCGGCAAAGCCTACGCCGAAGGCGCGCGCGCCTTTACCTCGTACGTGGCGCTGCAGATCGACCGCGAACTGCACCACCCTGACGCCGACGTGCGCAAGGAAGCGGCCGACGAAGTCGCGCTGCTCACGCCCGTGATCAAGGCCTTTATCACCGATAACGCCTGGATCGCCACCTCGGACGCGATGCAAGTGTTCGGCGGCCATGGCTATATTTCGGAATGGGGCATGGAACAATATGTGCGCGACGCGCGCATCAACATGATCTATGAAGGCACCAACACGATCCAGTCGCTGGATCTGCTGGGCCGCAAGATCCTGGGCGACAACGGCGCCAAGCTGCGCAAGTTCGGCGAAAAGATCAAGGCCTTCGTGGAAGACAACGGCACCGACGAAGCGATGAGCGAATTCGTCACGCCGCTGGGCGACCTGGGCGACAAGGTCACCAAGCTGACCATGGAAATCGGCATGAAGGCGTTCCAGAATCCGGACGAAGTGGGCGCGGCCTGCGTGCCTTACCTGCGCGTGGTCGGCCACATGATCTACAGCTATTTGTTCGCGCAGATGGCGAAGATCGCACTGGAAAAAGAATCGTCTGGCGACACCTTTTACACCGCCAAGCTGGCTACCGCACGCTTCTATTTCGCCCGCCTGCAACCTGAAACGGCCACCCTGATCCGCCAGGCGCGCTCCGGTTCGGCCAACCTGATGGCACTCGACGCAGACCTGTTCTAAGACTTGAGGAAAATATGACCAATTTCATCGTTAAAAAAGTAGCCGTCCTCGGCGCCGGCGTGATGGGCGCGCAGATCGCCGCCCATTGCATCAACGCGAAAGTACCGGTCGTGCTGTTCGACCTGCCGGCCAAGGAAGGCCCAAAGAATGGCATCGTGCTGCGCGCCATCGAGAACCTGAAAAAGCTGTCGCCTGCGCCACTGGGCAACAAGGACGATGCGGCCCTGATCCAGGTCGCCAACTACGAAGACAACCTGGACCTCTTGGCCGGTTGCGACCTGATCATCGAAGCCATCGCCGAGCGCATGGACTGGAAGCACGACCTGTACCAGAAGGTGGCGCCGCATATCGGCCCGAACGCGATTTTTGCGTCGAACACCTCCGGCCTGTCGATCACCAAGCTGGCCGAAGGCTTTGACGCCGACCTGAAATCGCGCTACTGCGGCGTGCACTTCTTCAATCCGCCGCGCTATATGCACCTGGTCGAAATCATTCCGACCGAGTTTACCAAGCCCGAGATTTCGGACCAGCTGGAAGGCTTCCTGACCACCACCCTGGGCAAGGGCGTGGTCCGCGCCAAGGATACGCCGAACTTCATCGCCAACCGCGTGGGCGTGTTCGGCATCCTGGCCATCGTGCACGAAGCCGAAAAATTCGGCCTGTCGGTCGATGTGGTGGATGACCTGACCGGCGCCAAGCTGGGCCGCGCCAAGTCGGGCACCTTCCGCACCGCCGACGTGGTGGGCCTGGACACGATGGGCCATGTGATCAAGACCATGCAGGACTACCTGCCGAACGACCCGTTCGCCGCCGTCTACAAGACGCCGGACGTGCTGGCCAAGCTGGTGGAAAAAGGCGCGCTGGGCCAGAAGAGCGGCGCCGGCTTCTACAAGAAGGTCGGCAAGGAGATCCAGCGCCTCGATTTCGCCACCGGTGAATACGTGGCCGGCGGCGCCAAGGCGGCCGACATCATCGCCCGCATCCTGAAGGAAAAGGATCCGGTCAAGAAGATGAAGGCGCTGCACGATTCGACCAATCCGCAGGGCCAGTTCCTGTGGGCGATCTTCCGTGACGCCTTCCACTACATCGCCATCCACCTGGACACCGTGGCCGACAATGCGCGCGACATCGACTTCGCCATGCGCTGGGGCTTCGGCTGGAACGTCGGTCCGTTTGAAACGTGGCAGGCCTCGAACTGGCTGCAAGTGGCCAACTGGGTCAAGGAAGATATCGACGCCGGCAAGGCGCTGTGCAATGCACCGCTGCCGGCCTGGGTATTCGAAGGTCCTGTGGCGGACAAGGGCGGCGTGCACACCGCCGAAGGTTCATACTCGGCTGTGTCGAACAGCTTCGTGCCGCGCTCGACCCTGTCGGTCTACGACCGCCAGCCATTCCGCGCGCCAGTCATTGGCAGCGGCGCGGTGGATGGAAAAACCGCCGGCACCACCGTGTTCGAAGACGAATCCGTGCGCGTCTGGCACAGCGGCGACGACGTCCTGATCATCTCGTTCAAGACCAAGATGCACGTGATCGGCGAAGGCGTGATCAACGGCCTGAAACTGGCCCTGGCGGAAGCGGAGAAGAACTTCAAGGGCCTGGTGATCTGGCACGCGGATGCGGCCGAAGGCGGCGCGTTCTCGGCCGGCGCGGACCTGCAGTCGGCGTTGCCGGCCTTCATGCAGGGCGGCGTCAAGGCGGTCGATCCGATTATCGCCGAACTGCAGAAAACCTTCATGTCGCTGAAATACGCGAACGTGCCGGTGATCGCCGCGGTGGCGGGCCTGGCGCTGGGCGGCGGCTGCGAACTGGCGCTGCATGCATCGAAACGCGTGGCCTCGATCGAGTCGTATATCGGCCTGGTGGAAGTGGGCGTGGGCCTGATTCCCGCCGGCGGCGGCCTGAAAGAAGCGGCGCAGCGCGCCTACAAACAGGCCAACGGCAATGACATCCTGCAGTTCCTGAAGGTGGGCTTCACCAATGCCGCTACCGCCAATGTGTCGAAGTCGGCGCTGGAAGCAAAAAAAATGGGCTACCTGAAGGAAGACGACGTCATCGTCTTCAATCCCTACGAGCTGCTGCACGTGGCGAAAGTCGAAGCGCGCGCCATGTTCGACGCTGGCTTCCGTCCAGCGCTGCCGTCGCTGATCCAGGTCACGGGCCGTTACGGCTGGGGCACCATCAAGGCGCAGCTGGTCAATATGCGCGACGGCGGCTTTATCTCCGCGCACGATTTCAAGCTGGGCGAGATGATCGCCGAGATCGTGTCGGGCGGCGATATCGACCAGGGCAGTTTTGTCAGCGAACAGTGGCTGCTGGACATGGAACGCAAGGCCTTCCTGGAATTGCTGAACCATCCCAAGACGCAGGAACGCATCATGGGCATGATGCAGACCGGCAAGCCAGTGCGCAACTAATCGATAGAGAACACGAAAGAAGACCATGAGCAAACAACTTCAAGACGCCTATATCGTCTCCGCCACCCGCACGCCGATCGGCAAGGCGCCGCGCGGCATGTTCCGGAACACCCGTCCCGACGACCTGCTGGTGCGCGTGCTGCAATCGGCGCTGGCGCAAGCCCCTGGCCTGGACCCGGCGCTGATCACCGACGCCATTATCGGCTGCTCGTTCCCGGAAGCGGAGCAGGGCTTCAATATCGCCCGCCAGTCGGTACTGCTGGCCGGCCTGCCGAAAACCGTCGGCGGCGTGACCGTCAACCGTTACTGCGCCTCGGGCATCACCGCCATCGCCATGGCCGCTGACCGCATCCGCGTTGGCGAAGCCGACGTGATGATCGCCGGCGGCATCGAATCGATGTCGATGGTGCCGATGATGGGCCACCACCCGTCGATGAACCTGGACATGTTCAGCGATGAAAACATCGGCATGGCCTACGGCATGGGCCTGACGGCCGAAAAAGTGGCGCAGCAATGGAAAGTGACGCGCGAACAGCAGGACGCGTTCTCGGTCGAATCGCACCGCCGCGCCATCGCCGCCCAGCAGGCCGGCTTCTTCAAGGCCGAAACCACGCCGGTCGAGATCATCACGCGCACGCCGAACCTGGCCACCGGCCAGGTGGATGTCTCGCGCCGCACCGTCGACACCGACGAAGGCGCGCGCGCCGATTCGACCATGGAGTCCTTGGCCAAGCTGAAACCGGTGTTTGCCGCCAAGGGCAGCGTCACCGCCGCCAACAGCTCGCAGATGTCGGACGGCGCCGGTGCGCTGCTGATCGTCAGCGAAAAAATCCTGCGCGAGCATAATCTGACGCCGCTGGCCAAGTTCTCGTCGTTCGCCGTGCGCGGCGTGCCGCCGGAAATCATGGGCATCGGTCCGAAGTTCGCGATTCCCGCAGCGTGCGCCGCCGCCGGCATCACCCAGGACCAGCTGGACTGGATCGAACTGAACGAAGCGTTCGCCGCGCAGGCGCTGGCCGTGATCGGCGACCTGGGCCTGGACCCGTCGAAAGTGAACCCGATGGGCGGCGCGATCGCCCTGGGCCACCCGCTGGGCGCGACCGGCGCCATCCGCGCCGCCACCGTGATCCACGCGCTGCAGCGCACCAAGCAGAAGTACGGCATGGTGACCATGTGCGTGGGCGCCGGCATGGGTGCCGCCGGGATTTTTGAACGCGTATAAGTTTGACCGACTGAAGCAATAAAACAGGGCGCTGCGGAACCTCCTCGGCGCCCTTACTTTTTGGAGACACCATGGATATTTTGTGCAGCAAGAGCGACGGCATACTGACGCTGGAATTCAACCGCCTGGAACGCAAGAACGCGATCACGGGCGCGATGTACCAGACCCTGGCCGATGCGCTGGTGGCGGCCGAAACCGACACCGAAGTGCGCGCGATTGTCTTGTGCGGCAAGCGCGAGATTTTCACGGCCGGCAATGACCTCGACGACTTCATGAAGACGGCGCGCCCGAAAGACGGCTCGCTCGACCATGACCGCCCGGTATTCCAGTTCATGCGCGCCTTGTATGGCTGCGGCAAGCCCGTGGTGGCGGCGGTCTCGGGCCCCGCGATCGGCATCGGCACCACCATGCTGATGCATTGCGACCTGGTCTACGCGGCCGACAATGCCAGCTTCTCGATGCCCTTCACCCAGCTGGGCCTGTGCCCGGAATTTGCCTCCAGCCTGCTGCTCACGCAACTGGCCGGCTACCCGCGCGCGGCCGAAAAGCTGATGCTGGGCGAGTCGTTCCCGGCCCAGGAAGCGCTGGAAATGGGGCTGGTGTCGAAAGTGCTGCCGCTGTACGAGCTGATCCCGTTCGCCCAGGCCCAGGCCGCCAAACTGGTGGCCCTGCCGGCCGCCTCGATCCGCGCCACCAAGCGCCTGATGAAGCAGAGCCGCATGGAGCCGATCAAGGCGGCCATCGCCGACGAAAACCAGCTGTTCAGCGCCATGCTGGGCGGCCCGGAAGCGAAAGAAGCGTTTACGGCGTTCTTTGAAAAGAGAAAGCCGGACTTCAAGAAGTTTGCTTGAGTCCCTAGTACTCGGCGCTATTGCTGCCATTGACTGTCACAAAAGTCGGGATTTTTCTCGCATAAGTCGGGATATTTCTTACATAAGTTGAACAGAAGTTGCTTTCACAGAACTTCTTTTCCAATTTGTTCAGATATACGTCTGAAAAGATCTGTGTGCCACTAACCACGCCTTGGTATCCCCGGCATTTTTCGCCCATACTCTTCGTGTACTCTCGACGTTACACTAGCGGCGGCGCCCAACTGGTGCGCCTCATTTCCGTGGTGCTGGCCATTGCGGCGGCGCTGGCGAGGATCCGATCGGTGAGCAGATGAAGGAATAAGTTGGCATCGGGCACCGCTGGTACCCGCCGTCCACCTGGAGCTGGCCATTGTGGTGGTCGCGCGTGGCACGCCGGCGGCACCAGCGTGGGCTCGGGTTGGTGATCAGATGCAAGTTCCGGAGCGCCGTTGCACGCTGGTCTCCCCCTCCTCAGGCCCGCAGGGATTATGTGATAATCCACGCAGAAAACGAACCGAGTGAGCCGATGACTGATCAGCAGACCAGAAACAACCATTATGTCCCGCAGTGGTACCAGCGCGGTTTCCTCGCTCCCGGTCAATCACGCCTCTTTCATCTCAACCTGGCCCCTGATTGCAATACGCTGCCTGACGGCCGACAAGTGCCGCATCATGCGCTCCGTGAATCGGTCACCAAGAAATGTTTCGTCGAATTCGATCTATACACTACGCATTTCGGTCCGATCGTCAACGACGACGTCGAGAAGTACTTGTTTGGTGCCATCGACGACCAGGGGGCGATAGCACTTCGGGCCTTCGCGCTCGGCAATCAAGCCGACGTCCACGAATCGTTCCAGGATTTCTTTGAGCACATGGCATCGCAGAAGCTGCGCACGCCCAAGGGTTTGGACTGGATTCGCTCGTGCTACGGCGCTCTGGGGCAAGTCGATCTGATGGTCGAGATGCAGGCTTTGCGCTGGATGCATTGCACTATGTGGGTCGAGGGCGTGCGGGAGATCGTCTCGGCACATGACTCGGATGTGAAGTTTATCCTGACGGACCACCCAGTGACGGTCTACAACGCGGCGGTGGATGCTACGTCTGAGCAGTGCGCCTACCCGCATGATCCGATGGTTGCGGCCGTTGGATCTCAGACAGTTTTCGCGCTGGATGCCAACACCTGCCTGATTCTCACGCACCTGGAATATGCTAAGGAGCCGGATCAACCAGACCTGATGCGGCTTCGCACGAACGCCCGACACTTGGGCGTGGGCATGGCGCGCACCGACGCCTTCATCCGAGACCGACTATTGAGTCGGGATGAGGTGATCGCGATCAACCACCTGCTCAAGTCACGGGCCAAGCGCTACATCGCAGCCGCCGACAAGACTTGGCTCTACCCGGAACTGGAGTTCAAGGGGTCATGGGCCCAGATTGCTAATGTGCTGCTACCCAAGGACAACCTGTGGCACTTTGGCGGGGAAATCTACATCGGCTACAAGGACGGAACGTCTGGCTATTGGGACGAACATGGCCGTACGTCCAAGGCTCATGAATTCCTTACGCGCGAGTCCCCCCGCAAGAACATCGGGGCCAACGACTTCTGCGGCTGCGGCAGCGCCTACGCGTTCAAGGATTGCTGCCAGCAGTTGCCATCTGGGGAGCGTCCGTCGTGGGAGGTCTACGGCCTGCGCGAGCGCAACCTGAAGTTCTGTAACGCGGTCAAGGGAATCCTGGGGCTATTTGACGGAGCGTCCTGGGAAGACGTGCGCCGCGACCTGAGCGACGAGCAGGTCAAGCGTATCCATGGAGTGTTTGCGAGCCTGTGGCCCGAAGACACCGATCTGGCCTCTCTGCTACCGCGACCCAATCCGAAAGTCCTGCGCTCTGCCTACATCGGCGTCAGCGATCCGCGCACCATCGAGGCGACAGTGCTGGGCTGGCTGCCGTTTGTCGATGAAATTGTATTGGTCAACCCATTCTTCCTGGGCATGCGCATGAAGCCCGAGTTCAGCCCCATCGAGTCGCCCGCCGGGCACAAGATGCAGACACTCAAGAACGTCATGCTGCTCTTGGTGCTCGAGCCATTTATTCGCGACGGCATCGTGCATCTGGTGCCTGATCCCGGCGAGGTCAGTGCCCCACTCGGCCAGCATGTTCAGGATGTGCTCACGCGGCGCACCGACGGACAGAAGCCCCCTAAGATTGGCGGCCTGTACCGCTTCCTGAAACTCCCGGAAGAAGACGCGCAACGCCTCATCTGGATGCTGCCAGAGGCATACCAGCGGCGCTGGATTGCCAACCACAGACCAAAGGCTGACTCCAAAATGACGGATCGGATCATCGCGGACTTCAAGCACCAAGCTGAGGCCGATCCATTCACGCTGCTGCAGCCACTCCCTGTGGGAAGGGCCGGTGCGCAGTTCCAGATCCGCAAGGAGTTGAGCTTGGAAGCGGCGTTGTATCTGGCGGCACTTACTGGCTCGATCATCCATGTCGACACGGAGGCGAACTGGTCTCAGCTCCTAATGCATGCTCAACCTGGCGGTACACAGTCGCAATCCACATGGGAACCCGTGGGACGGGCCTTGCGCGAGATATCGTTTCCGGTGGAACTCAACTCGCAGCGGGTGAAAGAACGCATCGATAGCGACGACCGCCCGCCTATCGGGACGCTCCTGCGACGGCTGGCCAAATCGATCTCCTCCCCGGAAGATGGGTCCGATCCCAGCGTGCTTGCCAAGCAGATGCGTCAGGTGCGCGGTAAGGTCGAGCGCACGGGGAAATGCGCTGGCGACAGTGTCCTGCTCCACGCACGCTTGGAGCTGCACGTACCACCGGCGGGATTTGCCCGTCACGAGGTGCAGCGGTTGCTCGTGATGTTTGCCGGCGTGACCCAACCTCGGCCCATTCCATACGCGCTGCGCTTGGTGTTTGACGAGCCAGAGGATGACAGCGGACAAAGGACGACATGACGAGAATTCAATCAATAAATCGAGGAGAGAGATTGTCCGGAGACCTTCGAAGTGGCCCTGAAGCTGTCGGGCAGGCGCGCTCTTACGGTAGCTGTTTTCATACTGGTTGTCTTACAATGTATTACAGGAAACTATACACAGGGCCCAGTTAATTGCAAGGCCGGACTCAGCCACAACATTCACAGCCGGAGCCGCACCGCATGAATTTCCCCTTGGGGCACCGCCCGCTCGGAAAACGGCCGAACGTCCGCAATGAGATAGCTAGGATTAAGCGCGATCCCTTGGAGCCTTGGTTCGAAGTCTTGGGACACGACTTGAACCCGGTAATCAGTACGGACATATCCCGCTACCGCGACGCGTATCTCCTCTACTTCCTGTCGGCACGACGCTTCCTAACGAACATGTCGGTCGTCGCGCGCTACATGGCTTCGGCGCACTACGCCGGGAAACACCGGGTGGCTTACACGTCCCACGAGCGGAAGATTGCCGACAAGTACCGGGAGATAGCGCCATATACCGAACTGGAAATCATCAACTGCTTGATCCATGCAAGGATACTGCTTGACCGCGTAGCTGCTATGTCGAGTCGGTTTCTCAAGGGCGGAAACCGTCCGAGCTTCAATTCGTTCAGCGACCACAAGAAGTTCTTCCAGAAGCTCTCCGGCTCTTACGGCGAGCACGAAACTTACGCGAGTTACATTCGAAATGGGACTTCATGGTTCGAAATGCCGCTGAAGGAAGTGCGCGACAATTTCGTCGTCCACTCCGCACCGAAACACATGAGGTCCGTGGTCTTGCCGAATGACTTCGAAGTAGAGCTGCTTATTCTCAAAGCCGAAGGGATACATTCGGAAAAGCCGCTTGCCAGAACCACGCCGATAATCGTCAACGTCCTCAGGATGAGCCACGATATCGAAGGGTTTCTCGACTGGTATTGCGCCTACGCCGTAGGGAAAAAGGTGTAGGACAGGACTTGGACATGTTGATAGGCTTCAATAATGTCAGAACTTGGGCGGGCTGCTGTGGGGGGCAAGTTCTTCTTGCCAGTTGCAATCGGACGAATCGCATTCTTGATCGAGTTGTCGTTGATCGGAAGGGAAAGTGAACCGCAACCGGTGATCCCGTGTCGTTTGGAATAGACCAGCGCGTCAGACTTGCATGCTAGTAAGCTCTTCTGCATACAAATTAAGCAATCTGAATAATCTAAACTTATGTGAGAATTTGCTGAAGAATCTCATCTTCTGTGAGAACTGATCTCAACTTATGCGAGAACTCGCGCGCTAAGTGCTTGATTCCTAGGAACGTTAGTCTCAACTTATGTGAGACCCAACGTGCTGCATCTGCGCCGCCAGTTCCAGCCAGGCGCGCGCCGCCGGCGGCAGGTAGGCTTGCCGCCGCCACGCCAGGGTCATGTGCCAGTCGGTGTGCGGTTCATCGAGGGGCGCTTGCCAGATAGCCTCGCGCCGGTGTTTTTCCGCCAGCATGCGCGGGAAGAATGCCACGCCCAGTCCCGCCGCCACCAGGTCGACGATAAAGTCGATCTGGGCGCTGCGCGCGGTGATCTTCGGCTGCACGCCCTTGCGCGCGCAGGCATCCAAAATGATGCGGTTCAGCGCGAAGCCGCCTTCGAACAGGATGAAGGGGGTGGTGGCCAGTTGCGTGAAGTCGACGCGATCGCTGCCCGCCAGCGGATGGCTGGCCGACATCAGCGCCACCAGCGGTTCCACCCGCACTTCCTGGAAATCGAAGTCGGCATGCACGGGCGCCAGGATGGCCGCCACGTCGATCTCGCCGTCGTGCAGGCACTGGTTCAGTTTTTGGCCGCCATGCTCCAGCAAGGCAATCTCGATGGCCGGGTAGCGGCTGCGGTAGGCGGCGAACATGGCGGCAAACACGACGCCGCTGCCGACCGGCGGAATGCCGATCCTGAGCACGCCCCGTTGCAATCCCTTCAGTTCATCGAGTTCGACCAGGAGATCCTGGCGTTCGGCCAGCATCGTCTGCGCGCGGCGACAGGTGATTTCTCCGGCCGGCGTCAGTTCGATGCGGTGGCCGAGGCGGTTCAGCAAGGGCAGGCCCAGTTCCTCTTCCAAGGTCCTGACGGCCTTGCTGACGGCCGACTGGGTCAGCGACACCGATGCCGCCGCCTGCGAAAAGCCGCCCTGGCGCACCACTTCGACAAAGATCCGCAGCGTTCGTAAATTCATCGGTATTCCATTGGCGACTGGATCGTAGAAAAATAAGTTGTTTGCATCATAGCAAAGCCGACCTTATGCTGCTCATCTCACAACACCATGTCGCCCCCCTGCCATGATTATTTCTTCCGCCTCCGACTACCGCGCAGCGGCACGCCGCAAGCTGCCGCGCTTCCTGTTCGACTATATCGACGGCGGCGCCTACGCCGAGCATACGCTGGCTGCCAATACCGCCGACCTGGCGGCGATCAGCCTGCGCCAGCGGATATTGAAAAATGTCGGCCAGCTGAGCCTGGAAACAGAACTTTTCGGCCAGAAGCTGGCCATGCCAGTCGTTCTGAGTCCGGTGGGCTTGACCGGCATGTATGCGCGCCGCGGCGAAGTCCAGGCGGCGCAGGCGGCCGCCAGCAAGGGCGTGCCGTATTGCCTGTCGACCGTGTCGGTGTGCCCGATCGGGGAGGTCGCGTCGCAAAGCAGCGCGCCGATCTGGTTTCAACTGTATGTGCTGAAGGATCGCGGCTTCATGCGCCATGCGCTGGAACGGGCGCAGGCGGCCGGCGTGAAAAACCTGGTGTTCACGGTGGACATGCCGACGCCGGGCGCGCGTTATCGCGATGCGCATTCGGGCATGTCCGGGCCGTATGCCGCACCGCGCCGCATGCTGCAGGCGATGACGAAGCCGGCCTGGGCTTACGATGTCGGCCTGATGGGGCGTCCCCACGACCTGGGCAATATCTCCAGCTACCTGGGCAAGGCAGTGACCCTGGAAGACTATATCGGCTGGCTGGCGAACAACTTCGACCCGTCGATCAGTTGGAGCGACCTGGAATGGATACGCGAGTTCTGGAAAGGTCCGATGATCATCAAGGGCATCCTCGATCCGCAGGATGCCAGGGACGCCGTCAGTTTCGGCGCAGACGGCATCGTCGTGTCCAACCATGGTGGCCGCCAGCTCGACGGCGTCCCGTCCACCGCCCGCGCGCTGCCGGAAATCGCCCAGGCGGTCGGCAGCGACCTGACGGTGCTGGCCGATTCGGGCGTGCGTTCCGGCCTCGATGTGGTGCGCATGCTGGCGCTGGGCGCCCGCGCCGTGCTGCTGGGACGCTCGTCCGTCTATGCGCTGGCGGCCGATGGACGGCATGGCGTGGAAAACCTGCTCGACATTTTCGCGCGTGAAATGCGGGTAGCCATGACCTTGACCGGCGTGACGGCGATCGACCAGATCGACGAGGCCATCCTGGTGCGCGGGCGCGGGCTGTGAATCGCGGGTGCACATCACGTTGTAGACGACTGGTCTAATCATGCTATACTATGTTCCATGAAAGCCGAATACACCGACGTCCGCCAGCACATCCTTGACCAGGGCAAGGCCATCATCACGCGCAAGGGTTTTGCCGGCGTGGGCCTGAACGAGATCCTGGCGGCCGCCGCCGTGCCGAAGGGCTCGTTCTACCATTACTTCAAGTCCAAGGAATTGTTTGGCGAGGCGATGCTGGCCGATTATGTGCAGGGCTACCTGGCCGAGATGGATGTCGTGCTGGGCCAGCCCGGCCAGGGCGCGGCGCGCTCCTTGATGGATTACTGGGCCAGCTGGACCAGCGCAAGCCTGGACGGCAGCGGTTGTGATTGCCGTTGCCTGGTGGTCAAGCTGAGCAGCGAAGTGGCCGACATGTCCGAGCCGATGCGGATGACCTTGCTCGATGGCACCAACCGCATTATCGCCAGGCTGGCGCTGGCCATCGCGCAGGGCAGGGTGGACGATACCCTGCCGTCGGTGGCGGACCCGGCGCACATGGCCTCGGCCCTGTACCAGCTGTGGCTGGGGGCGGCCATGCTGACCAAGCTGCGGCGCGACGACAGCGCTTTGAAGACGGCATGGCAGTCAACGTTGACGATGCTGGAGCTGCCGCCAGGCAGCTATCAATGAAATCCGGGCGGATGCACTCATCCGCTTTTTTTGAAACCGAATATAGACGACCAGTCTAATAATAAGGAGTGACAGCATGAAGCATTTTGAATTCCATAACCCCACCAGGATCGTCTTCGGCCTGGATACCGTCGCCAAACTGTCCACGCTGGTGCCGCAGGACGCGCGCGTGCTGATCCTGTACGGCGGCGCCAGCGCCGAAAAGACCGGCACCCTGGCCGAAGTGCGCACCGCGCTGGGCCAGCGCAGCGTACAGGAGTTTGGCGGCATCGAACCGAATCCCAGCTATGAAACCCTGATGCGCGCGGTGGCGCAGGTGCGCAGCGAAAAACTGGACTTCCTGCTGGCCGTCGGCGGTGGCTCGGTGATCGACGGCACCAAGTTCGTCGCTGCCGCCGCCCTGCATGACGGCGTAGCCTGGGACATCGCCGAACGCGGCGGCGCCAATATCGAGCAGGCCTTGCCGTTCGGCGCGGTGCTGACCCTGCCGGCCACCGGTTCGGAAATGAACAGCGGCGGCGTGGTGACGAAAAAGGCCACGCATGCCAAGCTCAGTTTCCGCAGCCCGCTGCTGTATCCGCAATTTTCCGTGCTCGACCCCAGCAAGACGTTTACCTTGCCGGCCACGCAGGTCGCCAATGGCCTGGTCGATGCGTTTGTCCACACCACCGAACAGTATCTGACCTATCCGGTGCAGGCGCGGGTGCAGGACCGCTTTGCCGAAGGCCTGCTGCAAACCCTGGTCGAGATCGCGCCGCAGGCGGTGGCCTCGCCCGACGACTACGACACCCGCGCCAACCTGATGTGGACCGCCACCCTGGCCCTGAATGGCCTGATCGGCGCCGGCGTGCCGCAGGACTGGGCCACCCACATGATCGGCCACGAACTGACGGCCCTGTACGACATCGACCATGCGCGCACCCTGGCGCTGGTGCTGCCCGCACTGCTGGACGTACAGCGCGAGCAGAAACGCGGCAAATTGCTACAGTATGGCGAGCGTGTCTGGAATATCACCGCCGGCAGCGAGGACAAACGCATCGACGCCGCCATCGCCCGCACCCGCGCCTTCTTCGAGGGACTGGGCATTCCGACCCGCCTGTCCGCCTACGCCCTGGGCCAGGAGGCGGTGGAAGCGGTATTGAAACAACTGGAAGCACATGGCATGACGGCGCTGGGCGAACACCGGGATATCGACCTCGCGCGCAGCCGCCGCATCCTCGAAGCGGCACTTTGATCCACCCCCGATACACCCACACTGAAAAGGACACGACATGAACATCCTGATGGTACTGACCTCGCACGACACACTGGGCGACACCGGCAAGAAAACCGGCTTCTGGCTGGAAGAATTCGCCGCGCCGTATTACACGCTGAAAGAGGCGGGCGCCACGCTGACGGTGGTCTCGCCGCTGGGCGGCCAGCCGCCGCTGGACCCGAAAAGCGATGAAGCCGACTCGCAAACGGACGCCACGCGCCGCTTCAAGCTCGATGCTGTTGCCCAAAATGTGCTGGCGAACACCGGCAAGCTGTCCGAAGTCAAAGCGGCCGACTTCGACGCCGTGTTCTATCCGGGTGGCCACGGTCCGTTGTGGGACCTGGCCGAAGACCGGCACTCGATCGCGCTGATCGAACAGATGATCGCCGCCGGCAAGCCGGTCGCCGCCGTCTGCCATGCGCCCGGCGTGCTGCGCCATGTCAAAGGTGCCGATGGCAAGCCGCTGGTCAATGGCAAGCGCGTCACCGGCTTTACCAATACCGAGGAAGAAGCGGTGGGCCTGACCAAGATCGTGCCGTTCCTGGTCGAGGACATGCTCAAGGCAAACGGCGGCGATTACTCCAAGCTGGGCGACTGGCAGCCGTACGCCATCACCGATGGCCTGCTGGTCACGGGCCAGAATCCGGCATCGTCGGAAGCGGCGGCGGAAGCGCTGCTCAAGCTGCTGGCGTAAGGTCCCGCTGGTGCGTTTGGCGGGCGGCCATGCCCGCCAGGATCAGGCCGACAGAGGCGTGCCATTGCGTCTCGCTGGCCGGCCTGCCCGCCAGCGCATGGCCGTGCAGGAAGTCGACGAGCGCATCGCGCCCGCGCAGCCGGGTTTTTTTATCCAGTTGCATGCCTTCGATGGCCAGCTCGAACAGCGTGGTAAAACGCTCGGCCACGTCGGCCTGCGACACCAGCCCGCGCGCCATCAGGCGCACGAAATACGGCGTGGCGCTGATCAGTTCCAGGTACAGCGCGCACAGCGCCAGCAAGCGCCGTGCCGGTGCCTGGCGCCGCGTAAATGGCGGCCGTGCCGGATCGAGCGCGGCAAAACGCTCAAGCATCAACGCCAGCAATAATTCATCTTTCCCCGCATGGTAGTGATACAGGGCCATGACATCGACGCCCAGCTTCTGCGCCAGCGCGCGCATGGAAAATGCTTCGCCTTTTTCTTCCAGCAGGATCGATGCCGCCTGCAGGATGCTGGCGCTGTCCAGCGCGGGTGCGGCGCGGCGCGGACGCCCGGCGCGCCGCACGGCAGGTTCGGTGGCTTGAAGTTTTTCGTTTTTCATGGGCATAATTCTACACTGTAGAATTAAATAAAGGCATCATCATGAAAAAACCCTTTGTCAGCGTTTTTCTCGGCATCAGCATCGACGGCTGCATCGCGGGAGAAAACGGCGACCTGTCCTGGCTGGCGGAACTGGCCCCCGACTCGCCCGAGGCCACCGGCTACACGGCCTTGATGGCGCAGGTCGATACCCTGCTGATCGGCCGCACCACCCATGACGCCGTGCTGGGGTTCGAGCCGTGGCCGTATGCGGGCAAGCGCGTGGTCGTACTCAGCCACCGCGACTTTGCGCCACACCACGGGGAACAGCGCCGCGAAGGCAGCGTACGGGAAGTACTGGAGGAACTGGCCGGGGAGGGTTGCCGCCACGTGTATCTCGATGGCGGCGCCGTCATCCGCGCCGGCTTGCGCGAGGGCGTCATCGACAGCCTGGCCTTGTCCGTGCTGCCCGTGGTGCTGGGCAAGGGCGTGCGCCTGTTCGAGGACGGCTTGCCGCGCAGCGACTGGCGGCTGGACGAGACGCGCCAGCTACCCAGCGGCGTGGTGCAGCTGCGCTATCTGGCGATGTCGACGATAAAGCCGGGATCGTAGCGCGCATTTTCCGGCATGCCATCGGGCTGTTGGTAGCCACACGGGTTGCAGACGACGCGGCATGCCGCGATGCGGTAGTCGAGCGACGCATGCATGTGGCCATGTACCCACAGGTCGGCCTGCGCCACCAGCTCGTCCAACTGCGAAGCAAACGCGGGCGAGCCGAGATTGGTGGCGTAGCGTTCTTCCACCGACCGCATCGACGGCGCCATATGCGTGATCACCACCGTGGGGCCGTCGAACGGCTGCGCCAGCTGTGTGGCCAGCCAGGCCCTGTGCCGCGCATGCAGCTGCGCCGTGTCCTGTGCGCACAGCAGGCGGGCGTCAATGCCGCCCGTGCTGATGTGCTGGTAGTCGGGCATATAGGCTTGGGCCGCGTTCAAGGCCTCCTCGTGGCGTTCTTCGCCGAACAGCAAAAAATCCGTCCACAAGGTGGCGCCCAGAAAGCGCACGCCGTTCAGCTCCACCGCATCGCCATTGAGCAGGCGGATATTCGCGCCCTGTGCATTCGCGCTGGCGCAGGCCGCGCGCACGTCAACCTGCATCTGTTCCAGCTGGTGGCCATAGCCCTCATGATTGCCATGCACGTACAGCACCGGCAGCGCGCCAAAGGTGCGCGCGGCCCAGGCAATCGCATTGGCGCCCGTGTCGATGTCGCCGGCCAGGATCACCGCGTCGGGGCGGCCGGACAGGTCGATCGCGGGCGCGTTCTCGCGCCACACTTCCAAGTGCAGGTCGGACAGGATCAGCAGACGCATGGCAGACAGGCGCAGGCTCAGGGTGCGCGGCAGTGGACAAGCGCCCATCCTGACACAAACTTGACCGCAGCGCGATGGTGACGCTACTCTTTGTTTCCTGAGAAAAATATTCCTGACTGGAGCCGCATGCCGCCTTTCGCCTTTTCCAAGCTGTTCGCCGCGCTGGCCATGCTGCCGCTGTCATGCTCTGTCCTGGCGCAGGCCGCCGACGATCCGCTGACCCGTCCCATCGCCTCGCCCTATGCCGAGCAGTGGAACCGCCCGCAGCAGCCGGTGCGCATCCATGGCGACACGTATTATGTCGGCGTCGGTGGCCTGAGCGTGGTGCTGATCCATACGCAAGCAGGGCTGGTCCTGATCGACGGCGCGCTGCCGCAATCGGTGGCGGCCATCCGGGCGCATATCGAGGAACTCGGTTTTCGCATCGAAGACATCAAGTTCATTTTGAATACGGAAGCGCATTTCGATCATTCGGGTGGCATCGCCGCGCTGGCGCGCGACAGCGGTGCGCAAGTGGTCGCCAGTCCCCTGGGGGCACAGGCCCTGCGCGCGGGCCGGGTGCTCGACGAAGACCCGCAGGCGGGCGAAATCGACCCCATGCCGGCGGTGGAGAACGTGCGCGAGATCGCCGACGGCGAGACTTTATCGCTGGGCGAACTGACCGTGACGGCGCGCCATACGCCCGGCCACACACCGGGCAGCACCAGCTGGACCTGGGTCTCGTGCGAGGATGAAGCGCGCAGCGACTGCCTGAACGTGGTGTTCGGCGCCAGCCTGACGCCGGTGGCGGCCGACGATTTTCATTACCTCGGTGACGAACGCCATGCCGACCTGACGCCGGCGTTTCGCCGCGTGATGCAGGACTTCGCGAAACTGCCCTGCGACATCCTCATTTCCGCCCACCCCGACCATTCGGGCGCCGACCGGAAGCTCGCGCAACGGGTGATGGGCGTGTCCCCGAATCCCTTTGTCGATGCGCAGGCGTGCCGCGATTACGCGGCGAAAAACGAGGTCAAGCTGGACGCGCGCATCGCCAAGGAAAAGGCCAAGGCGAGCGAAGCCGGGCAGGTGTCTCAAGCGCCTGGCGCGATTCGCCAGTGACTGTCAAACGTGGCGCAAGGCCTGCACAGTCGCCAGGTGAGGCCGGGCGACATCGTTCTTGAAGGCGGTTGAAATATCCGCGTCATTGAGCACCTCGCTCCAGAATTGACTGGCCATGGCGGCGCAGTGGGGAAGATGGCGTAATTCGAGCTGGGCGCCCAGATTGGGCAGTGCTTGCCGCGCAATGACTTCGCCGTGCGCATTCGGACGATACAGCATCGGCAGCATGTCGTAGGCCGGCAGCAGGCGGTATGGCCGGTCGAATTCCCAGGACATGGCCAGATTGCCGTGATGGCGGTCCGTATTGCCGATCAGCGCACCATACAGGTCAAGTATTTCAACCGTCGCCACGTCATCGTTCGGCAGTTGGCCTAGCCGCGCCAGTTCCTTTGCCGCGACACTCCAGCTTTTGTCCTGCATGCCCAGGTCGCCATCGAGCGCCGACAAGGTGGCCATTGGCAAGCGTCCCATCAGGCCATTTCGATCGAAGCGCACCACTTCCAGGAACATGCGCTTGCCGGCTTCCAGGATGGCCGTGCTTGCCGTGGCAATCCCGTGACTGGCCAGTACCTCCAAAGCCAGATGCTCGCACAGCAGCAGGTCGCCCCAGCGGCGGCCGCCCGGTGTGTCGAGCGGTGGCGAGAATTTGACGATGACGTGCTCGATCTTTGCTGGTGCGAAGGCGCGCTGCAGCACTGCCGTGAATTTCGGTTGTTCTCCTCCGGCCGATAAACCAGGTGGCTCGCCCTGCATGGCCTGTTCTGCCATGGACGGATACCATTTTTCGCGCTCCTGCTCGATTAGTAACGATTGCGCCAGCGCGGGGCCTTCAGCCAGATATCGTGCATACGATTCATTGCCCAGTATCAGGTTGCCGGCCGCTTGCTCGCTGCGGCGGGCGATATATTTGAGCACTTGCTCAGGCGTCCATTGCAAGATGTCGGCCGGCAGGTCGAGCTCAGGGTGCTTGCCGGGTTCCATGCGGCCGAGGAAGCCTTGCGGCCGCAGATCGCCGAGAAAAAATGGCATGCCCTGGAACAGACGGTATGAGGTTTCACCTGCGTTGGTCAGCGCATGAAAGCCGCCTTCCAGCGTGTCGAGCTGGCCGGCGGGCGCTACCTGGCCGGTTGCGTCGACGCGGAACAGGGGAATCGGTGCCGGCACGCCTGCAATCTTGCGCCGCAAGGCATAACGGCGCGCCCTGCCAGCGCCCAGTGCGACGCCATCCGTGATCGTTTTCCACAGGCGAGAGAGCGTTGGCTGGCTGATGCCCAAGGCATCGACCAGCGCTGGCGCCGTTGCTGGTCCTTGTTTCAACAGCCGCACCAGCTCTGCAGCATGTTCTTTTTTGGCCATTTTTCGGATTTGTTGAATAGATTTATAGGTGATTAATCGATTAAAAAATCACATGTAATCAATAATATATAGAAATTAAAGCAAAAGATGAATAGATTTATGAATAGATTAATGAATAGATAGCCGCAGCGATTTGGACCAGTCCGACGGTGAAAAATGACAGTCTGGAAAAATCATGTTTTTTACAACATATGGTTGTTTTATCATGCGGCCGGTTGACACGGCCCGCAGCCAAGGCGCAGAATCGTGGCTCGGTCAGTTTATCCACCCAACAATGAAAGGAAACAGCATGCAATACCAGGCTAGCCACAATTTGAATAACAACTAGCCCCGTGCATGCTGTGCTCGGGGTCATCGATCCCGAGCCGGTGTTCCTGATAGAACCCCGGTGAGGAAACTCGCCGGGGTTTTGTTTTTTGGCGTGCGTTTTTCAAGCGCGCCGGCAGGCAAGGCCCTGGCATACCAAGGTTCACGTATGCCCATTCATCAGACCCTGCACGGCTTTCACGTACCCGTGCACATTTTTACCGACGATATCGACGCGCAGGCGCTGCGCCAGCTGGAGCATCTCGCCAGCCTGCCCATCGTCCATCCGTTTGTCGCCGCCATGCCCGACGTGCATGCCGGTATCGGCGCCACCGTCGGCAGCGTGATTCCCACGCGCGGCGCGATTATTCCGGCCGCCGTCGGCGTCGATATCGGCTGCGGCATGAACGCCGTGCGCACCACCTTGACGGCCAGCGACTTGCCCGACAACCTGGCGCGGCTGCGCAGCAGCATCGAGGCGGCCGTACCGGTCGGCTTCGAGCAGCACGACTGGAGCCGCGTGCAAGGCTCGCGCCAGGCGCGCGCCACGCGGCCCCTGAACGACCGCCTGCTGCGCATCGTCGAGCGCCACCCTGGCATCGCGAAAATGCTGCGCCAGTTCGAGCGCAGCTGGATCTGCCAGGCTGGCACCCTCGGGGGCGGCAACCATTTCATCGAGATCTGCCTCGATGAGGAGCAGCGCGTATGGGTCATGCTGCACTCGGGCTCGCGCGGCATCGGCAATGCGATCGGCCGCTATTTCATCGCCGCCGCGCAGAAGGACATGCGGCGCCACAAAATCCAGTTGCCGGATGCGGACCTGGCCTATGTCAGCGAAGGGTCCACCGTGTTCGACGATTATGTGGAAGCGGTCGCCTGGGCGCAGGATTATGCGCTGCTCAACCGCAGCGAGATGATGCGCCTGGTGCTCGAGGCGCTGGCGAAATGCGCGCCACCGTTCCGGCTCGACGGCGAGGCGATCAACTGCCACCATAACTACATTGCGCAGGAAACCCATGGCAATGAAGACTTGTATGTCACGCGCAAGGGGGCCATCTCGGCACGGCTGGGGGAGTGGGGCATCATCCCCGGCAGCATGGGCGCGCGCAGCTTTATCGTGCGCGGCAAGGGCAATCCCCAGTCGCTGTGTTCATGCTCGCACGGCGCCGGGCGCAGCATGAGCCGCAGCGAGGCGAAGCGGCGTTTCGACCGCTTCGACCTGATCGCGCAGACAACGGGCATCGAGTGCCGCAAGGACGGCGGCGTGATCGACGAGATCCCCGCCGCCTACAAGGATATCGATGCGGTGATGGCGCACCAGAGCGACCTGGTGGAAGTGGTGCATACCTTGCGCCAGGTTGTCTGCATCAAGGGTTGAAAGGAAAGAAGATGAAAATGAAACTGAAAACACCGAAGCCGCGCAACCCGCTGGTGGCGGCCGCCAAGCTGCGCGGCGGCGCCGGCGCGCACCAGTCCGAGGTGTCGCCGCGCGCGGCGCGCCGGGCCGGCAAGCACCGCTTGCAGCAATTGCTGGCAGGGCGGCTGAAGGAGGATCGCTAGTCCCCGCCACGCTCGTGGCGCGCGCGGATGGCCGCCAGCACGCCCTGCTGCCGCAAGCGCGTGATGGCGTCGTCCAGCCGTGCCAGGTCGGCGGGGCTGGTGGTGCGTGGGTTGAGCATCAGGTGCACCGGCGCGCGCAGCACGGTGAAAGGCAGGGCGGCCAGCGCCACGCCCTGCAGGCGCGCCGCGTGGCGTACGGCGAGGGTGTCGCCCAGCAGCAGGTCGGCGCGGCCGGCATCGAGCATGCGCACGCCTTGTTCGATGCCGGCAAACAGATTGAGCCGGCCGTGCTGCTCCAGCGCCGGCATGGCTGCCGCATAGGCGTCGCCATACCAGCCGACCCTGGGCGCGAGCAGGGTCTGCTTGCCGCGCAGGACCTGCGCAAAGCTGGTGGCCGGCGGCGACACGGCGTGGCCCGGTTTCTGGAGCAGGCCGACGATCTCGTCGCGGTAGCTGACGGTGAAGCGCGCATAGGCCTGGCGCTCGGGCGTATCGGAGGCGGCCACCATCAGGTCCAGGCGGCCCTCGCGGAACAGCAGCAGGCGCCGCGCCGCCGGCAACTCCGGCAACGTCACCAGGGTGCATCGCGCTTCCTTGAAGATGGCGCGCAGCAGTTCCAGGTCCAGTCCCGCGTAGCCGCCGTGCGCCTCGCGGTACATATAGGGTGGCCATTGTTCCAGCGCCATCGTCATGCGGCAGGCGGTCGCGGGCAGGGCGCACAGCAGGAGCGCCGCCATCGAAGCCAGGCGTGGCCAGGTTTTTTTCAAGACGCTTCCATGCACTGTTTAACCAATAGTCAATTTGACAGAATCACCATGGAAGTCAAGCGCCGAGGCCGCATAAATCCGCTATAGTGGCGCGATGCTCCGCCCCTCACCGCAAAGGAAGCCCGCTTGACTCCCCCGCTCGAAATCGCCGCCAATGTGCTGATGACCGCCTCCATCATCCTGGCCGGACGCAACAACATTCATTCCTGGTGGATCGGCATGCTCGGCTGCGTGCTGTTTGCCGTGCTGTTTTATGAAGTCAACCTGTATGCGGACGTGCTGCTGCAGCTGTTCTTTATCGCCACCTGCGCGATTGGCTGGGTGCAGTGGCGGCGCGGCGCGGCGGGCAAGCCGCTGCCGATCACGCGCACGGGCTGGCGCAGCCTGGCGTGGATCGTGCCGGCTGGCGTGGCCGCCGTCGTCATCTACGGCATGCTGCTGCATACCTGGACCAATGCCTACGCGCCCTTTATCGATTCGGCGGTGCTGGTGTTCAGCATCATCGCGCAATTCTTGCTGATGAGCCGGCGCCTGGAGACCTGGGGCTTCTGGCTGCTGGTCAATACGGTGGCCGTGCCGCTGTACTACAGCCGCGGCCTGCACCTGACGGCCGTGCTGTATGCGGCCTACTGGATCAATGCGCTGGTGTCGTGGTACTGGTGGCATGTGCAGGCGCGCCGCGCGGCGGCCGCCGCAGTGGCCTGAGCCTTTAGACTCAAAACGTATATACAATCAATTTTAAATTCGTTCCAGATTGAAAGGCGCCGCGATATAGTGGGGCTTCCCCGCTTACCGGTGTCTTTCATGTCGCGTTTTACTGTATCCAGCTATTTTTCTACCGTTCCATCGGCCATGTGCGCAAGCCTGCGCATGCCGATGCGGGCGCGCCGCCGCATCCCGTAATTCCTTAAAAAATCCCACTGCCGTTGTCCGCTGGCTGAGGTACCCCTCGGCCAGCAGGCCCCTGTGCGCCTGTTTTATCCGGAACAGGCACAACTTATCCCATCAAGAGGAAACCATGTTCAAACCACTCGCCGTCAGTCTCGCCATCGCCGCCGCTTTTCCCGTTCACGTCCATGCGCAGGAGGAGATGGTGCGCGTGAATGTCACCGGCTCGAATATCCGCGTCAGCGAAAAAGAGGGCGCCAGCGCGGTCCAGGTGATTACCGCCAGGGAGCTCAAAGCCGGCGGCAAGACCAGCGTGGCCGAAGTGCTGCGCGCCATTTCCGCCAACAGCGGCAACAGCTACAACGAACAATACACGGGCAGTTTTTCGGCCGGCACGTCGGGCTTGTCGCTGCGCGGCATCGGCCAGAAAAACACGCTGATCCTGGTCAATGGCAAGCGCGTGGCCAGCTACGCCACGGCGCAAAACCTGCAGGAGACCTTCGTCGACCTGAACAGCCTGCCGATGGCGGCGGTGCAGCGCATCGAGGTGCTCAAGGATGGCGCTTCCTCCGTCTACGGTTCCGACGCGGTGGCCGGCGTGGTCAACATCATCCTGTACCAGGAATTCACCGGCACCGAAGTGACGGCGCAGCTGGGCGGCTCGACCGAGGGCACCGGCCAGACCGAGAAAAGCGCGGCGCTGCAAACCGGTTTCGGCAAGCTGCAGGACGACGGCTACAGCGTGGTGCTGTCCATCGATGCGCAGCAGCGCGACAAGCTGCAGCAAAGCGACGTGGCCTGGATGCGCGACGCGGATTTCCGCAAGCAGCAGCGCGGCAACCTGGGCTGGGCCATCACCAACTACGCCGGCTCGGACCCGACCCGTACCCTGGGTGGCGTGCAAGGGCCTTTGCAACTGGTGAACTATGGCTACATCACGCCGGGCAAGACGGGCCAGGTGCTGGCCTACAATCCAGCGCCGTATAAAACGCTGATCCCAGGCATCAAGCGCGTGCACACGGCCGCGCGCGCCACCTTCAAACTGAATGCCGATACGGAAGCGTATGTCGACCTGCTGCACAGTTACTCGCGCGCCGACCAGACCTTCAGCGCGCCGCTCACCGTCAACAATGCCACGCGCGTGTGGAACAACGCCAGCCAGGCGCTCGACACCATTCCCGTGGTACTGCCGGCGGGCCATCCGAACAATCCGGGCGCCACGCCGCTGCCGTTCACGGCCACCCTGTTCGACCTGGGTCCGCGCATGAAGCAGGACAAGGTGACGTTCTACCGCGCCCTGGCCGGCGTGAAAGGCACGCTGGCCGGCTGGGACTGGGATGCGTCCATCGGCCATTCCAGCAGCGAACTGAAGGAAACCGTGCAGAACTTCGTCAACCGCTACGCCTTTGAACAAGTGCTGGCCGACGGCAGCTACAATTTTTTTGACCAGTCGAAAAACAGCGAGGCGGTGCGCAACCGCTTGCGCCTGTCGACCCTGCGCCCGGCCCAGTCGACGCTGGACACGCTGGACTTTTCGGCTGCAAAGGATATCTGGGACTTGCCGGCCGGCCCGCTGGATTTTGCGGCAGGCGCGCAGTGGCGCCGCGAAAAAATGGATTCGCAGACCTCGACCGCCGTCTTGTCCGGCACCGAGCTGCGCCCGGCCATCAATATCATCGACGGCTCGCGCGACGTGTCGGCGCTGTTCGCCGAATTCAATGTGCCGGTGGTCAAGGACCTGTCGCTGAACCTGGCCGGACGGGCCGACCATTACAGCGACTTCGGCAATGCGTTTTCGCCGAAGGCGTCCGCCCGCTACCAGGCCGCGCCATGGCTGCTGCTGCGCGGCACGGCCTCGCGCGGCTTCCGCGCGCCGTCGCTGCCCGAGATCACGCAAAGCACGGCCGTCAGTTATGTCAGCGTGATCGATCCGCGCGACCCGCAGACGCCGACCCAGTCGCGCGGCGTGACGGCGATCACCATCGCCAATACGGAACTGCGTCCCGAGCGCTCGAAAAACATCAACCTGGGGGTGGTGATTTCGCCGACCAGCAGTTCGAGCATCGGCCTCGATTACTACCGCATCCGCCAGGATGGCGTGATCGGTACGGAAAGCGCCGTCACCACCATCGCCAATGAAGCGGCAACGCCAGGCAAGGTCACGCGTGACGCCGATGGACGCATCACCACCCTGTACCGCCAGTACCGCAACCAGGGCCAGCGCGACGTGTCGGGCATCGACCTCGACCTGCGCCAGCGCTTTGTGGGCAAGGACTGGGGCAAGCTGACCCTGGCCGGCCAGCTGAGCCGCGTGCTGCGCTTCGCCGAACCGTTGTCGGATGGCGCGGCGCTGACGGACGGCGCCGGCACCAATTATTTCGGCTCGATCCCGAAATGGCGCGGCGTCAGTTCGGCCACCTGGGAACTGGGTAAATGGTCGTCGACCCTGACCTGGAATTATGTCGGCAGCTATGCGCAGAACACGCATCTGGATGAATCGGTGGCCGCCTTCAGCACCTTCGACATCAACACCAGCTGGCAGGTCACGCCACAGGCGAACGTCAGCTTCATCGTGCAGAACCTGGCCAACAAGCGCGCGCCGTGGGATTATTCGGCCTCGGGCTTCGACTACACGCAGGCCGATCCGCGCGGCCGCTTTGCGTCGCTCAAGCTGAACTACAAGTTCTGACGCCGCGCGCGGTGCACGGCGTCAGTGCGGCGCCCGGCCAACAGCCGGTGCGTTGCGCTGTTCCAGCAGGCCCTGGCGGTAGGCGGTGGGCGTGACGCCCATGCGTTCGCGAAAGGCGGTGGCGAAATTGCCGGCGTTGTGAAAACCGATCAGCAGGGCGACATCCTGCACGTCGATCTCGGTCTGCTGCAGCAGTTCCACGCCACGCGCGATGCGCGCTTCGCGGATAAAGGCAAACACCGTCATGCCGGTTTGTTCGCGGAACATCAGGGTCAGTTTTTCACGGTAGGTGCCCACGCTGCGGGCGATTTCGGACAGATTGGGCAGGCTGCCCAGGTTGTCCAGGATCAGCTGCTTGACGGCGTTGACGAACACCAGGTCGGGGTGCGCCGGCGGCTTGTCGCCTTCCGGTGCGGCAGGCGCCGCAGTGTTGTTGGCGCGCCGCATCAGACCCAGGTGGACATGGATGCGGGCGGCCAGTTCGGCCGGCGTAAATGGTTTCGAGATGTAGTCGACACCGCCCACCTGCAATCCCATCACGCGTTCATTGACGGCATCGGCGCCGCTGAGAAAGATCACCGGGATATGTTCGGTTTCAGGGTTGGCCTTGAGCAGACGGCAGGCCGTATAGCCATCCATTTCCGGCATGCGCACGTCGAGCAGGATCAGGTCGGGGTGCGTCGCCAGCGCCAGCTGGTAGCCCTGGTAACCGTTGTAGGCCACGCTGAAACGATGGGGTTCGTCGCTCAGGAGCTCCGTCAGCATGCGCTGCTCGAACGCGGAATCGTCCACGATCAGGATGTTCTTCTTACTGGTTTCACTGGTCATTGGCATTGGAATGGATGACTTAACCAAAAAGCAAGTTGTGGTTTATTATGCGCCGCTTTCAAATTATTTTCTGCTTTTCTCGTGTTTCAAAAGATGTTTCGCCGCAAGAAGAAGCAGCGATTCCACGGATGACTAATAATCCAGTCATAGATTGATTCAAAGCAATGTCGCTGATAAAAAAATCTGCTTTGCCTATGTGGCAAAGCTGCTAAAAGCCCAAGAATGCCGGCGATTGGCAGTTGAACTTGTTGTCCTGGTTTGCGTGCCCGAGAAAACGCCGGCAATACCGTGACTATCCTCGTGTCCCTTCATGAAGGGGCCATTCATTGATGCTTCAACATCAGGAGGTAGTATGTTACGCGCTAAATTTTCCCCTTTCGCCGCCGCTGCGGTTGCCCTTTCCCTGATCGCCGCTTCCCTGCCCGTGACCGGCACCGCCGCGACGTATCTGAACGGTTCGAACAACACCACGTTTGACGTGACGCTGAAGATCATCGCCAACTGCGTCATTTCGGCGGCGCCACTCGATTTCGGCCAGACTCAAGGTGTACTGGCTAGCAACGTGAGTGTCAATACCAACCTGAGCGTAACCTGCACGAACACCACGCCTTACAACGTGGGCCTGAACGCCGGCACCGGTTCCGGTTCGGTCGGCACCACGCGCTACCTGGCGGGCACCGGCGGCAATACGGCCACCGTGCAATACAACCTGTTCCAGACCGCCGGCGCCACCGTCTGGGGCAATACCCAGGGCACCGATACGCACAGCGGCACCGGCACGGGCGCGGCCCAGACCATCACGGTGTATGGCCAGGTACCGCCGCAAAGCACGCCGGCGCCCGATACCTACAAGTCGACCATCACGGCCACCGTCTACTTCTGAGTGGGCACTTCATGACGGCCCGCCGTACCTTGCTCCTGTCGCTGCTGTTGTTCGGCATGGCAGGCATGGGATCGGCGGGGGCCGCCAACCTGCAGATTTCTCCCGTCACCATTACCATGCGCGCCGAGCAGAGTTCGGCCGGCATCACCTTGCAGAACCTCGGTGATGCGCCGCTGTTCGGCCAGGTGCGGGTGTTTCTGTGGGACCAGGCCAATGGCGAGGAAGCACTCACGCCGACGCAGGAACTGGTGGCCAGTCCGCCGATTGTCGAGATCGCTGCAAACAGCCGGCAGACCATCCGCCTGGTGCGCACGCAAGCCGGTCCCGCGCCGCAGGAACGTACCTATCGCGTGCTGATCGACGAGGTGGCGCGCGATGATGATCCGGCCCGCAGCGGGGTCGATATCCGCCTGCGCTACTCGGTGCCCGTGTTCGTGCTGCCCAGCGGCGTGCCGGGCAAGGAAGCGCTCGACTGGCAGGTGTACCGCAAGGATGGCGAGTGGATGTTGCGCGTGCAAAACAGCGGCAACTTCCATGCGCAGATCGGCAGCCTGACCTTGACCAACCAGGCCGGCAAGGATTTTGTCATCAGCAGCGGCCTGTTCGGTTATGTGCTGGCGGGCCGCATGCGCGTCTGGCGCCTGCCCGTCGCCAAGGACGCCGCGCTGCAAGGACCGCTGGCGATTGCCGTGAATGTCAATGCAAAGGCGAGCGTTGCCCGAAACTCGACACCACCCTGACGATTGCCATCATGGCGCACGCTTGCTCAACCGGGGCTATCCATGAGATGGACGTTTACATGGCAGGCGGGTGTGATAGTGCTGCTGGTCCTCGCCACCCGGGCCGCATCCGCAGCCGACGCCGCAGCGGTGACCGGCGCCGATCCCGGCCCGGCCAGCTTGCCGCACGATGCGGCGACGCCCAATGAATTGTATCTGGAGGTCATATTGAATGCCGAAGCAACCGGACTGATCTTGCGCTTTACCCAGCAGGGAAAAGGCTTGCTCAGCAGCGTGGAGAACTTGCAGCAGCTTGGGCTGGATCCGGTGCGCTTCGGCGCATCCGGCCAGGCCGAGGTGGCGCTCGACTCCATCGCCGGGCTCGGCTATGACTATGATCCGGCGCGCCAGAGCATCGCCCTGCGCGTCGACGACAGCCTGCGCATGCCGTATGCCGTCAGCGCGCGCTCGACCACCCGCCCGGCGCCGTCGCAGGTGACGCCAGGCGCCGTGCTCAACTACGAAGTGTATTCCGAGCTGGGCCAGACGCGCCGCAGCGCGCTGTTCAACGACCTGCGCTATTTCAACCAGCACGGCGTGTTCAGCAATACCGGCACCATCAGCCTCGGTGGCGGCCAGCGCGAGTACATGCGCTTCGACACGTTCTGGAACCATGCCAATCCCGACACGCTGGAAAGCTGGCAGGTGGGCGACCTGATTTCGTCGTCGCTGAGCTGGAGCCGCGCCCTGCGCATGGGCGGCTTTCAATGGCGCAAGAATTTCCAGCTGCGCCCGGACTTGCTGACCTTTCCCGTCGCCTCGGTCGATGGCACGGCGCTGGTGCCGTCCTCGCTGAGCCTGTACGTCAACGGGGTACAGCAATATGCGGCCAGCGTGCCCAGCGGCCCGTTCGTGCTGAACCAGGTGAGCGGCATCAACGGCGCCGGCCAGGCCACCATCATCACGCGCGATGCGCTGGGCCGCAGCGTGACGACCACCTTGCCGCTGTATGTCGACACGCGCTTGCTGGCACGCGAACTGAGCGATTATTCGGTCGAAGTGGGCGTGCTGCGCCGCAACTATGGCCGCAGCTCGTGGGGCTATGCGAACGATCCGGTGGCCATCGCCTCGGGCCGTTACGGTATCAGCGACGATCTGACCGTCGAAGCCCATGGCGAAGTCACGCGCGGCGTGCTGAACGGCGGCGTGGGCGGCTTGCTGCGCCTGGGACAAAGCGGCGTGATCAATGGCTCGCTGGCCGCCAGCGGCGGACGCAACAAGGGCGCGCAGGCCAGCGTCGGCTACCAGTACCTGGGGCCGCGCTTCAGCATCGACGCGCAAAGCACGCGCTCCAGTGCGCATTACGGCGACGTGGCCACGCTCGACGGCAGCCCGGCCGTGCGCGCGGCCGACCGCGTCTCGCTGAACCTGGCCCTGCCGGCCGGGCAAAGCGTCAACCTCAGCTACATCACCTACCGTTCGCCGGGCCTGGAGGCATCGAAAATCGTCACCGCCGGCTACACGGCCTCGCTGTTCAAAAGCGTGTTCCTCAACGCCAGCCTGTACCAGGACCTGCGCGACAGCGCGCAGCGCGGTTTTTATTTTGGCCTGAGCATGGCGTTTGATGATATCGGCATCAGCGCCAGCGGCAGCCGGCAAAACAATGTCAACAGCCGCAGTTTCAACGCCCAGCAAAGCGCCGATTTTGGCGGCGGCTTCGGCTGGGCAGTGCAGGGTGGCACTTCGGGCGGCCTCGATTACCGCCAGGGCCAGCTGGAATACCTGGGCAACTATGGCCGCCTGACGGGCCGCGTGCAAAGCAGCGCCCTCAGCAATGCCTCGGCGCTGGGTGCTTCGGGTGCGGTGGTATTGATGGACGGCCACCTGGCCGCCGCGCGCCAGGTCGGCAACGGTTTTGCGCTGGTGTCGACCGGCGGCGTGGCGAATATTCTGGTACTGCATGAAAACCGCCAGATCGGCGTGACCGGCAGCAGCGGCTACCTGCTGGTACCGAACCTGAATGCCTATGGCAACAACCAGATCGCCATCGGCACCGAGGGCCTGGACGCCGACGCGCGCGTGCCGGTCACCAATATCAACGTGGTGCCGCGCAGCCTATCCGGCGTGCTGGCCGCCTTCCCGGTCGAACGCTACAGCGCCGCCACCGTGATCGTGCATGGCGAAGACGCCAAGCCCTTGCCGGCCGGCTTGCCGGTGCTGCATGTGCAAAGCGGCAAGCGCACCGTGGTGGGCTTTGACGGCGTCACCTTTGTCGACGATTTGTCGGCCGAGAATGAAATGCGCATCGGCGACGACGACAACCTGTGCGTGGTGCGCTTTGCCTATGTGCGCCCGGCCGCCGGCGGCTTGCCGGTGATCGGCCCGTTGCGCTGCCGCAACGTCAAGCGTCCGGCCGCACCGGCCGCCAGCGAAGGAGGCCGCTGATGCGCCGCCTGCTGAGCTTGATTGTGATGCTGCTGGGCTGCGCCTGTGCCACCCAGGCCCAGGCCCAGAACACCTGTTCGGCCACCGTGGTCGATGCCAACTTCGGCGCCATCTCGCCGATTTCGGGCGCCGACTATACGCTCACCGGCTCGGGCACGCTCAGCTGCACCTTTGCGCCGCTGGCGCCCTTGCTGACGGCGTATGTGAGCGCCTGCCTGAACCTGAACCTGGGCACCAATTCGCTGTCGGCCCCGGCGCGCATGCTGGGCAATGGCACCTTGCGCATGCCCTACAACCTGTACGTCGACGCCAGCTACGCGCCGGCGTCGATCTGGGGCGGGCCGGGCGTGACGGGTGCGCTGTCCTCGCTGCCCGTGTCGCTGTCGATGGGGCTGCTGTCGCTGGGCGGCACCAAGACGCAGAATTTCAGTTTCTACGGCAAGATCCCGGCCGGCGCCGCGCTGGCGGCGGTGTCCACCGTCAATAACAGCAACACCGAGTACAGCTCCAGTTTTACGGGCGCCGGCACCTTGACCTATGCGATCAGCGTCCTGGCGGCCCCCGCCAATTGCCTGGGCAACAGCGCCAGCTTCGGTTTTACCGTCAAGGCCACCGCCACCAACAACTGCACCATCACCGCCACGCCGATGGCGTTTACCACCGCCACCGTGCTGACGGGATCGGTGCGCAGCACCAGCACCCTGACGGTGCGCTGCGTCAACAACAACGGCTACCAGATCGCCCTGAACGGCGGCGCGGTGGCGGGCAATGTGGCGGCGCGGAAAATGAAAAATACCGTGTCGGCGGCCACCATCGATTATCAGTTGTCGGGCACGCTCGACGGCCCCTTGTGGGGCGATGGCACGGCTGGCACGGCGATGGTGACGGGCACGGGCACGGGCAACAGCGTGCCGGTGACGATCTACGGACGGGTGCCGGCGCAAACCACGCCGGTGCCGGGCGACTACAAGGATACGGTGACGGCGACGATTTACTTTTAGAACGTGATGCTGAGCTGGCCGTCGATGCCGGCCTGGCGTTCGATCATGTAAGGCGAATTGTGCTGGCAGCGCACGCTGGGCATGGCGCTGCCGCGGGAAGTGACGGTGCATGCTTCAAGTACCACGAAAGTGGCCTGGAAGGAAGCGGACGAGCTAGTACCGGCAGTGGTGGTCTGGCAAACAGACAGAGCGAGCAAGGCTGGCAGGAAAGCAAACTTCAAAGATTTCATCTTGGTCGCATCTGGTTGAAACGGACATGGGCTACGGCCTGACAGAAGGCCGGGGCGGATCCGCTACTGGCACCGGGATAGGGGTGTTTGAACAAGACATATTGTACTTGAGCAATAAAAAGTGTGAGTTTTCGCGTATTTTCATGCCGTTTGCCGGGCAATAGTGACTGGCAAGTCGATAGTAACCTGGTTTTGGTGGAATATTTAATTGTTGCTTTGCAACTATGTGAGGAGATGATCATGAAACATACCAACTTCAATAATTTGCCCTGCCCGATCGCACGCAGCCTGGGCAAGGTCGGCGAATGGTGGAGCATCCTCATCCTGCGCGAGGCGTTCTACGGCAAAACGCGCTTCGACGAGTTTGAAAAAAGCCTCAAGATCGCGCCCACCATCCTGACCCGGCGCTTGGCCGACCTGGTGGAAGGGGGCCTGATGACGCGCCGCCTGTATTGCGCCAAGCCGCCGCGCTACGACTACGTGCTGACCAAGTCGGGCCGCGCCTTCAAGCCGGTGCTGCTGGCCTTTATCGCCTGGGGCAATGAAAACTTCGCGCCAGAAGGCGCCAGCCTCGTCATCGCCAGCCGCGATACGGGCCTGGCCGCCGATCCGGTGCTGGTCGACGCCATGACGGGCTTGCCCATCAACGATGAGTACTACGCATTCGCGCCCGGCCCGGCGGCCAGCGACAGCATGCGCAACATCATCGAGGAAGCCGAAAAGAGCAGCGGCATCGCACCGAAACCGAAGGCGCCGGCGGCCAACCGTGGCTGGGTGGCGGAAGGCCACCTGGCCTGATGGTATGCCATGCGGCGGAGCATCCGTGCAAGGAGTGGTGCGATGAGATTGCAAGACCATGTTTGCCGCGCGGCCGCCACGCTGGCGCTGGCCGGCCTGCTGGCCGCCTGTGGCCATGGCCCCCGTCCGCCCGAGGGCCATGAGGTGACCTTGAGCGGCGCGCAGGAAGTGCCGGCCAATACCAGCGCGGCCAGCGGCAGCAGCACCGTGCACGTGGCGAGGGACCGCAGCGTGACGGGCGCCGTGCGCTACACGGGCATGGTGGCCACGATGGCCCATATCCATGAAGCGCCGTTTGGCGCCAACGGCCCGGTGATCGTGCCGCTGGTGAAAACCGGTGACGGCCTGTTTGCGGTGCCGGCCAACGCCAGCCTGACGCCGCCGCAATACGCCAGCTACCTGGCCGGCAATCTGTATGTCAACGTGCACAGCGCCGCCTATCCGGCCGGCGAGATCCGCGCCCAGCTCAAGCCGAAATAGGCCCGGCGCAAAACGATTTCCTCCTGACCTCCTTGGGGCCGCGACCGCGGCCTTTTTTTTGCCCTGGCCATCCGGGCTCCCGGGCTGGCGCTACAATGGCTGGCCATGCTGACCATCCTTGCCATTACCTTTCCCTTCTTCGCGCTGGTGCTGTGCGGCTATCTGGCCGTGCGGCGCGCGCTGCTGCCCACCGCCGCCATCCCCGGCCTGAACAGCTTCGTGCTGTACTTCGCCTTGCCGTGCATGTTGTACCGCTTCGGCGCGGCCACGCCGATCGCGCAACTGCTCGACGCCAGCGTGTTCGGCGTCTATCTGCTGTGCGCGCTGGTGATGGTGGGGGTGACGATGACCATGACGCTGTCGCACCGCATCGACTGGAACAACGCCGCCTTTGGCGCGCTGGTGGCGGCGTTTCCGAACACGGGCTTCATGGGCGTGCCGCTGCTATTGACCTTGCTCGGCCCCCGTTCGTCCGGCCCCGTGATCGTCACCATCGTGGTCGACATGCTGATCACCAGTTCGCTGTGCATCGCCCTGTCGCGCGTGGGCAGCGGCGGCGCGCACGGCAGCCGCGCGGCCGTCGTCAACGCCCTGAAAGGCATGGCCGGCAATCCGATGCCGTGGGCGATCATCCTGGGCGGGCTGGTGTCGTGGCTGGAGATCTCCCTGCCCAAGCCGCTGACACAGACCGTGGGCCTGCTGGCCGACGCCGCCTCGCCGGTGGCGCTGTTTACCATCGGCGCCGTGCTGGCCCGTTCGCAGATGCAGACAAAGGATCCGGCGCCGCTCGGGGAGTATGTGCCGGTGGCGCTGAAAAAACTGCTGCTGCATCCGCTGCTGGTGTGGGGCACGGGCCACGCCGCCATCGCGCTCGGCGCGCCGCTCGACCCGTTCGCATTGACCTGCATGGTGCTGGTGGCCTGCCTGCCCAGCGCCAGCAATGTGTCGCTCTTGTCCGAGCGCTTCGGCGCGAACACCGCGCGCATCGCCCGCATTATCCTGGTCTCGACGGCACTGTCGTTCCTGACGTTTTCGGCCGCCGTCAGCTGGCTGCGCTGAGCGACTTTGCCATCAGCGCGGCGAGCTGGCGCGCCGGTTCCGGCATGCTGTCGCGCGACAGTTCGCTGGCCACGCGCGTGCGGTCCTGCAGGCTGTTCTTCTGCTCCATCTTCCATTTGCCTTCCAGCCGCGCCAGCGGAATCTCGATGCCGACGATGGCTTTCAGCAGCTTGTCGATATACGCGGGTGGCGCGTCGCCGACCTGCCACGGCTGCGGCTGATCCGCTTCATGGCGGGTCGTCAGCCGCTCCAGGAAAGCGAGCAGCCAGTCGCGGTCGTCGATTACCCGCAGCGTGCCGTGCGCATGCACCACGGTGTAGTCAAAGGTCGGCACTTCTTCGCCGCTCAGCTCTTTCTCG
The DNA here is from genome assembly GCF_049896105.1 of Janthinobacterium sp. PSPC3-1. NCBI lineage: Bacteria > Pseudomonadati > Pseudomonadota > Betaproteobacteria > Burkholderiales > Oxalobacteraceae > Janthinobacterium > Janthinobacterium sp. PSPC3-1. Next base: position 206,887 of record NZ_JAFCTQ010000002.1, on the reverse strand, counting down.
GCATACCAGGCCGGCGTGATATAGGCGTGCGGCCCCTGGAAGATCACCATGGTCTCCACGCCGTCGCTGCGCCACAGCGGATTGGCGCGCGCCACATGGGCGCGCAGGGTGCCGAAGGGCGCATCCGGCGTGGGCGGCGCGATTTCGAATGGCAGGTGGTCGGCGCACAAGCCGTCCTGCGCCATGCGCACCAGCGCGCCCAGCGGGTGGGCCGCCATCAGCGCATGCAGCACTTCCAGGCGTTCTTCGCGGTAGCTTGTCGGGGTGTACATCAGGGCGCCTCCACCACCACGTCGGCCTTGAGCGAACTGGCGATATAGCAGCGCTCATGTGCGTCGTGGTGCAGCGCCGCCAGCGCCTCGGGCGCAGGGGCGTCACCGGCCCAAGCGACCTGCGGACGCAGCACGATGCGCGTCATGGCCAGCTTGCCGTCGCCATTCCTGCTCAATTCACCGACGGCCTCGTCGCGGTAATTGTCGATCACATGGCCGCGCTGTGCCGCCAGCGACAGAAAGAACAGCATGTGGCAGCTCGAGGTGGCCGCTACCAGCGCCTCTTCCGGGTCGACATTGGCGGCAATCGACATCGGCAGCGGCACCGACAGCGGCGACGAGGAGGCGGGCACCGTCAGGCCACCGTCAAACTGCCAGACGTGACCACGGCTGTAGCGCTGGCCGGCGAAATCCTGGCCGTCGCGCTGCCAGGCGACGGTGGCGAAAAATTGCTGCATGCTGCTCTCCGGACGGAACAAGAATGCGTTATTGTAGTGATACGGTTGGCTATTTAAAACAGCCAATAACGACAATTTTGAAACTACCAATTTTCTGCTGACCATGCACGCCTCCCGCATTATCGCCGCGCTGCCGCTCGACCGTGCGCTGGCCACGCCGCTGTTCCGCCAGCTGTATGTGGCCATGAAAACCGCCATCCTCGACGGCAGCCTGGCGCCCGGTACGCAACTGCCGCCGACGCGCGCGTTGTGCGCCTTGCTGCCGCTGCCGCTATCGCGCCAGACCGTGCTCAATGCCTATGCGTTGCTGGCGGCCGAAGGCTATCTCGATGGCGCGGTGGGCAAGGGCACCTATGTCAGCCATGCTGTCCCTGTGCCGGCGGCGCTGGCACAGCCAGCCAAACCCGGCCTGCTGCGGCCCTTGTCAACCCGCGGCCAGGGCGTGGTGACGGCCATGGAGCAGGTGGCGTTTCACCGCAGCCCCTTGCGCGCATTCCGGGTCGGCATGCCGCGCATCGACCATTTTCCTTTCGATGTATGGAACCGCCTCGAAGCGCGGCGCTGGCGCCGGCCCGACCACCATTTCGGCTATGGCGACCCGGCCGGCTTTTTGCCGCTGCGCGAGCTGCTGTGCGTCTACCTGCAGGCGGCGCGCGGCGTGCGCTGCACGCCGCAGCAGATCGTCATCACCTCGGGTTCGCAGCAGGCGCTGTTTTTACTGTCGACCATTTTGCTGGCGCCCGGCGACGCGGCCTGGATGGAGTCACCCGGTTACCGGGGCGCCAGCGGCACCCTGCGCGCGGCTGGCGCACAGGTGTTTCCGGTGCCGGTCGACGGCGAAGGGCTGGACGTGGCGTACGGCGCGGCGCACTGCCCGCAAGCGAAGCTGGCCTATGTGACGCCGTCGCACCAGCTGCCGCTGGGCGTGAGCATGAGCCTGCCGCGCCGCCTGGCTCTGCTGGACTGGGCCGCGCGCAACCAGGCCTGGGTGGTGGAAGACGATTACGACAGCGAATACCGCTACACGGGCGCGCCGCTGGCCTCGCTGCAAAGCCTGGACCGGGCCGGCTGCGTGGTCTACGTCGGCACCTTGTCCAAGGTGCTGTTCCCGGGACTGCGGCTGGGCTATATGGTGGCGCCGCCGGCGCTGGCCGAGGCACTGGTGCAGGCCAAGGCGGTGGTCGACCGCCACACGGCCATCGTGCCGCAGATGGCGCTGGCCGACTTTATCGCCGAAGGCCATTTCGGTCGCCATATCCGCCGCACGCGCGACAGCAACGCCGAGCGGCGCGACGTGCTGCTGCGCGGCCTGGCGCGCGAACTCGATGACGAACTGGTGTGCGGCCCGGCCGACAGCGGCCTGGAACTGTGCGCATACTTTCGCCGCCAGCACGCTGAAGAGCAGGTCTCGCAGGCGGGGCTGGCACGCGGCATCGAACTGCGCCCGCTGGGCCACTATGCCGACCCGGGCGCCAGCGCCGCCTGCGCCACGCCGGCCGGTTTGCTGCTGGGCTTTGCGGCGATTCCTCCAGATGACATCGACCATGGTGTGCGCGTGCTGGGCCAACTGCTGCGCGGCCGATAATCTATACTGGATGCCTGTCTCCCCACAAAGAAACTGACCATGACCGTCACCCGCTGCTCCTGGGCCAATCCGGCCAATCCCCGCTACCTGGCCTACCACGACACGGAGTGGGGCGTGCCCTGCCACGACGAGCGCACCCTGTTCGAAATGCTGAACCTGGAAGGCGCGCAGGCGGGCCTGAGCTGGGAGACCATCCTCAACAAGCGCGACACCTACCGCGCCGCCTTCGACGGCTGGGATGCGCAGAAAATCGCCGCCTACGGCCCGGACAAGGTGGCCTCCCTGCTGGCCGACCCCGGCATCGTGCGCAACCGCCTGAAGGTGGCTGCCACCATCACGAATGCGCAAGCCTATCTGCGCCTGCTGGAAGAAGGGCAGACACTGGACGGTTTTCTGTGGGCGTATGTCGATGGCCAGCCGATCGTCAATCATTTCCAGCCGGGCGAGTTTCCCGCCAAAACGGAATTGTCGGACCGGCTGTCGAAGGACCTGGCCAAGCGCGGCTTCAAGTTTGTCGGCTCGACCATCATGTACGCCTACATGCAGGGCATCGGCATGGTCAATGACCACGCGCCCACCTGTTTTTGCCGCACGGGCCGTTGATGAGCAATGATGCGATGGTGGTGCTGGACACGGATTTCGATGGCGCGCGTTTTCTGGCCGCCTGCACCAGGCATGGGGGATGGCGGCTGCACTATATCGCGCTGGCGCCGCGCCCGGTCGACGCCGGCCAGTTGCCCTCGCCGTGGCGCGAACAGTGGCCGCCCCATGTGCGTGGCCTGCACCGCATGGCGTCGCGCGATGGCCAGGTCACGCTGGACCTGCTGATCGGCGAGCCGGGCGCGAGCCTGGCGCAGCTGGCGGTGCGCGTCGACGAAGTGAGTCTCGCGTGGATGCCGCCGTCGATGACGGTGCTGGCACGCCTGATGCGGGACGGCGCCCGCCTGCAGGCGGCGCACCTGGACGACGCCCAACGCGTGGCGCTGTGGAAGGAAGGCTTTGCGTTCGACGACAGCCGCCTGCGAGCCGTGTTCCATGCGCGCCAGGCACCGGTCGAACCCGTGCACGACATCGCGCGGCGCGCCATCGTGATCGGTGCCGGCGTGGCCGGCAGCGCCGCCTGTGAACGGCTGGCCGCGCGCGGCTGGCAGGTGACCCTGATCGAACGCCATGCGCAGCCGGCCGGCGAAGCCTCGGGCAACCTGGCCGGCATCTTCATGCCGCTGCTGTCGAGCGACGACAATATCCCCACGCGCCTGGTGCGCGCCGCCTATTTGTATGCGCTGCGCTACTGGGCCGCGCTGGGCGGCGTCGGCAGCGTGTTCGAGGGCGCCAGCTGCGGCGTGCTGCACCTGGCGCGCGATGGCGCGCATGCGCAGGTGCAGCGCCGGATCGCCGCCAGCGGCGACTATCCGCCCGAATTTGCGCGCTGGCTGGAAGCGGACGAAGCGACCGCCATGCTGGGCGCTGATGCACCGGACGGCGCCTGGTGGTTCGGGCAGGGCGGCTGGGCGCGCCCATCGTCCGTTTGCGCCGCCATGCTGGACGCCTGCGGCGCGCTGCTGACGCGGCGTTTTTCCAGCAGCGCGCTGACCCTGGTGCGCATCAATGACGAGTGGCAGGTCGCCGATGCGCAAGGCGCCGTGATCGCCGCCGCGCCGACCGTAATCCTGGCCGCCGGCGCCGGTGCGGTGGACTTCGTGCAGGCCGCCGGCTTGCCGTTATATGCGGTGCGCGGCCAGGTCACGCACCTGGACCCGGCCAGCCTGCCGACGCGCCCCTTTGTGGTCTGCCGCGAGTCGTACATGACGCCGCCGCACGATGGTGTCGTCTGCGTCGGCGCCACCTACGATGCGCAGGATGACGACGTCAGCCTGCGGCCATCGAGCCAGCGGGACAATATTGAGAAGACCGCCGCCATCCTCGGCGTGCCGCCGTTCGAGGCGCCGCTGGCCGGACGCACGGGCTTTCGCTGCATGGCGCCGGACCGCATGCCGCTGGTGGGCGCCTTGCCCGACCCCGGCGTGCCGCGCCGCTGCGAGCAGCTGCGCGACGTGCCGCGCTGGCCGGGCCTGTTTGGTTTGCTGGGCTATGCCTCGCGCGGCCTGACGTGGGCGCCGCTGGCGGCCGAGATGCTGGCCTGCCAGCTCGAAGGCGAGCCGCTGCCGCTGGAGAGCCAGCTGGCGGCGGCGATCGACCCGGGCCGCTTCGTCTTGAAGGAGCGGCGGCGCGCGCAATAGGCGCTTTATACGTTTTCCAGCTTTGCTAACTCTTTTTAATTTGTTTTACGAACAACACAAGTTCGCTACAGTGAGCGTGTGGATGTTCTGACGATGACGGAAAGAGGTGGCAAAGATGGCTGCAACAACATTGGGTTTCGATCCCCGGGCCGCGCACGGCGAGGCGGCGTTTGACGCCGTATTGAACGACGCGCGCGCCCAGGCGCAGGCGCAGCAGCTGCCGTATGCCGGCATCGTCAGCGCGCAGGATGCGTGGCAGCTGGTGCAGGCCGGCAAGGCCACGCTGGTCGACGTGCGCACCAACGAAGAACGCGTGTTTGTCGGCCATGTGCCCGACTCGCTGCACGTGGCCTGGGCCACCGGCACGGCGATGAACCGCAACCCCCGTTTTGCGCGCGAACTGGAAGCGAAGGTGGGCGGCAAGACGGCCGTGGTGGTGCTGCTGTGCCGCAGCGGCAAGCGCTCGGCGGCCGCCGCCGAAGCCGCCGCCAAGGCCGGTTTCAGCAACGTCTTCAATATCGCACAAGGCTTCGAAGGCGACCTCGACGACCAGCAGCAGCGCGGCCACCATGGTGGCTGGCGCTGGCACAGTTTGCCATGGGTGCAAGAGTGAACCAGCGCGCCACCTTGCCCAACGAACTTTCCGCCGCTGTCTCGCCGCAATGGGAGCTGCACCAGATCGTCGATGAATTGCGCGCGGTACGCGAACGCTGGCGCGACGCTCTGGCCAACCACCAGGAATGCGGCGCACGCCAGTTCCCTTCGCGCCAGCATCTGCGCGAGCTGGTCGGCTCCCTGTGCGCGGCGCTGTTCCCGATGCGCCTGGGGCCGCTCGACCTGCAGCAGGAGAGCGAAGATTTTTTTGTCGGCCATACGCTCGACACCACCCTGACGGGCCTGCACGAACAGGTGCGCCGTGAACTGAGCTACCAGGCGCGCCAGCATGGCTTGCAGCAGACGGTGCCCATCGAGCAGCAGGCGCTGGCCATCGTGCAGCGCTTTGCGCGCGCGCTGCCCGGCATCCGCGCCCAGCTCGACACCGACGTGGCGGCCGCCTTCCATGGCGACCCGGCCGCGCACAGCGTCGATGAAGTGCTGCTGTGCTATCCGGGCATCCTGGCCATCATCCATTACCGCCTGGCCCATGCGCTGCATGCGCTCGGCGCGCCGCTGGTGGCGCGCATCATCGCCGAAGTGGCCCATTCGCAGACCGGCATCGACATCCATCCGGGCGCCGTGATCGGCGCCAGCTTCTTCATCGACCATGGCACCGGCGTGGTGATCGGCGAGACGGCCATCATCGGCGAACGGGTGCGCATCTACCAGGCGGTCACCCTGGGCGCCAAGCGCTTTCCGGCCGGCGCCGATGGCGTGCTGAAAAAAGGCCTGGCGCGCCACCCCATCGTCGAGGACGACGTGGTGATCTACGCCGGCGCCACCATTCTCGGCAGGGTGACGATAGGCCAGGGCTCGGTCATCGGCGGCAATGTCTGGCTGACCCGCAGCATCGCGCCCGGCAGCCATGTCACGCAGGCCCATAACCAGCAGGAGGCGGGCGAACCGGCTCCTGCGCCGTCCACCGTTTCCGCTTTTGCCCATTCCGCATTTACCCCGCAACCTTGAGGACTCCATGTTGATCAAACAGTTTGGACTGGCCGTGCGCCAGTTGCGCGAAGGGCGAGGCTGGTCGCAGGAGCGGCTGGCCGAAGCGGCCGACCTGAACCGCTCGTTTATCGGCGAAATCGAACGCGGCGCCGCCACGCCGTCGCTGCTGACGGTGGAAAAACTGGCGCATGCGCTGGGCATCGGCCTGGCCGGGCTGCTGGCGCGCTGCGAACCGGAGTTAATTGACTGATCAAGCCGCGTTGATGGCCATAGCATGTTGAGAGAACAGGGGAGACGCCCGATACTTTATTTGGTGTCCAAATAAGCATATTCACTTTTCTCATCAGGAGTACTTGTTCATGTCCGATGCAACAAACGATAGCCAGATTGCGCTTGGCGACAATGCCGCGCGCCAGTTGGCCAATGCCAGCAAGAGCGTTCCCCAGTTATCCACCATCACCCCGCGCTGGCTGGTGCATCTGCTGCAATGGCTGCCGGTCGAAGCGGGTATCTACCGCCTGAACCGGGTCAAGAACCCCAAGGACGTGCGCGTCGCCTGCTCGCAGCGCGACGAGTCGGAACTGCCGCAAACCTTTGTCGATTACGAAGAACAGCCGCGCGAATATTTCCTCAATGCCGTCAGCACCGTGCTCGACGTGCATACCCGCGTGTCGGACCTGTACAGCAGCCCGCACGACCAGATCAAGGAGCAGCTGCGCCTGACCATCGAGACGATCAAGGAGCGCCAGGAAAGCGAATTGATCAACAATCCCGATTACGGCCTGCTGGCCAGCGTGCATGACGACCAGCGCATCTTCACGCTGACGGGCGCGCCGACGCCGGACGACCTCGACGAACTGCTCACGAAAGTGTGGAAAGAGCCGGGCTTCTTCCTGGCGCACCCGCTGGCGATCGCCGCCTTTGGCCGCGAATGCACGCGCCGCGGCGTGCCGCCACCAACCGTCAGCCTGTTCGGTTCGCAGTTCCTGACATGGCGCGGCGTGCCGCTGGTGCCATCCGACAAACTGCCCATCGAAGACGGCAAGACGAAAATCATTTTGCTGCGCGCGGGCGAACAGCGCCAGGGCGTGATCGGCCTGTTCCAGCCTGGCCTGGCGGGCGAGCAAAGCCCGGGCTTGTCGGTGCGCTTCATGGGCATCAACCGCCATGCGATTTCGTCGTATCTGATTTCGCTGTATTGCTCGCTGGCCGTGCTGACCGACGATGCGCTGGCCGTACTGGAAGACGTGGAGATCGGTAAATACCATGACTACCCAGACACCTACAAGTGATGGCGCGGCGGGCCTGCCCGCCGTACCATTTCTTCCCGATGAGGCAACCCTGAACCGGCTGGCCGGCGAGTTTTTCGCGCGCCTGCCGGGTTTGGACAAGTCACCGAGCCTGGGTGGCTCGGGCAGCGCGCTCGACGCGGCGCCCCGCTATGCCAATCCGCACCGTCCGCTGCCGCAGGCCGGCCCCTCGTTTGCCGCCATCGCCCCCGGCGTGGCGACGGCGCAGGTGCCGCCCGTGAAAGCGCCCCTGGAGGCGCCGATCGCGCCGGCGCCGGCCTCGCTGCCGACGCCGCGCGCGTCGAGCATCGGTGCGCCGTCGCCGTACTACTTTGTCGGCGGCGCGCATGGCTATCCGGTCTCCCACGACAAGCTCGATGGCCTGGCGCGCCAGGGACAGGGCCAGCCCGGTACGGACGATCTGAAGGACGTGTACGCGGCACCGCGGCGTGACCAGCAGTTGCCGGTCACGCCATCGGCCAGCGCGCCGCAGTTCTACTTCGAGACGGTGCTGTCGGCGCCGCCGGCCGGCAAACACCATAGCCAAGGACAGACGCCGGCGCCGTTCGACGTGCACGCCGTGCGGCGCGATTTTCCCGTGCTGGCCGAACGGGTCAACGGCAAGCCGCTGGCCTGGTTCGACAATGCCGCCACCACCCACAAGCCGCAGTCGGTGATCGATCGCGTGTCGTATTTCTATGCGCACGAGAATTCGAACATCCACCGCGCGGCCCATGCGCTGGCCGCGCGCGCCAGCGACGCGTATGAAGCGGCGCGCGCCAAGGTCGCCAATTTCCTGGGCGCCGCCTCGCCGAACGAAATCATCTTTGTGCGCGGCGCCACCGAAGGCATCAACCTGATCGCCAATACCTTCGGGCGCAAGTTCATCGGCAGCGGCGACGAGATCATCGTCTCGCAGCTCGAACACCACGCCAATATCGTGCCGTGGCAGCAGCTGGCGGCGGAAAAGGGCGCCACCCTGCGCGTGATTCCCGTCGACGACAGCGGCCAGATCATCCTTGACGAGTTCCGCAAGCTGTTGAATGGCCGCACCAAACTGGTGTCGGTGACGCAGGTGTCGAACGCGCTCGGCACCGTCACGCCGGTGGCGCAGATCATCGCGCTGGCGCATGCGGCCGGCGTGCGGGTGGTGGTCGACGGCGCGCAGGCGGTGTCGCACCTGCGGGTCGACGTGCAGGCGCTGGGGGCCGACTTCTATGTGTTCTCGGGCCACAAGGTGTTCGGCCCGACGGGCATCGGCGCCGTGTACGGCAAGCTTGACCTGCTGGAGCAACTGCCGCCATGGCAGGGCGGCGGCAACATGATCGCCGACGTCACCTTCGAGCGCACCGTGTACCAGGGCGTGCCGAACCGTTTCGAGGCCGGCACCGGCAATATCGCCGATGCGGTGGGCCTGGGCGCGGCCATCGACTACGTGCAGCGCATCGGCCTGGAAAACATCGCCGCCTATGAACACGCGCTGCTCGACTACGCCACCCACAAGCTGCAGGCGATCCCCGGCGTGCGCCTGATCGGCACGGCGCTGGACAAGGCGAGCGTGGCCTCCTTCGTGCTGGCCGGCTATGAGCCGGCCGAGGTGGGCCGCGCGCTCAATGACGAGGGCATCGCCGTGCGCTCGGGCCACCACTGCGCCCAGCCGATCCTGCGCCGCTTCGGCGTGGAAGCAACCGTGCGGCCGTCGTTTGCGTTTTACAACACCTACGAGGAAATCGACCGCATGATCGTGGTGATACGGCGGCTGGCGGGCGCGCGCCGCTAGTTGTTGTCAGGCAGGCTGGTCGCACCGATGCCGCCCCGTGTCCTGCGCGGGGCGGCATTGTTGCGTCGGTCATGGCAGTTCTGCAACAGGCTGGTTGCAGCGCAACAACGGGCGGTATAATTTGCCGGTGGCAAGCTAGCCGCGGCGCCGTGCCGCCGGCGCCCGAGGAGAGATGCAGTGGAAGACCAACACAGCGCGCCCGAGCTGTTCCTGTTCCTGGCGTCGACCGTCCATGACATGAAAAATTCCATCAGCGTGGTCAGCGGCACGCTGGAATCCCTGCTGGCGGCCGAACAGGCCAAGGCCACCGACGAAGTCACGGCCGATCCCGCCTACCTGCAGATGGCGCAGATGCTGTACCAGACCAAGCGCCTCAACGACAACCTGATCCAGTTGCTGGCGCTGTACAAGCAGGTCGGCAAGCCCGGCTACCCCTTCGACGTGCAGCCGCAACTGGTGGGGCAACTGGTGACGCAGGTGGTGGATCAGGAAAAAATCCTGCTCGCCTCTAAGGGCATCGCGATGGAGACGGCGTTTCCCCCCGAGCTGATCTGGACCCTCGACGAAGACCTGGTGATCGGCGTGCTGGCGCATGCCATCAACAACGCCATCCGTTATACCAAGGATACGATACGCCTATCCGTGGCGGAAGAAAACGGCATGCTGGAACTGCGCGTGGAAGACAATGGCGACGGCTATACACAAGCCTTGCTGGACGCGGGCGCAGCGGCCATGGATGGCATGAGCACGGGGGTCAATTTTTCCACCAACAGCACCGGCCTGGGCCTGTATTTTTCCAGCGAAGTGGCGAAGATGCACAAACACCGGGGACAAAGCGGCAGCATCGCCCTGGCCAATGGCGGCGCGCTCGGCGGCGGCTGCTTTATCCTGCGCCTGCCTTGAACCGAGGACTCACGATGGACCAGACTTCCCGCCCCAACGAAGCTGATACGACCGACTGGGGCGACAAGCATTATCTGCTGGTCGACGATTTTGTCGGCATCCGCATTTTGCTGCGCGAGTCCTTGCGCAACCTGGGCGCGCGCCATATCGACCAGGCCGCCAGCGGCGGCGAGGCGATGAAGCTGCTGGCCAAGACGCGCTATGACGTGGTCTTGTGCGACTACAACCTGGGCGAAGGCAAGAACGGCCAGCAGGTGCTGGAAGAAACGCGCGTGCGCAACCTGACGGCGCCGTCCAGCGTGTGGCTGATGGTGTCGGCCGAGAAAAGCGTGGAATCGGTGATGGGCGCGGCCGAGCACCAGCCCGACGCCTACCTGATCAAGCCGATCACGGAAGGCGTGCTGCTGACGCGCCTGAACCGCGTGTGGCATAAAAAGCAGGTGTTCCGCGAGATCGACCAGGCGTGCATGGAAAAGGATTATCTGCGCGCGGCCAAACTGTGCGATGCGCAGATCGCGCAGAACAAGCTGCACGAACTGGAATTGCTGCGCATGAAGGCCAGCCTGCTGCTGAAAAGCGGCGAGCCGGAAAAAGCGCGCGCCATCTATGAAAAAGTGCTGGCCGACCGCGACTATAGCTGGGCCCGGGCCGGCCTGGGCAAGATCCGCATGAACAATGGCGAACACGAGGCGGCGCGCCAGATCTTCCAGGGCGTGATCGTGGAAAACCGCTATTACATCGACGCCTACGACCAGATGGCGGTCGCCTACCAGCTGATGGGCCAGCATGAAGAAGCGTGCGGTGTGCTGGAAAAGGCGGCGCGGCTGTCGCCCAATTCGGTGCCGCGCCAGCGCAACCTGGGCCAGGCGGCCCTGAAAATCGGCAATGTGAGCATGGCCGAAAAAGCGTTTCGCAAATGCGTGGCGATCGGCGAATTTTCCGTGATGAAGACGGTGGACGCCTACCTGGGTCTGGCGCGCGTATGCGGCCTGAAAAAGGATGCCAAGGAAGCGCTGCAATGGCTGCTGCTGGCGCAGCGCGAATTTTCGCCTGAAGAGATCGGCCTGCGCGCCAAGATCACCGAAGGCCTGGTACACCACGAAACGGGCGACTACCGGCGCGCGCGCAAATGCGGCGACGAGCTCGAAGCGATGCTGCTGGAAGACCCGGCGCGGCCCGAGAAGGCCATCTGCATGGAACTGGCGACCCTGCTGTTCGCGGTCGGCGTGAAGGACGCGCCGGCCGGCCTCTTGTGCTACGTGGTGAAGAACAACCACGACAACCAGGTGGTGCAGGATGAAGTGCAGAAGATCTTCGACAAGGCCAAGATGGGCGACGAGGGCACCAGCCTGATCCTGGCCTCGCGCAAGGAAGCGTCGGACCTGATGAACAAGGGCGTGCTGCTGTGGAAGACCGATAAACTGGACGACGCGGTGGCCTGGATGCGCGCGGCGCGGGTCAAACTGCCGAACAACCTGCGCATCTTGTTCAACTCGGCGCAGATCATCGTGTCTTACCTGCAGCAGCGTGGTTATCACGCTGACCTGGCGGCGGAAGCGGTGGAAGTGTTGCTATATGTAGACAAGATCGCACCGGGCCAGCAGCGCTTTGCCCAGCTGATGGAACAATTGCTGCAGCTGACGCCAGCGGCGGCGGCCGAAGACGCGGCACCCGCGCCGGTGGCGGAAAAGGTTGCGCCGGTTCCCGATAAAGCCGTAAAAAACATGCGCGGGCGTGCCGGATGATAAACTATGCGCCAGCGTGGTGCAGGCAACAGCCTGCTCCGCGCTTGAGTTGCTTTACAACAATAAGGAAGAAACTATGCGTGATGTGGTCAATGAAGTATACAAAAAAATGAAGGTCGGCAGCATCGCCTGGGTACGCCCGGTCGCCGCCAAGGGAGACACGCTGGAAACATTCCAGTCCTCGTACGAGCACGCCAAGGCGCTGGCCGACGAGGGCCTGATCACGATCGGTGACGTCAAGCGCCAGGCCGACAACATGATCGAGGCGATCCGCATTCATCGTATCGCCTGATCACCGCATGACCGGGTTCGCCGCGCGAACCCTGAAAGCCGCTTACAGCTTGCCCTTGGGCGCCGCGCGTTTGGCCGGTGCCTTGACGGGGGCCTTGGCCTTGGCGGCCGTCTCCGCCGCAGCCGGCTTGGCGCGCGGCGTGGGTGTGCTCTTGGCAGCGTCGTCCTTGTTCTTGGCCGGCTCCGGCGCCATGGCGGTCGACACCGCCTGCTTGAACTGATCCTGCAGCAAATTCCACCAGACCGCCGGATTGGCCAGCTGGGCTGCCGCGTCGGCTGACGGGCTGGCTTGCTGGGCTGGCGCCGCTGGCGCTTCCTGTGGTGGCGGCGGAGGCGGTGGCGCTTTCTCGGCCGGCTTGGCGGCCGGCGGCGTCTGCTGGAAGAAGGCCGAGGCGTAAGGCACGGAATCGAACAGGTTTTTCTCGCTGGCGCCCGGCTGCGTGATGGCGGCGGCCATCGAGGCGCCCATCGATTTCAGGGTGGCGATGGTGCCGCGCTGCACTTCCAGTGCCTGGATGCTGCCGCGCAGCATGCTGATATTCAGGTTCAGCCACGCTTCGACGGCTTTCAGGTCGTTGATTTTCTTGTCCAGTTCTTCCACCGACAGGCTGGGCGCGGTCATGCCGGGGACGCCCATGCCGGGCACGCTCATGCTGCCCCACAGGTTCTTGACGAAGTCGAGCGTATCGGTCATCACTGCTGCGCCCGGAATCGGGGGCATTTGCGGATTTGCCATGCGAGAGTCTCCTGGTAGGTCGATGGTCCTAGCGTAGCAGATATCAGCTTGCTACTGACGAAATCGCGGTGACATTTTTCGCCCGCATTTTCCACCGATGGCACGCGCATTGATCTGCGGCAAGAAAGCGCGTCTTGGACACAGGCGTTACACTAGCAACCATGACGCCAGCCTCCTTTTTCGTGCCGCCGCGCCGCCGCACCGTGCTCTTTGTCGCCGTGATCGGCGTGCTGCATGTCGTGGCCCTGCACTGGCTGGGCGGGCAGGCGGGCAGGGCGCCGGTGCACGAGCCGCCGCGGCTGGTCAGCATGGCGGTGATCGCCGAAGCGCCGCCGCCCTTGCCGGTGCCACCGCCGCCGCCGCCCGTGCCCTTGCCGCCGCCGCCCGCGCCGCAGGTGCCGGCCTTGCCGGTGATCGATTTGCCGCAGCTGGTCGTGCCCGATGCGCCGCAGCCGATGCAGGTGGCGCCACCGCCATCGTCCGCACCGGAAAACCCGGCGCCGGCGTTGGCGCAATTGCCGGCCATTACGCCGGCTGCGGCTGAAGCACCCGCGCCGCCGCCCGTGACGGAAGCGCTGCGGCGCTACAAGACCGATGTGCCCGCGTCGGCCGAGTTCGACCTGCAGGTGGACCGCCGCGATGCCGACGGCACCAAGTGGACGGGCGTGGCGGCCATGTCGTGGCAAAATAAGGGCGACAGCTACCGCCTGAGCCTGGAAGTGGGCCTGAGCATGCTGATCACCCGCATCAACCTGCTGGTATTGAGCAGCGAAGGGGCGCTCGACGCCAGCGGCGTGGTGCCCGTCAAGGCGACGGAAAAGCGCCGCGGCCGCGCGCAGACGGCCACGCATTTCGATGCGGCCGGCAAGACCATCCGCTTTTCGGCCACCACCGCCACCGCGCCCTGGCAGGAAGGGGTGCAGGACAAGGCCAGCCTGCCGTTCCAGCTGGCCGCCATCGGCCGCGCCGACGTCCATCAGCTGGCCGGCAATATCGACATCCTGGTCGGCGAAGAAAAGGAAGCGACCGTGTTCCGCTTCCAGCTGGTCGGCGAGGAAACGCTCGATACCAGCATGGGCCGCCTGCAGACCTGGCATCTGCGCCGGCCGCCCAAGCGGGGCAGCTATTCGTCGCAGCTCGATATCTGGCTGGCGCCGTCGCTGCAATGGTATCCGGTACAAATACGCAATACAGAAGCGAACGGTGCGCTCACCACGCAGACCGTTTCCAAACTCACTGTGACAGGATCATGAGATGACTTTTATACCCATCAAGCAATTACTCGTTGCCGGCCTGCTGGCCGCCACGTTCTCTTCCGTACTCGCCGCTGACGCCGACGCCGAGCACCCCGTGATCAAGCGCGCCTTCAAGCTGGCGCCGTCGGCCGACCTGGTGTATTCCATCAAGGCCAAACAGAAGGGCATCGCGCTGTCCGGCGAGTCCGTCAGCAACTGGCGCGCCGGCGATGGCAAGTACTCGCTGCTGGCCGAAACCAAGGCCGCCCTGTTCGGCAAGATCCTCGAGCAGCGTAGCGAAGGCACGGTCGACGACTATGGCCTGGCGCCGGCCCAGTTCGTGGAAAAACGCTTTCGCAAGGCGGCGGCCACCACCGTCTTCAAGCGCGACAGCAAGACCATCGCCTTCAGCGAAGGCGACAAGAGCTATGCGCTCAAGGGCGGCGAGCAGGACCGCAACAGTGCCGTCTGGCAACTGACGGCCGTGGCCCGCGCCGCGCCTGAAAAATTCGTGCCCGGTTCCGAATGGGCCTTTTTTGTTGCCGGCCGCCATGACGCCGAGCCGTGGATATTCAAGGTCGTCAAGCAGGAGACGGTCGGCACCGGCCAGGGCCTGGTCGAGGCCGTGCACCTGATCAAGGCGCCGCCGACCGACAAGAAGGGCCAGCAAGTGGACCTGTGGCTGGCGCCGTCGCTGGAATGGTATCCGGTCAAGGTGACGTTCGAGGATGAGGATGGCGATTATGTGGAGCAGACTTTGCAGAAAATCATCAAGAAGTAAGCACCGTTGCTTTTGGGCCAGGGCCGCCTGGCTCCGGCCCGCCACCGGTCAAATTGCATATCAGAACTGATATACTGACGCCCCCGCGACCCTTTATGCTCGCAGCGTCCGCCAGGTCCGCTGCGCTGCCCGCTGAACACTCATCCGGAATAGAATGATTGATATAATGGCAAGTGCAGCCGTGGCTGCGGATGTAAACGAGACCGAGCAGGAGCATCACGATTCGTTGCAGGCGCATTTCCAGCCGAATATTTCGGCTGACGAGATCGAACAAGTCTTTCATCTGAAGCGCGCGCAGCCCTTGCTGCAGGTGTTCACGGCGCTGTTCCATGGCGGTTTCGACGGCGTGCTGGTGCGTTTGCTGGTGCTGCGCGAACTGGCGGCCGACGCGGCCACCTCGTCGTACACGCGCGCCGACATCAATACCCGCCTGGCCTATCTGTTGCCGGAAAGCCTGGAAACGGTCTTGCTGCGCCTGCGCAGCAACCAGTTGCTGGCCTGGGACGCGCAGCAGGGCGTGTACCGCGTGACGCCGATGGCGCGCAATGTGCTGTCGGCCATCGACAGCCTGCTGGGCCTGGGACAGACCGAAGACGAAGCGGAAATGGGCTTTTTGCTGTCGCAGGTGGCCGGTGCGCAGGCCGTCGGTGGCGTGTCGGTGGAGCAATTGCAACATCTGCTGGGCCGCCTGGTCGACCTGACGGACGAGTTTTCGGACGCGATCGCCTCCGGTTCCGAGTTCCGGCTGCGTACGGCGCAGGCGAAATGGAACATGGCCTGCGACTGGGTCGAGAAGGGTTCCGAGATCCTGGTGGCGATCACCTCGGATGAAAACGCCGACGGCGCCACGCACAAGGCGGCCCAAGCCATTGGCCGCGCGCAAAGCAAATTGCTGAACATGCAGGGCATGTTCTCGCGCGCGCTGAACCAGATCGAGCGCCAGCGCGTGCACCTGGGCCAGTCCGGCCTGTCGACCACCGACATCAAGCGCTGGCTGCTGCAGCACGAGGACCTGGCCTCGCTGGCCGAAGGCGCCATCGACCAGCCGGTGGTGCCGCTGTTCTCGACGCCGGCCGAAATGATCGACGTGGCCGAAACGGAATTGCTGTCCGAGCGCGCGGCCGGCGTGGCCCAGACGGGACTGCCGAGCGGCGAAGACGCCCCCACCACCATCAGCGATGGACCCGCCATGCAACTGGAACTCGATGACCTGCTGGACCGCCTGTCCAACTTTGCCAGCCTGGGCAACTTCCCCAGCATCGGTGAAGAAGGGCCGAAGAGCGTGCCGGTGCAGGATTCGCTGCTGCCGGCCAGCTTTGCCGTGGCGTCCTACCGCGCCTCGATGCTGCCGCTCCTGGGCGATGTGTCCGAAGCGAGCCTGCAGGGCGCGACGGCCGAACTGGCCCGGCTGCCCATCACCTTTACGCCGACCGACGAGATGGTCCAATTGAACGACCCGCATGTGGCGGCCATGTCGATCGCCTCGCTGTCCCTGAATATTTCACTTGATTTAGATAGCGGCACTGCCGATGAATGACGATTCCCAAATCCTGATTGCGCGCCTGCTCACGCATCAAACCCTGCGCCGCGACGACAAGCTGGTCAAGCGTGTGCTGTCCGACGAGCTGTTCCGCGCCGAGGTCGATGCGCGCCTGCTGGCCTGCGGCATGAAACTGCTCGACAACGTGTATGCCGACCATGTGACTCTGGCCCTCTCCCGCACGATCGAGCCGAAGATCTTCGGCGCGCGTGATGTGTGGCAGAACAATAATTTTGGCCTGGCGCGCGATGGCGTGGCCCTGCTGGTGGTGCTGTGGGCGCAGATCATCCTGCCCAAGCGCGAACGCCAGGAAACCCACCAGCACGCGGACGACGACCAGAACGACATGTTCGGCACCGACAAGCCGCTGCCGCGCGCGGAAGACGCCTCGATCGGCATCGCCTACAAGGCCTTGCTGGCCGACTTCGGCGACAAGCTGGGCAAGAAGACGCGCATGGACATGAACCTGGGCACTCTGGCCAAGCTGGGCTTCATCGAGCGGCGCGGCGACTTTATCGTCGAGGGACCGCTGCTGGACCTGATGATGGATACCGATGTGCTCAAGGAACGCATCATCAACGGCGCGCTGGCCGACGTGTTCAAGCGCGCGCCGTCGCGCCTGGTCGCCGTCGATGCGGATGCCGTGGCGGATATCGAGCCGGATGATGCCGGCGACGATCTGTCCTCCGACCTCCCACACTGAAAGCAGCCATGTTTCATATCAAATCACTTGAACTGGTGCACTGGGATTACTGGCAGCGCATCAAGAATATTCCGCTCGACGCCAAGATCATCACGATCGCCGGCCAGAACGGTTCCGGCAAGACCACCTTGCTCGACGCGCTGCGCACCCTATTCGGCCTCGACTGCTCGATGGGCCGCACCTATAAACATTATGCGCGCCACTCGGGCCAGCAGACGGCCTGGCTGCGCGCCGTGGTCGACAACCGCAATGTGGGCAAGCAATTGTCGAACCGGCCGTTTCGCAGCTCGGGCTTTTTCAGCGATGATGAAGTGACCCTGTTCTGCCAGATCCAGAAGAACGGCGGCGACTGGAAGCGCCAGTATCTGATGCGTCCGGGCAATGTGCAGATCGAAGATATTTCCGATGCGAACGACTGGCTGGGCGTGGAAAACTACCGCAAGCGCCTGGCCAATGCCGGCCTGTCGCCGGCCATGTCGAAAGTGCTGGCGCTGGAGCAGGGCGAGACCGACAAATTGTGCGAATACGCGCCGCGCCAGCTGCTCGACCTGGTGTTCCAGGTGTTCGGCGATAAGGAAGTGCTGGACGCCTACGACGAAGCGAAACGCCATCAGCGCGACACGGAAGTGGAACTGAAGCGTTTCGAGACGGAACTGGAAGCATCAAAAACCAACCTGGAAGGCCTGCGCCTGCGCGTGGCCAATTACCATCAGTGGGAAGGCCTGCACAAGGAGCGTCGCAACCTGCTCGAGGAAGTGCTGCCCAGCCTGCAGTACCACGAGGCGCGCGAAAAAGCGGCCACCACCAGCCGGCAGTTGCGCGACGCGCGCAAACCGATGGTGCTGAACGACCCGCTGCTGGCCGACAAGCGCCATGCGCTGGCGGCGCAGGCGAAAGCCCTGTCCGACGCGCAGATGAACGAAACCCTGCTGGAGCAGGAGTCGATCGGCCTGCAGAGCCGCCTCGGGCTGATCAACGCGAAACTGAAACCGCTCGACAGCCTGCTGGAACAGAAGGAGCGCCTGCAAAAGCTGGCGGCCGATTCGGGCAGCGATATCGCCGCCGTGGCCGCCCAGCTGGAGCAGCAGGAAGCGGCCTTGCTGCAGCAGCGCCAGCAGCGCGATGCGCTGTCGGCGCGCATCGCCGGCGAGCAGGCGACGATTGCCGCGCTGCAGGGCAAGACGGCCATGCCGGAGCCGGACAATGTACGCGGCATGCGCCGCGCGTTGCGCGATGCGGGCATCGCCCACGCCATGCTGTCCGATATCGTCGAAGTGACGGACAGCCGCTGGCAGGGCGCCGTCGAAGGTATCTTGGGCGGCTATGCCTCGGTGGTGTTGCTGGACAAGGCCAAGGATGGCCCGGCCGCCTACCGCCTGGCCGAGCAGGAACGCTACCGCCACTTTATCGTGCCCGAGCTGGTCACCGCGCCGGCCGCCAAAGACGACAGCCTGCTGGCGGTGGTGAAATTTTCCGCGCCCGTGCCGTCCTGGCTGATCGAGCAGTTGTCGCGCATCGCGCGCGTCGATTCGGTCGAAGCCGGTTTCAAGCTGGGCAACCATGAGGAATGGATCACGCCCGAGGCCTATCACCGCGAACGCCGCGGCGGGCGCTCGCTGTTCGTCGAAGCATCGCGCTACCGCTTCGGCCAGGCCGGCCGCAGCGGCCGCCTGGAAGCGCTGCTGCGTTCCCTGCCGGGCCTGGAAGCACAGGAAGACACGCTGACATTGGGAATCTCGAAACTGGCGGCCGAAGTGGGCAATCTGAAAGCGCGTATCGCCGGCGTCGACGCGGCCAAGGAACTCAGTGCGCGCCAGGAAGAATTCGCCGAAGCGCTGCGCAATTCGAAACCGTTGAAAGATGAGCGTTTGACCGTGGGTGGGCGTTTGGGCGAGTTGCAAAACCTGACCAAGAACGCGACCGTGGCGCGCACCCGCGCCGACACCGTGTGGCAGAACGCGCGCCTGGCCTTGTCCGAAGCGGAAGCCGGTTCGCGCCTGGGTTACAAGAAGCAGATTGAACAGCGCGCCGACCACGCGCGCGCCCTGCTGGCGCTGCGCCGCGCCTGGCGCCATTTGCCGCGCAGCTGGCGCCGTCCCGCGCGCCGCGCCGCGCTGGTGGCCGAACACCAGAATGCGCACCAGGTCGACCTGCGCGTGTCCAGCCTGCAAAGCAGCCTGGCGCGTGACGACTGGGAACTGGACGCCACCGTGATCGACCAGCATCACCGCCTGTCGGAACAACTGAGTGGCCGCCAGTCCGAAACGGACGAGCGCCGCTACCAGAACAACCGTGCCATCGAAGCGACGGGCAATGCGCGTGGCGCCTATATGGAGCGGCTGCGCTACACCATCAAGACCTACAGCAAGAACATCAAGGAGCTGGGGGAATTGGCCGGCATCGAAGTGCATGCCGACCCGGTGCGCCTGGAAAACGACGACGTGCAGCTGTCGCAGGCGGGCCTGCACGTGCGCTTCAAGTTCGACGGCAAAGGTATCATCGGCATGAACGATGGCGAAGCATCGGGCGGCCAGCAGGTGATGAAGTCGCTGGTGCTGCTGATCGGCCTGCTGAAATCGGAAGGCGGCTCGGGCGGCTTCGTGTTTATCGACGAACCGTTTGCCCACCTCGATATCCGCAATATCCAGCTGGTCGGCGAGTTCCTGAAAAACACCGAAGCGCAGTATTTGATGACCACGCCGCTGACGCACAATACCGACGTCTACGATCCATCGGAACTGACTTTGATTACCAGCAAAAAGAAAAAGGACACGCAATGGGCGCAACCGATATTCGTACTGCAGCGGCGCCAGGAACCGGCCGCTGGCAAAGTGGCGTAGCCAGCCTGCTGGTGGCACTGGCCATTCCCGCCAGTGCCCTGGCCAATGACGGCATCGGCTCGGTCAGCGCCGGCGGCATTATCGTCGGCAAGACCGATGCCGTGGCCATGAAAAAGGAAGTGCTGACCGTCAGCCCGGACCTGATCAAGGTCGAGTACGAGTTCCTCAACGAATCGAAAAGCGACGTGGAAGAGACCATCATCTTCCCGCTGCCCGCCTACGAGGCCGGCTATCATCCGTCGCCCACGTATTACGGCCAGCCGCAGCAGTTTTCGATCGAGGTCGACGGCCAGCGCAAGGACTACCAGACGGTGCTGGTCGCCAAACGCGACGGCAAGGACGTCACGGCGCACCTGAAAGCGCTGGGCCTGACGGACAAGCAGGTGGCGTATTTCCCGTCGTTCAGCCCCTTCGACAGGAAGATGGAGCCCTTGACCGCCGCACAGAAAAAAACGCTGATCGACGACGACTTGCTGGCCAAGCTGTCCGACGACGAACAGTGGGTGCCGGCCTGGTCCGTGACGGTGGTCTACCAGTGGAAGCAGAAATTCCCGGCCGGTAAAACGGTGCGCGTGCGCCATCAATATGCGCCCTTCGTGGCGGCCGGTCCCGGCGCCTCCTACCTGGGCGAAGGCAAGGAATTCGAACAGAAATACTGCGGCGACAAGGCCTTTTATGCGAGCTGGAACAAGCTGGCCAAGAAGCAGGGCGAGAGCGGGTTCGTCAACGCCAAGTGGGTCTCGTACATCCTGAAGACCGGTAACACCTGGAAGAACGGCATCGAGGACTTTACCCTGAACCTGGTCAAGGGCAAGCCGGACGAGCTGATCAGCCTGTGCTTCCCCGGCACCTTCACCAAGCTTAATCCGACCACCTTGCAAGTGAAACTGCGCAATTTCCGCCCCACCCAGGACTTGAACGTCTACTTCGGCAATGTCGAGGGTGGCAGCGAGAATACGGGCGAGGCGCCCGTGCTGCGCGGCAATTATTTAATCAAGAAATAGAAAGAAGCGCCGTGAGTCCTGTTGCCATCCACCGTGTTGTTCGTCTGCTGTGCCTGGGCACGGCGTTCGCCGCCTCTGCCGCCCATGCGGGTACTTACACCGATTTCGTGCAAGCCAATGACCGCTATGCCGTGCTGATGCTGCACGCCAAGCCCGAGCAGGGCTTGCCGCAGCTGAGCGATCCGGCCGTCGCGCCGCTGCTGGCCATCGTCACCGACGGGCCGCGCCTGTTCGCGCAGCCTGAAGCGCCGCTGGCCAATATGCAGACCAGCCTCGGCATCTGTACCCAGGTCACCGACTATGCCAGGTATTACCAGAAGGCCGGTCTGGCCGGCCTGTCGTCGCAGGAGGCGCAGCGCGCGCAGGTCGAGCGGAACCTGGCCCGTTATGGCGATGAAATGAGCGCGCTGTTCGGCTTTGTGATCGATTGCAATGCGCACCTGGTCACCCTGATGGAAGCGGAACGCCAGGCCAAGCCGGAAGAGGCCGCCACGGAAGCCGGCAAGGCGCGCCTGCATGACTTCAGCGTCAATTCGGCGCGGGCCTATGCGGGCCTGGTGCAGTTCGTGGCCATGCCATACTGGAAGCTGCCGCAAAAGAAAACCATGCTCGAGGCGGCGGCGCGCCATGCCACCGTTCATGCGGCCATGATGAAGCCGGAACTGCGCCAGGCGCTGCTGTCCGGTTTGTCCGAAGCTTATCCCAGTGTGGATCCGTCGCTGGCCGCGCCGCTGGCCACCATCCGCCAGGCGCTGGCCGTCACCGGCTGCACGGGGCTGTGCGAGTATTGACCTAAACCACCCTGGCCTCGGTTTCCAGGGGGGCCAGGTCGCGCAAATCGTTCTTCTGGAAATAGCTGGCGCAGATGGCCCGTACCGCTTCCGCCGTATAGCGGATCACGGGCCGCGCATCGATCATGTGCCACTGCGACAGCAGCATCGGCTTCGGTTCGGGCAGCGCCAGTTGCACCAGATTCCCGTTGCGCAATTCTTCCTTGACCAGCAGGCCGGGCACCACGGCCACGCCCAGGCCTTCCTTGACCAGCGACACCAGCGCCGCCAGTGACGGCGTGCTGGTGATGCGCAAGTCCGCCAGCGGAATCGCGCTTGAGGTCGCCATCTGTTGTATATGGCTGACGGTGGCGTTGTACGGCGCGGAATTGCTGATTTGCGTCATCAGCGGGTGGCGGAAAATTTCCGACATGTCCGCGCCTTCGCGCAGCAAGCCTTGCTTTGACACCCACAGATTACGCAAGGTCAGCAGATTCTCGGTGACGAAATGCGGCCCGATCGGGTCGACGCCGATGCAGATGATCAGATCGAGTTCGCCATCGGCCAGGCGGCGGATCAGATTGGTCGTGATATCGACCGTCAGGTCGACATCGATGCCCGCATACTTTTCCCGCATGAACATCATGAAGTCGGGCAGCAAGGTCAGCACGACCGTTTCGATAATGCCGGCCCGGATGCGGCCGGAAATCACCTCCGATTGTTGCGCCGCATCAGCCAGCTCCACCACCGTTTTCAACACCGCTTCCGCGTAGGGCTGCAAGCGCCGTCCCGTATCGGTCAGCACCAGCGCATTCTGCGTTTTCTCAACAGCTTCACTCCCAGTTCTTCTTCCAGGCTGCGGATGCGCATGGAGATCGTGCTGGGCGTGGAATGGAGGCGGTCGGCCACGCGCCGCAGCTGCGGCGTGCGCGCGAGCTCGACGAATGTCTCTAAAAATCGACTGTTCATGTTTTTTTTCTGCACCAATAGTGGGAATCGATTGCACCAGGAAGGCACGCATTTTGCCGTGCCGGCAGCCGAAAAAGAGTGCCGATGGACACCGCCATGGGCATGCCGTTTATCGTGCAGTGCACCAGTTTGGGTGTTCGTTTTTCTTGATGACTCGTGCATTTTATTTCTTGATGGACGCAGTGTACATGGCTTTTTATAGTGGTCCACAAGCCCGATGGCAGACTATCGGGCTGGCAGCAAGCCTGTACGCAAACGGTTTATATCAAGGAGTCTTCATGCCACAATTCAAGGAAATCGGCGCGCCGTCACTGGACGATATCCGCGCCGCAGCACAGCGCATCGCGCCGCATGCCATCGTCACCCCGCTGCTGGAAAGCGCCAGCATCAATGCGCTGACCGGCGCGCGCGTGCTGTTCAAGGCCGAGGTCTTGCAGAAGGCCGGTTCGTTCAAATTCCGCGGCGCCTGCAACCGCCTGCTGCAGCTTAACGAGGAACAAAGAAAGGCCGGCGTGGTCGCGTTTTCCTCGGGCAACCATGCGCTGGCCATCTCGACGGTGGCACGCCAGCTGGGCATCGCCGCCACCATCATCATGCCGCAGGATGCACCCAGGACCAAGATCGACGGCGCGCGCAACAACGGCGCCACCGTGCGCCTGTACGACCGCAAGACCGATGACCGCGAAGCCATCGGCCGCGAGATCGCGGGGCCGACCGGCGCGGTGATCGTGCCGCCATATGACGACCTGTTCATCATGACCGGCCAGGCCACCGTCGGCCTGGAAATCATCGACGCCGCGCAGGCTGCCGGCATCCATGTCGACGCCGTGCTGGCCGCCTGCAGCGGCGGCGGGCTGGTGGCCGGCGTGGCCTCGGCCGTGCGCGCGCTGTCGCCAAGCACCGCCGTGTATGCGGTGGAACCGATTGCATTCAATGAACTGCAGCGCTCGCTGGCCAGTGGCCAGCCTGAAAAAAATCCGCCCGAGGCGCAGTCGATCTGCGATGCGCTGCAAGTGGCCACGCCCGGCAAGCTGACCTTTGCCGTCAACCGCGAGTTGCTCGCTGGCAGCCTGACGGTGACCGATGACGAGGTACGCCACGCCATGCGGGTCGCCTTCAGCCAGCTGAAGCTGGTGGTCGAACCGGGCGGCGCCGTGGGCCTGGCGGCCGTGCTGGCCAACAAACTCGATCTCCAGGGCAAGACCATCGTGGTGATGCTGAGCGGCGGCAATGTCGACGCCGACCTGTACGCCGCCACCCTGCAAGCCTGAATCCCTTCCTTTCCTTCACCTCTGCACAGGAACAGACCATGCTCGACAAAAATTCAACGCGCTACCAGAACGTGGCGCGCACCATCGACAGTTTCATGACGCTCGACTATACGGGCGTCGGCCTGATCGGCAAGATCTACGGCGCGCTGCAACAGCATCAGGACGGCTATTGCTGCATGGGCGCGGCCGAGCGCCTGGTCGCCACCGCGCGCGCCCATCCCGGCGCCCCGATGCTGATCGCCACCGGCTTTCCCGAAGGCGGCGGCGTGCCCGAAACCGACGGGCCGGTGGGCGCGGCCCTGCTGGCGCGCGCGCTGTTCATGGGCCTGGGCGTCATTTCCGTGATCGTCGTCGACGAGGACTGGGCCGGCATGATGAAGGCCACCTGCATGGGCGCCGGCATGTCGCCGCGCGACCTGCCCGCCTCGGGCAAGGCCGAACCGGTGGAATTCCTGCGTCCGGTCTATATCAAGACCGTGCCGAAAGACGATGCCGGCTGCCACCGCATCAGCGATGCGCTGCTGGACGTCACGCGGCCGTCGCTGCTGCTGGCGATCGAGCGTCCCGGCTGCAATGTCAACGGCCTGTATCACGGCCTGGGCGGGCGCCCGCTGGACGGCATGGTGGCCGATCTCGACTATCTGTTCCGCCAGGCCAAGTCGCAAGGCGTGCTGACGCTGGGCATCGGCGACGGCGGCAATGAACTGGGCATGGGCGTGATCGCCGCCGAGCTGCCGACCTTTTCGCCCAAGGCGGTCGATTGCGGCATTCCGGGGCGTGGCGGCGTCGGCGCGGCCACGGCCGCCGACTGGCTGGTGGTGTCGAATGTATCGAACTGGGGCGCCACCGGCATTATCGCCGCGCTGTCGGCCCTGTTGGAAAACCCGCAGGTGTTCCACGAGCCGGAACTGGAAGTGCGCGCCACCGAGCTGTGCGTGGCCAATGGCGGCGTGGACGGCATGTTTATGGCGCCCGAACCGGCCAATGACGGCATCCATATCCGCGAATGGGAAGGCATGGTGCGCAGCCTGCGCGGCAGCGTCATGCGCGCGATGGGCCATTCGATCAACTGGAAGGGCGACCAGGGCGACTGGAGGCAATTGAAATGAGCGCAAGCACCAATATTGCACTGTCGGCGGCCGGCCAGGCCATCGAGGCGCGCCTGGCGCAACTGGGCATCACCCTGCCGGCACCGGGCATCGCCAGGGGCAGTTATGTGCCCTGGGTGATCAGCGGCAAGCAGGTCTTTATCGCCGGCCAGGGGCCGCGCCTGGACGGCAAGATGATGCATGCCGGGCAGGTCGGCGTGGACATCGGCGTGGACGAGGGCAGGGATGCGGCGCGCATCTGTGCGCTGAACCTGGTCGCGCAGCTCAAGTCCGCATGTGGAGGCGACCTGGGCCGTGTGGTGCGCGTGCTGCGCCTGGCGGGCGTGGTGAACTCCGGCGCCGGCTTTGCCGAGCACTCGAAGGTGCTCGACGGCGCTTCCGACCTGATGCGGCAAGTGTTCCTGGAACGGGGCTTGCATGTACGCATGGCAACAGGAGCATCGTCGCTGCCGTCGAACATGGCGGTGGAGATCGAAGCGGTAGTCGAGATCGACTGAACGGGGCCGCTGCCAGCCGGCAGCGGTCAGTGACCTATTGATATGAAATGTACGGGAGAAATACTATGACCACCCTCAGCATGGCCGCCCCCCTGGACGCGCCGCCGAAAGCCGCCGTCTACCGCAAGGTGGCGTTTCACATCATGCCTTTCCTGATGCTGTGCTATGTGGCAGCCTACCTGGACCGCATCAATATCGGTTTCGCCAAGCTGCACATGCTCAATGACCTGGGCTTCAGCGAAACGGCGTATGGCCTGGGCGCCGGCCTGTTTTTCATCGGCTACCTGATCTTCGAAGTGCCGAGCAACCTGCTGATGATGCGCATCGGCGCCAAGCGCACCATCTCGCGCATCATGATCTTGTGGGCCTTCGTGTCGGCCTGCTTTGCCTTCGTGCAAACGCCGACCCAGTTCTACATCCTGCGCTTCCTGCTGGGCGTGGCCGAAGCGGGCTTTTATCCGGGCGTGATCCTGTACCTGACCTACTGGTTTCCGTCGGCGCGCCGCGCCAAGATGGTGGCCCTGTTTGTCGGCGCGGTACCGCTGTCGGGCATGCTCGGCGCACCGCTGTCGGGGACCATCATCAGCATGAGCGACGGCCTGCACGGCCTGACGGGATGGCAGTGGATGTTCATTATCGAAGCGATTCCTTCGCTGGTGCTGGGCTTGCTGTGCCTGAAGTTCCTCGATGACCGTCCATCTGACGCCAACTGGCTGAGCAAGGAAGAAAAAGCGGCGATCGAGGCCGACCTGGAAGCCGACCGCGAACGCCACAAGGGCGACGCCTCGACGGTCTCGCTGCTGGCCACCTTCAAGGACCCGCGCGTGTGGAAAATGACGGCCATCTGCTTCTGCTCGGCGGTGTGCTCGTACGGCGTGTCGTTCTGGCTGCCGACCCTGGTGTCGCAGCTGAAGGTGGGCGACGTGATGCACGTGGGCCTGTACACGGCGGTGCCGTTCACGGCGGCGTTCGTCTGCATGTATCTGATCGGCCGCCATTCGGACCAGACCCGCGAACGCCGCTGGCACCTGGTGGGCCCGTTTGCCTGCGTCTGCCTGGGCCTGGTGGGCAGCATCGCCCTGCACGATTCCATGGGCTGGGCGCTGGTGGCCCTGTCGGTGGCGGCGGTGGGCGCCTACAGCACCACGGCCATGCTGTTCAGCATTTCCAGTCTGATCCTGTCCGGCGTGGGCATGGCGGCCGGCGTGGCGGCGATCAACTGCGTGGGCGGCCTGGGCGGCTTCCTCAGCCCGTATATCGTCGGCCTGGTCAAGGACATGACGGGCAGCACCGACAACGGCGTGTATTTCATCGCCTGCTTTGCGGTGGTCGGCGCGCTGATCACCCTGAGCCTGCCCAAGAAACTCGTCAACCGTTGATCTGAGGAAAATGACATGCTCGACACAGTAAAACAAGGCGCCGCACTGGCATTGATCGCCACTGCCGCCATCGCCGGCAGCGCCCACGCGCAGAGCGCCGTCACCCTCTACGGCCTGCTGGACACGGCGCTCGTCAAGGAGAGCGGCGGCAGCGCCTGCTCGGTAAGCAAGCTCAGCAGCGGAGTGGGGGCCGGCTCGCGCCTCGGTTTCAGGGGAAAGGAAGAGCTGGGCAATGGCTGGTCGGCCGTCTTCCTGCTGGAAAATGGTTTCCAGTCCGACACGGGCGCCATGGGGCAGGGCAGCCTGCTGTTCGGCCGGCAAGCCTATGTCGGCCTGCAAAGCCCTTACGGCACGCTATTGCTGGGGCGCCAGTACACGCCGGAATACCTGGTCAAGGCCAGCACCGATCCGTTTGGCGCCGGCCATGTCGGCGACATCAAGAATATTGTCGCCACCAGCGGCAATGCGTCGAGCCGGATGGACAACACGCTCAAGTATCTGTCGCCGGCCATGGCCGGCGTGACTGTGGAACTGGTGGCGGCGCCCGGCGAGGTGGCGGGTGACAGCGCGGCCGGCCGGCAGTACGGCGGCGCGGTCGCCTATGTGGCGGGGCCGCTGCAGCTGCGCGCCGGCTATCACAACCGCAACAATGACACGGCGACCCTGAAAAACACGGACAACGCCCGCAATGCGGTGGTGGCCGCCGTCTATGACTTCGGCGTCGCCAGGGCCCACCTGCTGTACGGCACGAATCATGGCCTGAACAGTTCGTCATTCCGCAACAACGCCAACCCGTTCGGCCGGGCCGTCACGCCGGTGGCCTCGGCCGACAGCCGCGATGCGATGCTGGGCCTGACGGTGCCGTTCGGGCCCCATGCGCTGCTGGCCTCATACTTGCGCAAGGATGACCGGACGGCGCGCAACCAGGATGCCAGCCAGGTGGCGCTGGGCTACCGCTACAGCTTGTCGAAGCGCACCAGCCTGTACGCGGTCTATGCCCGCATCGACAACCGCAACGGCGCCAGCTATACGGTGGGCAACTCGATCGAAGCGGGCACAGGCGACCGTGCCGCCAGCGCCGGCATCAGCCACGCCTTCTGAGCGGGTTGTTTACCGGGCCGCTTCCAAGGGCTTGTTGCGCTGGCGCCAGCGCAGCAGGCCCCAGGCGTAAGCGGCGTAGTAGCCGGTGACCATGCCGTAGGCGGCCATGGTCAGCGGGCTCTGGCCGAACGGCGGTGGCGGCACCGGCACGTCCAGGCGCGTGTTCAGGTAGATTTCCATGCCGCGGTACAGCAGGCGGGCGATGAACAGCATGGTGATGGCCAGGCCCAGGTAGCGGTGCTGGGTGAAATAATAATCTTTGCCGACCTGTTCGAAGCGGGTCAGCTTGATGCCCAGCACGCCCAGCCAGCCGCCGGCCAGCACGCCGGCGCCCAGGCTCGACAGCGGCAGGATCTCGAACTTGGTCGTCGTTGCCAGGAACACGATCAGCGCGGGAACGCCGAACGCCACCAGGCGGTGCCGCCACAGCTGCGACTTCTGGCGCGCCACCAGTTTTTTCAGGCGCGAATAGATGCGCCAGACCAGCAGCGGGACCAGGAACAGCAGGGCGAGGGTGGTGGTTTCCATGGATGATGAGCGAACGGTAAAACAACGATTGTAAGCCAGATCGCCATGGCCATGGCCGGTGATGAAATGTTGCTTATTGACATTTTGATGGCGGGTCAGCACTATGCCCTGTCACAGGGCGCCGCCACGAGCGAGCGCGCTGGGCCACCGCCTCTCTTCATAGACCCTCATTGGAGCGCCATGTCACCCCGTTTTCCCTTGCTGCCTGTTACCGTCGGCCTGATCGCCGCTTCCTCCATGGCCACCGCCCAGACCGGCGGCTATCAACAGCCACCGGCTGCCCTGCAAGCCATCGTCGATGCGCCGCGCGCGCCCACCCTGAGCCTGAGCCCGAAACGCAACCTGGCGGCCATGCTGCCCACGCCTTCCTTGCCCAGCATCAGCGAAGTGGCGCAACCGGAATTGAAACTGGCCGGCCTGCGCATCAACCCGCGCACCTATTCCGCCAGCCGTTTCAGTTTTTACACGGGGCTGGGCCTGCTCGATATCGACACGCAAAAAGAACTCAAGGTCAGCGGCCTGCCGGCGGCGCCGCGCATCGCCGACCTGGCCTGGTCGCCCGACCAGCGCTACCTGGCGTTCAGCAATGTGGTGTATGCCGACGCCGCCAAGGGCGTCAAGGAATCCGGCGTGGAACTGTGGCTGCTTGACGTGCAGAGCAAGGTCGCGCGCAAGCTGTCCAGCCAGCCTTTGTCCGGCGTGTCCGGCCGCGGCTTTTCGTGGATGCCAGACAGCAAGACCTTGCTGGTGCAGCTGAAACCGGCCAAGCTGGGCGCGGCGCCCGCCGTGAACGGCATTCCGACCGGCCCGGCCATCCAGGACAGCCTGCCTGGCGGCGCCGTCAAGCAATTGCGCACCTATCCCGACCTGCTGAAAAACGAGCAGGACGCGCAGCTGTTCGAACACTACATCACGGTGCAGCTGGCCTTGCTGGACGTCACCGGCAAGCAGCGCCTGGTGGGCCAGCCCGGTGCGTACTCGCGCGCCACCGTGGCGCCGGGCGGCAAGTATCTGCTGACGGAAACCATCGAACGTCCGTACTCCTACATCGTGCCGGCGCGCGACTTCGGCAGCAAGATCGAAGTGCGCGACCTGGCCGGCAAGGTGGTGCATCTGGTGGCCACCCTGCCGCTGGAGGAAGGCCTGCCACCGGGTAATGACGCCGTCTCGCCCGGCGTGCGCAAGGTCAGCTGGCGCGTCGATGCGCCGGCCACCCTGGTGTGGGCCGAAGCGCAGGATGGCGGCGACCCGGCGAAGAACGCCGAGATCCGCGACATCGTCTACACCCAGGCCGCGCCGTTCACGGCCCAGCCTGGCGTGCTGGCCAAGCTCGCTTCGCGCTACGGCGGCATCGCCTGGGGCCGTGGCGACCTGGCCCTGTTGAGCGAAGCGTGGTACAAGACGCGCGCCGTCA
Source organism: Janthinobacterium sp. PSPC3-1 (assembly GCF_049896105.1). Taxonomy (NCBI): domain Bacteria; kingdom Pseudomonadati; phylum Pseudomonadota; class Betaproteobacteria; order Burkholderiales; family Oxalobacteraceae; genus Janthinobacterium; species Janthinobacterium sp. PSPC3-1. The sequence continues at coordinate 176,842 of NZ_JAFCTQ010000002.1, read as the reverse complement.
AGCAATGGCGCATCAAGCCGGATCAACCATCGGTTGAAGCCGGCACGCCGGGCGACCTGGTGTATTCGGGTTCGTTCGAGGACCGCTACAACGATCCGGGCCAGCCCGTGATGCGGGCCGATGCGGCCGGCTTGCCGCGCATCCTGATCGCCGCGGACGGCACCATCCTGCTCGACGGCGCCGGCGCCTCGAAGGACGGCGACCGTCCCTTTATCGACCGCCTGGACCTGGTGTCGAAGAAAAAGGAACGCCTGTTCCAGAGCGCCGCGCCCTACTATGAAAACGTGGTGGCCGTGCTGGACGAAGACGGCGGCCGTTTCCTGTCGACGCGCGAATCGCCGACCGAGCAGCCGAACTACTATGTGCGCAATCTGAAACCGGGCGCGACCGCGTTGACGCCGCTGACGCATTTCCCGCATCCGCTGCCGCAACTGAAAGACGTGCAAAAGGAACTGATCCGCTACAAGCGCGCCGACGGTGTCGACCTGACGGCGACCCTGATGCTGCCACCCAACTATGACGTGAAACGCGACGGCCCGCTGCCGACCCTGATGTGGGCCTACCCGCAGGAATTCAAGACGGCCAGCGCCGCCAGCCAGACCAAGGGCTCGCCGTACAAATTCAATGCCGTCAGCTACTGGGGTCCGGCCGCTTTCCTGTCCATGGGTTACGCCGTGCTCGACAATCCGTCCTTCCCTATCGTGGGCAATGGCGAACAGGAGCCGAACGACACCTATCTGCCGCAGCTGGTGGCCGACGCCGAAGCGGCTGTCGACGAGGTGGTGCGCCGTGGCGTGGCGGACCGCGACCGCATTGCCATTGGCGGCCACTCGTATGGCGCCTTTATGACCGGCAACCTGCTGGCCCATACGCGGCTGTTCCGCGCCGGCATTGCCCGCAGCGGCGCCTACAACCGCACCCTGACGCCGTTCGGCTTCCAGTCGGAAGACCGGCCATTCTGGCAGGCGCAGACGGTGTACCAGGCCATGTCGCCGTTTAACTACGCCGACAAGATCAAGGACGCGCTGCTGATGATCCATGGCGAGCAGGACAACAATTCGGGTACCTTCCCGATCCAGAGCGAGCGGATGTTCCAGGCCATCAAGGGCCTGGGCGGCACGGCCCGCCTGGTGATGTTGCCCAACGAAAGCCACGCCTACCGCGCGCGCGAATCGATCATGCACATGCTGTATGAAAGCAACAAATGGCTGGAAAAATACGTGAAAAACGCCGCCCCGCGCACGCCAGTGGCAGCCAGGGACGGCCAATAAGGGGCGGCGGCCAGCGAGTCGTGGTATGGTCTTCCTTTGCCTGTTCGCCAACGGAGGCCTGCCATGACAAGCTATGCCATTGAAGCGCACCGCGCGCCCGACCCGGCGCCGGTCGACGATCCGCAACCGGTGCCCGAGCCCGATACGAGCCCGGGCCACCGGCCTGGCCCGGTCCATCCGGTGCCGCAGGATGATCCGGTTCCCGATCCGCACCCAAGTTAATTCGTCAAAGAAAGGCTGTACCAGATGGCATTGATCAAGGAAAACTACACCCGCAAGGTCAGCGGAGAATCGTTCGACTATGAACTCGAGTACACGCCCGGCAGCGACGTCGGCTGGATCGCCCGCGTCTACCACGACGGCGTGCTGAAGGGTTCGCCGCACGGCGCGCTGACGGCCAACGTGCTGTCCGGCCCGGCGCTGGAACAGTATCTGAGCGCGTATGTCGAAGGCATGATCGAGCGCGGGCTCGATGTGGCCGAATAAGCGCCAGCAAGCAGCAGCAAAAGAAAAGGGCGCCGAGGCGCCCTTTGTGTTTTCCGCTACCGTTCCGGGTCAGTCAAACGCCCACGTATACAACACATCCAGCGCATTGTTGGTGCCGGTCTGGAACTGCAAGGTAAAGCGGCGGTTCAGCTTGTAGCGCAGTTTCACCAGGCTCGACGCCGTGCTGGCGCCTTGCTCGAACGTCAGGTAGGCGCGCGACGACAAACGCTTGCCGACCGTGACGACCGTGCTTTCCAGGCCGGCCGCTTGCGACAGCCCCACTTCGTCGAGGCCCAGCGAGCTGGCCAGCTTGCCTTGCATGCCGCCGCCCGAGCCGCCGAAGAGGGCGCCGGCCGCCGTGGTCAGCAAGGCCATTTCATCGCCGGCCGCCGTTTCCGCGCCGTGGCCCAGGATCAGCCAGGCCAGCTTGTCGCTGTCCGACACGTTCGGCGTCGATACCAGCTTGGCCGTCGGCGCCTGCGCCGTGCCGCGCACTTCCACGCCCGCTTCGACATTGGTTTCCGACAGCGCTTCGCCTTCGGGACGCTTGCGCACGGCCAGCACGTTCAGCGACGGATTGTCGTAGGCGCCCGTGAAATTGATCACACCGCGGTCGATCGACAGCTTCTGGCCGTAGGCCGCATACAGGCCGTTGACGACGCGGATGCTGCCGGTGACGCGCGGCGCATTGCGGTTCTGCACGCGGGCGCGGATATTGCCGGCCAGGTCGGCATCGATGCCCATGCCGCGCAGGTGGAAAGCGTTGCCCAGGTCGAATTCCACGTCGATATTCAAGGGCAGCTCGGGCGCGGCCTTGGTGGCGCGGCTGTTCTTGCCCAGTACCACCACGTCATCGCTTTGCGTCGGCGTGCCTTCCGGCGCCAGTTCGATCAGCGCGCGGTTGGCCTTGAACTTGCCTTCCAGGCTGAACAGTTTCTCGTTGCGCAGCACGGTGGCGTTGCCCGACAGGATCAGGGTGCGGTCCGGACGCGACAGGGCCGTCAGGCGGTCGGCCAGCAGTTTCAGCTCCATCGTCGCTTCGCCGTTCGCAAAACGTACCCAGCCGTCAAGCTGGGCCTTGCCATTGCCGCCGTCAAAGCTCAGGCGCTGCAGCTGCAGCTGGTCGCCGGCCAGTTTCGCCTGCAGCACGCCATTGCGCAATTTCAAACCTTGCTCGGCCCAGTTCACCAGCAGACCGGTGCCCGCGATGTCGCCGTTCAGCAAGGGCGCGCCGATAGTGCCGCTGCCCGTCAACGCCACTTTCAGGGCGCCGCCCAGTTCCAGTCCCGGTTGTCCCGCCAGTGGCGCCACCCACGCCAGCGAGGCGATATTGGTGGTGCCCGTCAGGCTCAAGGCGCTGCTGTTGCTGATGCGTCCGCCCAGCATTTGCACGGTGGCATTGATATCGCTCTGGCCGGCGCGCGTGCCGTCCAGTTTGACATTCAGGCGCAATTGCTGGTTGGCGACATCGATCCTCGCGTCCAGGGTGCGCAGGCCCAGGGTCAATGGCTGGTCGACGCCTACCGTTACATCGCCTTTTTCGCGGAAGACATGCAGCATGCCGGCCAGCGCCGGTTCCTTCTGGCTGGCGGTGGCGGCTTGCATGTCGAGCGACCATTGCGCGCCCAGGGTCAGGTCGCCACGCATGTTTTCCTTCAGCGCCGGCGCGAACTGCGCCAGGTAGTTCAAGGCCACGCCGGTCGCCTGGCCGGTGCTGGTCCAGCGCGGACCGTTCTTGGCCAGGCTTTGCATGGTGATGCTGCCGGCCGGCAGCTTGATCACGGTATTGCCCACGCTCAGCTGCTCGGGATTGCCCAGGCCGGCCACGCCGCTACCGGCCGGGCCCGCCACTTTCACGGGTACCGGCGCCTGCAGCACCAGCGCATAGCGGCCCTTGTTCTGCAGGCTGTCGATGCTGCCGGTCCAGCTGGCGCCGCTCTGGCTGCCCCTGGCGGCAATCGTGGCGTCGAAGTCGTCATTGCGCGCCGCCACACTGATCGTGTGGTTGCCGCGCGTGCCGGTGGTGCCCAAGCGGGCCGTGGCCAGCTTGAAGGTCGGCGTGCTGTAGCCGGTGATTTCCAGCGCGCTGACCATCGGGTCCTGCGCGCCTTGGCCGGAGCCGACGCTGGCGCTGCCCTTGACGGCTTGCAGGCGCTGGTCGCCGAAGAAGGTGAGATTGCTGCCGTCCAGGCTCAGTTGCGCGGCCGGTGCATCCATCTTGCCCGAGACCACGCCCGACGCATGCAGCACGCCGGCAAATTGCGGCCCCAGGGTGGCCAGCTGCGGCGCATCAAGTTTCCAGTTCAGCTTGTCATTCGCGCCGCCCAGCGCGCCCTTGGCGACCAGGCTGTTGGGGCCCAGGCGCAGTTCCACGTCGGCATTGTCGACCCGTTTGGCGGACGCCGTCAGCTTGGCGTAGCCGGCCAGCGGCGCATTCTGCAAGGTCGATTCGCGCAGCGCCAGGGTCAAGGCCATGCGCCAGTCGGCACTCAAATTGCCGCTGCCGTTGAAGTCCGCATTGATATTGCCGACTGGCAGGTCGCCGAAGGCGGCCGGGTTGAGTTTTTGCACGGTGCCGGCCATTTTCACTTCCGGCGACTGCTTCGGTCCCGTCAGGCCGATGTCGCCGCTGGCGTGGATCACGCTGTCGGGCGCCGGGCGCTTGCTGCTGGACAGGCCCAGGCCTTTCGCGTCGGCCACGAACGTCGTGCGCGGTTCTTTCATGGTCCCTTGCACCACGCCGCTGGCCAGCACCGCGCCGACCAGGTCGCCCTGCACGGCGGACAGTTGCCGCGCATCGACATTCCAGTTCAGTTTTTCGCCGGCGCCGCCAAAGTTGCCCTTGGCCGCGATGGTGTTCTTGCCCAGCGCCAGCTGCACGTCGATGCCGCTGAAGTGCGCGGCGTCGGCCGTCAGCTTGCCCTTGCCGGACAGTGGCTGGTCGAGCAGCTTGCTGGGGCGCACCGTGAAGTCGGCATTGGCCAGCCATTGCGGGGCCACGTGGCCATGCGCGCGCACGTCCAGGTTCAGGTCGGCGACGGGAAACGCGCCGAAGTCGGCCGGGTTCAGGCGGCTGGTGCTGGCGACGGCCTTGAACGGTTGATCATCCTTCAGGCTGAGCTGGCCGCTGGCGTTGATGCTGCTCTTGCCCGCTTGCAAGGTGGCTTTGCTGAGGTTCACCAGGGAATCGGCCAGCGTGGCTTCCAGGTCCAGGCGCAGCTTGGCTTCACCGAGTTTGGCGCGCACGGTCTGCGTCTTGCCGTCGCTGTCGAGGGTGATGTCGCCGGCGATTTTGGTGCTGTTGATGCTGCTGTAGATTTGCTGCAGGTCGATCTTGTCGGTATGCAGGGCGATATTCGCCTGGCCGATGCCGGCGTCGGGCGCGTCGCGGTCGATCTTGCCGCCGCCGGTAAACTTGCCGGCATTGCCGAAGTCGATGATGGCCGAGTCCAGCGTAGTGGCCGTCAGGGTGCCACCCAGGCGCGCGTCGAACTGGCGCAGCGGCAGCTTCTGCTGGTCCAGCGGACCCGGCGTGGCGTGGTTGACGATCGCCAGCTTGCCCGAGACACTCTGATTGGCACCGATGGCCGCATCGAGGTCCAGGCTCAGGTCGGCCTGCGGCAAGGTCGCATCGAACTTGCCCGGATTGATATTGCTGCCCTTGACCTTGGCCGAGCGCAGGATGATGACCGGGTCGAACGGCGCCAGCGCCAGTTGCGCGTCGGCTGTGGCGGCGCCGGCATTGCCCTTGGCGTTGATATTGAGCACATTCAAATCGCCACCGAGCGCCAGGTTCAGGGCCGCCGGTTTTTCACCGGCCGGCGCCACCGCCTGCGTCAGGCTGGCCGTGCCCTTGAGCTTGAACGGTTTCACCGCGGCGATGGTGGCGTCGGCTTTTGCCAGGCCGAACGGCGTCACGCCCGAAGCGTCTTTCAGCTGCCATTCGGTCTTGTCGCCTGACAGCGCAAAGCGGATTTTTTCAAACACGGTATTGCCGGTATCGCCGATCAGCGTGATCTTGTCGAGGCGCGCCTCGCTGATGCCGATTTTAAAGGGCGAGGCCAGGCTGTCGGGCATGGTCGACGGTTCGTCCGATTTGCCGATGGTTTGCACCGACAGGCTGGCCACGTGCAATTCGGAAATCGCGATGCCTTCCGAGAAGTACTGGAATGGCGACCAGTTGATGTCGATATTGTCGGCCGTGATGTGCTGGGTCTTGCTGCGGTAGCTGACATGGTCCAGGTGCATGCGGTCATACAGCGAGCCGGACACGCCGGATACTGCGATCTGGCCGCCGCTGGCGCTGGCCACTTTTTGCACCAGCAGTTGCAGGGTCGATTCGCGGCCCAGGAACCAGAAGGCGCCGCCCAGCAGCACGGCCAGGCTGGCGATGGCGATCAGCAGGTAGCGCGGCCAGCGGCGCGTTTTCGCCGGCGGCGGTGGTGGTGGCGAGGCGGAGGAGGACTCGTTGGTAAGTTCGGACATCAGAAAGTGAATCCCAGAGAAAAGTGCAAACGATAGGCATGGACGGCATGGCCGTATGCCACGTCGACATTGATGGGGCCGACGGGGCTCTTGTAGCGCCCGCCCAGGCCATAGCCCGATTTCAGTTCCAGCGCGTCCTTGACGCTGTCGGCCGAATTGCCGGCGTCATAGAAGGCGGCAATCGCCCATTTCGGCTTGAACCAGTACTGGTATTCGGCGCTGGCGGTGGCCAGGTAGCGTCCGCCGACGGTGGCGTCGCCTTCCTTGACGCCCAGTTCCTGGTAGGCATAGCCACGCACGGACTGGTCGCCGCCGGCGCGGAACAGGTAGACGGCCGGCACGCCTTTTTTCTCTTTCGAGCCCAGCGCGCCCATTTCGCCGCGCACGATCAGTTCGCCTTTTTCGCCGAGCGGCTTGTAATACACGCCCTTGCCGGAGACGCGCACGAAGCGCTCGTCGGTCAGCACCGGCAGCAGCGCGCCGCCGACCTGGGCATTGATCACATAGCCCTTGGTGGGAAACAGCAGGCTGTCGAGGCTGCGCTTGGTGATGGCATAGGTCAGCGGCAAGCTCTTGCTGCGCGTCTGTTCCAGGCCGACCACGGTTTTATCTTCGCTCAAGAATTCGAAGGTCAGGCTGCGTTCCAGGTTGGTGCCACCCCAGTTGCGCTTGGCGGCGATGGTCGACACGGCCGTGATCTCGTTGGAAATGTCGCTGCGCTCGAACGAGGCGCCGATGCTGTCGTTGTAGCCGCGCTCGGTGGTGGGGAAATAGAAATTGGTGTGCGCCGCCTGTTTCTTGGTTTCCATCGTGATCGCGCTCTTGAAACGCGTGCCCCAGACATTCAGGTTGTCGTAGTTGAGCTGGGCGCGGTTCCCCGTATTGGTACTGAAACCGATACCGGCGCTGACGTTCTGCTGCTTGTTTTCCGTGACGCGCACCACCAGCGGCAGTTGCGGCGCCGGGCCGCGGCTGGCCTGGGCGGTTTCCACGCTTTCGCCTTCCTGCACCGCCTGGCCCGCTTCAATCTGCTCGCCCAGGATGCTGCTCATGTCGGCGCTCACTTCCACGCTGGCAAAGTAGCCGGTGTCCTGCAGGCGCGCCTGGTACAGCTGCAGCGCCGATTCGCTGTAGTACTCGCCGGGGCTGATCTTGTTCAGGTTGCGGATGATGGCCGGATCGTAGCGCTTCAAACCTTCGATGCGCAGCTCGCCAAAGCGCAGCTCGGGGCCGCTGCTGAGGATCACCAGCAAGGACACCTTGTGCGTTTCAGGATCGACTACCGCTTGCGTATCGACCAGCTGGGCGCGCGGGTAGCGCGTCTGCACCACTTCGCGCAGCAGGGCGCGCTTGGCGGACTCCCATTCGGACTGGCGGAAGATGGCGCCCGTCTTCAGGCCCCAGCTGCGTTTCAGGCCTTCGGTATCGTACGGTTCGCTGGCCGCCAGCGGCGGGGTCGGATCGAAACCGCGCAATTCCAGCTCGACCTTGTCGATCGTCACCGGCTGGCCCGGATCGACATCGACGGTGACGACGGGGCGGCTGCCGGCGGTGTCGACGTTGACCGTGACGACGGGCGTATAGAAGCCGGCCGTGGCGACCAGGTTTTTCACCTGCTCGGGCGCGTCGCGCACCAGGCGCTGCAACTGCTCGCGGTCCATGCGCGGATTGCCGCGAAAACGTTCCAGGTCGAGGTTTTTTTCCAGCAGCTCATCGAGGTCGCCGGGCGCATTGACGCGCACATCGTATTGCAGGGCTGGCGCGACGGGCGTAGTGTCGGCGGCCGGCTCTTCACCCGGCGTGTCCGCCATGGCTTCCGGAGCGGTTGCCGGAGCGGTCTCCGGGGTGGCGGGAGCCGGCACCGCCACGGCCTCCTGCGCGCGTGCGTGGGCCATGGGGAGGGTCAGGATGGCGCCGCCGGCAGCGGCCAGTGTCAGTTGCCCCATTACTTTTGCCACCAGTTGTGCCAAAATTCGTGGTCGTATCGCCTTGCCGGTGGCTAAGTGCCGTATGGGACGTGCAGAAAACATGGTGCTCCAGATGAGTAAATGCTGCTCGCATGTTACCGGAAGTGAGAAATTGATGGCGGACGAATAAGACTATTTTGTGCAGGGTATTTGATTGCCCGGCGCAAGCTCTGCCAGCGTGTCCTTAATTAAGAAAGAATATTATGTTAGCAACTGATACGGCACTCGTATTGTTTAGCGGTGGGCAAGACTCCACCACCTGCCTGGCCTGGGCCCTGGAGCACTATAGCCGCGTAGAAACCATCGGCTTTGACTACGGCCAGCGCCATGCGATCGAGCTGACCGTGCGCCCGGGCCTGCTGGCCAAGATGCGCGAGCATTCGCCCGAGTGGAATGCGCGCCTGGGTGAAGACCATATGATAGACCTGTCCCTGATTTCGGCCATTTCCGATACGGCCATGACACAGGACGTGGAAATCGTGATGCAGGAAAACGGCTTGCCGAACACCTTTGTTCCTGGCCGCAACCTGCTGTTCATGACGGTGGCCGCCACCGTGGCCTACCGCCGCGGCCTGACGGTGCTGGTGGGCGGCATGTGCGAAACGGATTTCTCGGGCTACCCCGATTGCCGCGACGACACCATGAAGGCGCTGCAAGTGGCGCTGAACCTGGGCATGGCCACGCGCCTGAAGCTGGAAACGCCGCTGATGTGGCTGGACAAGGCGCAAAGCTGGGACCTGGCGGAACGCCTCGGCGGCCAGAGCCTGGTCGACCTGATCCGCAGCGACACGCATACCTGCTACCTGGGCGAGCGCGGCCAGCTGCATGACTGGGGCTATGGCTGCGGCACCTGCCCGGCCTGCGCGCTGCGCGCGAATGGTTATCGCCAGTACATCGCGGGCAAGGCGGCCTTGCCTGTCCTGTAACGGTGTGGTCTTTTTGATACAGGGTGCAAAGTTTGCAAGGCCACCCGCTGTAACGTAGTATCGTTGACATCCGCTACCGATGGTAGATGCGCGCCGCCGCGCTTGCGCCGGCGCGAATTTCGATCAGCCTTCCAGCCCGCCATGAACAGACGCGCTTCGCCGTTGTCGTCCAGATCGCACCGCCCGCAATGGGTGGGACCGCCGTTGTTTGCGGCCCTGGTGCTGACCTTGGGACTGGGCCTGAGCTATGGCGCCTGGCGCGCCGCCAGCGATGCCAGCGAACAACAGCTGCGCGCCGATTTCGATTTTCACGTGCGCGAACTGGTGGGCAGCATCAGCGGGCGCATGCGCACCTACACCGACCTCCTGCATGGCGTGCAGGGCCTGTACGCCAGCTCGACCAACGTCACGCGCGAGGAATTCCATGCCTACCTGGCGGTGCGCGACCTGGCCCGCCACTACCCCGGCATCCAGGGCGTCGGTTATTTGCCGCTGCTGCCCGGCGCGCAGCGCGCGGCGCACGAAGCGCAGGCGCGCGCGCAGGGTTTTCCCGGCTATGTGATTCAACCGCCGGGAGCGCGGCCCGTGATCGCGCCGATCACCTACCTGGAACCGGTCAACGACAGCAACCTGCGCGCCATGGGCCATGACCTGCTGGCCGAGCCGGCGCGGCGCGCGGCCCTGGACCAGGCGCGCGACACCGGGCAGGCGGCCATGACGGGCAAGCTCCAGCTGCTGCAGGATGGCGGCGCCAGCGCCAGTACCACGGTGTACGGCTTTTTGCTGGTGATGCCGATCTTCGACAATGGCCTGGCGCACGACAGCGTGCAGCAGCGCCGCGCCGCCCTGCGCGCCTGGGTCTTCGCGCCGTTTCGCATGCAGGACCTGATGCGGGGCGTGGGCGGCGAGGCGTCGCGCCTGCTGGACCTGGAAATCTACGACGGCGACCAGTTGGACGCCGGCGCCCGGCTGTACGACAGCCTGCCCGGGATGCCGGTGGCGCCGGGCCGGCTGGCCAGCACGCAGGCATTGACCATCGCCGGCCATGTCTGGACCGTGCGCGTGCGCGCGCTGCCTGCTTTTGACGGCGACCTGCTGGCGCGCCCGCGCATGGTGGCCTGGACCGGCCTGTTCGTCAGCCTGGCGCTGGCGCTGGCCACCTGGCTGCTGGCGGCCAGCCGCTACCAGGCGCAGCGCTCGCTGGCGCGCGCCAGCGAACTGGCCGGCCAGCTGGAGCAGGGCCAGGCCAGCGTGCTGGCGATGGCCGAGGCGGCGCAGCGCAGCCAGGCGATGCTGCGCAATATCCTCGATTCCACCCTCGACGGCATCCTGGTCGACAACGCCGATGGCCGCATCTTTACCTCGAACCGGCGCTTTCGCGACCTGTGGCAAGTGCCCGACACGCTCGACTGGCAGGCCGACGGCAGGGCGCTGGTACTGCATGTGCAAAGCCGGCTGGAAGAAGCCACGCCTTTCCTCGACGCGCGCCGTCATGCGCCGCACGGCCACCGCGAACAGCGCGACCTGCTGCACCTGCGCGACGGCCGGGTGATCGAACAATATATCCGCAGCATGCAACTGGGTAATGAGCAGGCCAGGCTGTGGACCTTCCGCGATATCAGCGAGCGCAGCCTGGCCGAGCGGCGCGAAACGACGCGGCGCCAGGTGCTGGAAATGCTGGCCATCGGCGCGCCGCTGGAGCGGGTGCTGGAAAGCGTGGTGCTGGGGGTGCAGGCCGACCATCCGGCCATGGTCTGCAGCATCCTGCTGCTCGACGAACACCGGCACCGCCTGGTGCTGGGCGCGGCGCCCTCGCTGCCGGCGTTTTTCAACCTGTCCAGCCATGGCCATGGCGTCGACATGCTGCGCGGCGTGCATGGCGTGTCGGCGCTGGCCGTGCGCAGCGGCCAGCGCATCAGCGTGCCCGACCTGCGCGCGGCCGAAACACTGCCGGGCGAGATGGAACTGGCGACGCAGGCCGGCCTGCAGTCGTGCTGGGCCGAACCGGTGCGCGGCGGCTCGGGCAAGCTGCTGGGGGTGCTGATGGCCTACCACCGCCAGCCGCTGGCGCCGGGCGCCTCGCACCTGGCGCGCTTGAGCGAAGCGGCGCACCTGGCCGGCATGGCGATCGAGCAGGCGCAGGTGGCGCAGGCGCTGCGCGCCGGCGAAGCGCGTTTTCGCAGCCTGTACGACCATGCGCCGGTGGCCTTGTGGGAGCAGGACTGGTCGGCCGTGCGCGAGGCGCTCGATCTTCTCAAGCAGTCGGAGGTGCAGGATTTGCCGGCCTATTTCCAGCAGCGTCCCGACGAACTCAAGCGCCTGGCCGGCCTGGTGACCATCATCGACGCGAACGGCGCCGCGCTGGCGCAGGTCAGGGCCAACCTGGAAGACCAGCGGCGCGGCAAGCTGGGCCTGGCGCAAAACTTCGACGAGGCCGCCTTGCCCGCGTTCGGCGCGGCGCTGCTGGCGCTGGCTGGCGGCGCCCACCTGTACGAATGCGAGAGCAGTTTTCTGCGCCTCGATGGGGCGGCGCGGCAAAACGAACTGAGCCTGCTGGTGATGCCGGGCCATGCCGACAGCCTGGATTTCGTGATGGTGTCCTCGCTCGATATCACCGAACGCAAGCGCATGAATGCCGAGCTATTGCAGCTGGCCACCACCGACTTTTTGACCGGGCTGCCGAACCGCCGCCATTTCATGACGGCCTTGGCCGGCGAACATGCGCGCTTGCAGCGCGAACTGGCCAGCGTGGCCACCGTGCTGATGCTCGATATCGATCATTTCAAGCGCGTCAACGATGAACACGGCCATGCCGTGGGCGACGTGGTGCTGCGCCACCTGGGCGCGCTGATATGCCAGGCGCTGCGCAAGGTCGACGTGCCGGGCAGGGTGGGCGGCGAGGAATTCGCCATCCTGTTGCCGGGCACCGACATGGCGTCGGCGGCCGTGTTTGCCGAGCGCTTGCGCGCCCGCGTGGCCGACAGTTCGGTCAGCATCGACGGTGGCGTGCTGCTGTGCGTGACGGTGAGCATCGGCATGGCGGCCATGAGCGGCACCGATGCCGGTTGCGATGCGGTACTGGTGCGCGCCGATGAAGCGCTGTACCGCGCCAAGCGGGGCGGACGCAACCGGGTGGAACATCATGACGGCGGTGGCTCTGGCGGCGTGCTGAGCCAGTTCATGGCCAGCTGATCAGAGACCTGCCCGGTGCGCCCGCGCCTGCTTGCGGCTGCGGCTGGACAACAGCCAGATCACGGCGGCAATCACCAGCAGCGGCAGCAGGACCGGTGCACTGCAGGCCAGCAGCACCAGGACCAGCACGCCCCCGCCCAGCACCACGCCGGCCACCATGAACATGCCGACACCGGCCACCACCACGCCCACCACCATGGCGGCGCAGACCAGCGCGATCAGTGCGATCAGCAGGCCGCCGCTGGCAAACACCAGCCCGAACAGCCATTCCAGCGGACCGTCGAAATCGTCGCCATTGAACTGCATGTGCATGTCGCTGGCGCCGATCTTGTCGAGGAACAGGCAGGCCAGCACGAGGATCAGGACGAAGGTGAGTATTTTTTTCATGGCAGGCCTCTGAAAGATGTATTGGGATAAAGCATGTTCACACTGTAGCGGCGCCTCCGGGGCCCTGCCAGCCACGTGCGACAGGCGGTCGTTTTCGCGGCATGGATGGCATGTGGCCGGATGAGATGGTGGTATCAAACAAGTTTTCTTTTCTTGCAATACGCGCATGGCGACCTATACTGAGCATTCACATTTGCAAGGAGGGCACCATGCTTGTGACTGCAGCTATCGGGGATCAATCGCTATCCCTGCATCATTGTCGAATCACGCGCCAGCGTAGCGCCGTCAAGTCTTGCGCCGAGCCTGTCGGCGCGCCATCGGCGATACCGCCGATCATCATCAACCCCTACAATTACCGCGTGCCGCTGCCGGCCATCGACCCGCGCTGGACCCCGCCGGGGCCACCGCTGACCTGGCCGGCGCGGCCCGCCATGTCGATGTGCTGAGCGGGGTGTGAAAAGGTGGGGCGGCATGCTGTTTTACAGTGTGCCAAACGCGGCACGGGCGGGCGATTTCGTCTATCATGCAGGCCCCACCTTCCATCACGAGCACCGCCATGAGTACCGATCTTCCCGAGTTTTCCGAGCCAGATGAGCAAGACAGCGACGCGCCCATTCAGGAACCGCGCCTGTGGACCGGCAACGGCTGGACCGCGCGCGTGATCAAGAACGAGGAAGACGAAGGCTGGGCGGTGGCCATGATCAAGGATGGCGAACCGGAACCGGCCCTGGTCGGCCCGTGGACCATGGGCCGCGACAAGAAAAACCCCAAGCCGCTCGACGTCAACGCCTTCAATACCCTGGTGAAGACGGCGTCCGAGGTGCTGCGCCGCCATGAACAGCAGCTGCACGCGCAATTGCACAAGAGCCTGTACGTGGCCACCGACGAAGGCCAGGTCAAGGTCATGTTCGACATCGTGCCCGACGAAGAGCACCCGTATGCCGAGCTGAGCGCGTATGACGCCGACGGCGAACAGATCGCCAAGGTGCGCGCCCCGGCCGCATTCAAGTTCAACGCGACCGCGGCGGCCAGCTGGATCGAGGGCGGGTATCGCAAGCCGTAATAATTCGAATAACAACCGGCATGACCGTAGGTCGGATTAGGCCGCAGGCCGTAATCCGACAACATTGTTGGCTCCAAAAATGCACCGCCAACAATGTTGTCGGGTTACGCGCGTAGCGCTAACCCGACCTACGCTGACTCTTTCTTCCGGTAAGCCAGGCTATACAACAGCGGCAACACCAGCAAGGTCAACACCGTCGACGACAATATGCCGCCGATCACCACCGTCGCCAGCGGGCGCTGCACTTCGGCGCCGGTGCCGGTGGCGATCGCCATCGGCACGAAACCCAGTGACGCTACCAGCGCCGTCATCAGCACCGGCCGCAAGCGCGAGAGGGCGCCGTCGCGGATGGCATCGTGCACAGTAAAACCCTGTTCGCGCAGCTGGCGAATAAACGAAATCATCACCAGCCCGTTCAGCACGGCCACGCCGGACAGGGCGATAAAGCCTACCGCCGCCGAGATCGACAGCGGTATGTCGCGCAGCCACAGCGCGAGGATGCCGCCGGTCAGCGCAAACGGGATGCCGCTGAACACCAGCAAGCCATCCTTCACATTGCCGAACATGGCAAACAGCAAAATGAACACCAGGCCCAGGGCCAGCGGCACCACCAGCTGCAATCGCGCGGTGGCCGACTGCAATTGCTCGAACTGGCCGCCCCAGCTGGTCCAGTAGCCGGCCGGTATGTTGACCTGGGCTTGCAGCTGCTGCGTGGCTTCGGCCACAAACGAGCCGATATCGCGCCCGCGCACGTTGGCGCTGATGACGATGCGGCGCTTGCCGTCCTCGCGGCTGATCTGGTTCGGCCCGGGCGCCACTTGCAGGCTGGCGACTTCGCCGAGCGGAATGAAGCGCGCGCGGCCTTCCGCATTGGCGCCCTGGGGCAGGGCGATCGGCAGGCGGCGCAATTGCTCCAGGTCGCTGCGCAGGCTGTCGGGCAGGCGCACCACGATGTCGAACCGGCGGTCGCCCTGGAACAGGGTGCCGGCCTGCTGGCCGCCGATGGCGGTCGAGATCGCCGCCTGCACGTCGGCCATGTTCAGGCCATAGCGGGCCGTCTGCTCGCGGTCGATCTGCACCGTCAGCATCGGCAGGCCGCTGGTCTGTTCGACCTTCACTTCGGTGGCGCCGGCCACCTTGCCCAGCACGCCGGCAATGGCGGCCGCCGTCGCATCGAGCACGGCCATGTCGTCGCCATACAGTTTCACCGCCACGTCGCTGCGCACGCCGGAAATCAGCTCGTTGAAACGCAGCTGGATCGGCTGCGAGAACTCGTAGTTGCTGCCCGGCAGGCTGGTGGCCGTCGCCTCGATTTCGGCCAGCAATTGCTCGCGCGGCTTTTTCGGTTGCGGCCACTGCGCGCGCGGTTTCAGCATGATGTAGCCGTCCGAGATATTCGGCGGCATCGGGTCGGAGGCGATCTCGGCCGTTCCCGTGCGGGCGAAGACGCGCTCGATTTCCTTGTGATTGCTCATCAGCCTGGTTTCCAGCTGCTGCTGCATCGCCAGGGATTGCGTGAGGCTGGTGCCGGGAATGCGTAGCGCCTGGATCGCGATATCGCCCTCGTTCAGGCTGGGCACGAACTCGCTGCCCATGCGCGTCGCCAGCAAGCCCGACAGCAGCACGGCCACCGCCGCGAACACCAGCACCACCGGCGTGTTGGCCATGGCCTTGTCCAGCGCCGGCGCATACCAGCGCTTGGCCGCGCGCATGATGGCGTTTTCCTTTTCCGCCACCTTGTCGCCGATAAACAGCGCCACCGCGGCCGGAATAAAGGTGATCGACAGCAGCATGGCGCCCAGCAGCGCAATCACGACTGTGAACGCCATCGGCGTAAACATCCTTCCTTCCACGCCCGTCAGCGCAAAGATCGGCAGATACACGACCATGATGATCAGCTGGCCGTACAGCAGCGGCCGGCGCGCTTCCTGCGAGGCCGCAAAGACTTCCTCGTACCGTTCCTGCAGGGTCAGGCGCCGGCCCAGCTTTTGCTGGGCATGGGCCAGGCGGCGCACGCAGTTTTCCACGATCACCACGGCGCCGTCGATAATGATGCCGAAGTCCAGCGCGCCCAGGCTCATCAGGTTGGCGCTGACGTGGTACTGCACCATGCCGGTAAATGTGAACAGCATGGCGAGTGGAATCACCATCGCCGTGATCAGCGCGGCCCTTATGTTCCCCAGGAACATAAAGAGGATGGCGATCACCAATACCGCCCCTTCCAGCAGGTTTTTCTTGACCGTATTGATGGCTTTGTCGACCAGCACCGTACGGTCGTACACGGTGACGGCATGCACGCCTTCCGGCAGGCTGCGGTTGATCTCGACCATTTTTTTATCCACCGCCTGCGACACGGCGCGGCTGTTCTGTCCGATCAGCATGAAGACGGTGCCGAGCACCACTTCGCGCCCGTTTTCGGTGGCCGCGCCGGTGCGCAGTTCGCGCCCGATGACGACGTCGGCCACGTCGCGGATGCGGATCGCCACGCCTTCGCGGTTGGCCACCACGATATTGGCGATATCGTCCTGGCTCCCGACCTGGCCCGGCGCGCGTATCAGCAGCTGCTCGCCCTGGCGTTCGATATAGCCGGCGCCCACATTGCCGTTGTTGCGCTCCAGCGCCGCCACGATTTCCTGCAGGCTGATGCCGTAGGAGCCCAGCTTGTCCGGATGCGGCGCCACCTGGTACTGCTTGGCGTAGCCGCCGATGGCGTTAATTTCCGTGACCCCCGGTACATTGCGCAGCTGCGGCTTGATGATCCAGTCCTGGATTTCGCGCAGGTCGGTCGGCGTGTAGGGCGTGCCGTCGGCCTTCCTGGCGCCCGGTTTGGTTTCCACCGTCCACAGATAGATCTCACCGAGGCCGGTGGACACCGGCCCCATCTTCGGCGTGATGCCGGCCGGCAGGCTTTCCTTCGCTTCCTGCAGGCGCTCGTTGATCATCTGGCGCGCAAAATAGATGTCGGTGCCGTCCTTGAAAATCACGGTGACCTGCGACAGGCCGTAGCGCGACAGCGAACGGGTTTCTTCGAGCTTCGGCAGGCCGGCCATCGCCGTTTCGATCGGAAAGGTGATGCGCTGCTCGGTTTCCAGCGGCGAGTAGCCGGCGGCGGCCGTATTGATTTGCACCTGCACATTGGTGATATCGGGCACGGCGTCGATCGGCAACCGCTGATAACTGTAGATGCCGAAGGCGGCCATGGCGGCCACGGCCAGCATGACCAGCCAGCGCTGCGCGATGGCAAAGCGGATCAAGCGTTCAAACATGATGGTTTCCTTGGCGTGATCAGTGTTCGTGGCCGGCGGATGCCTTGCCCAGCTCGGATTTCAGGGTAAAGCTGCCTTGCGCCGCGTACTGCGTGCCCACCGCCAGCCCCCTGGTGATTTCCGTCAACTGGCCGTCGCTGCGGCCGGTAATCACCGGCGTGGCCTGGTAGCCGCCCTTGACCTGCACGAACACGGACGGTTTGTCTTCCACCGACTGGATCGCCGTGCTGTGCACCGTGACCGGCGCATCCTGTTCGCCGGCGATCACCTCCACGCTGACGAACAGGCCCGGGCGCCAGGCCATGTCGGGGTTCTGCAGGCTGATGCGCGCCTTGGCCGTGCGCGTCTGTTCACCGAGCAGCGCGCCGACATAGGTGATGGTGCCCTTGGCGCTGGCATTGAAGGCCGAGGCTTTGACCAGCACCTTGCCACCGGTGCGCACGGTGGCCAGGTCCTTGGCCGGCACGGCGATTTCCGCCCACACGGTCGACAGGTCGGAGATCACAAAGATATTCGCGTCTTCCTTGACGGCTTCACCGAGCGTGATGTGTTTTTCCAGCACCATGGCGTCGAACGGCGCGCGGATCTCGTAGCGGTTCAGCGGTCCTTTGCCGGCGCCCACGGCGCCCAGCGCCTGCAGTTTCTGCTGCGCATTGAGCACCGCGATTTCCGCTTCGCGCCAGGCCTGCTGGGCTTGCAGGTAATCGAGTTCGGCCGAGATCTTTTCCTGCCACAGCATTTTTTCGCGCTCGTAGGTGGCATGCGCCAGCGACAGCCGCCGCTGGGCCGACAGCAGTGCGCTGCGCTGCTCGGACAATTCCGTGCTGGCGATCACGGCCAGCACCTGTCCTTTTTTCACCAGCTGGCCCAGGTCCGCATGCACGGCTTCCACCACGCCGGCCAGGCGCGGCACCACGTGCGCCGTGCGGTCTTCATTGAAGCGGATTTCGCCGGGCAGGGCGACGCTGGTCCGGATGCGGCCAGGCGCGGCGGTGGCGATCACCACGCCGGCCGCCTTGCCTTGTTCTGCCGTCAGCTGCAACAGGCCCTCGCCTGGCGGCGCGGTTTTCTCTTCGGCATGGCCGTGTTTTTCCTCTTCATGCGCATGGTCGTCCCTGGCGCCGCCGCCGGTGCTGAGGATCAGGAATGCCAGCACGATGCCGGCGATGAGGATGGCCGCGATGGCGGTCAGCTGTTTTTTGTTCAATTGGATATTCATGGCATCTTTCTTACGGAGTCACGGGGGCGCCCAGCAGGCGCTCGAGTTCGGCGGCCGCGTGGTGCGCTTCGGTCAGCGCGCGCAGGGTCTGGCTTTTGGCTTGCAGCAAGGTGCGCTGGGCATCGAGCACATCGAGAAAGGCGAACTTGCCGAACTCGAAACCCTTGCTGGCCGCGTCCCAGGCGCTTTGCGCGCCGGGCACGATCTCGTTTTGCAGGCTCTCCACGTCCAGCCTGGCCGTGGCCAGCCGCTCGCGCGCCTGCGCCAGCGCCGCTTGCAGCTGCACTTGGGCGGCGGCCAGTTCATCGCCAGCCTTGTCGCTGCGGCGCAAGGCCTCCAGCTTGTTGCCGGCATTGCGGTCGAACAGCGGCAGCGGCAAGGCCAGGCCGATGATGGCCTGGTTGCGGCCCAGTTCCTCCGAGCGTTTCATGCCGATGCTCACCGTCACGTCCGGCGTGGCGCGCCGTTGTTCCACGTCCAGCATGGCTTGCCGCTGCGCCAGGTGGCTGCGCGCCTGCCGCACGCTTGGGGCGGCGTCCGATCGCGCCGCCAGTTCCAACGGCGAGGGCAGCGGCGGCAGCAGGTCGAGCCGGCCATCGGCGTAGGTAAAACGCGGCGCGCCGGCGCCCCACAGCGCGGCCAGGCGCTGGCGGGCCTGGGTGAGGTTGCCGCGCGCCAGGTTCAGTTCGAGCCGCACACTTGCTTCGGCTACCTTGGCGCGCGTCGCTTCCACCGGCGACGCCTTGCCGGCCGCCACGCGGCGCGCCGTGATCTCGCTGGCGCGCGCCGCCAGCGCCTGTGCGCTGTCGGCCAGGCGCAAGCCTTCCTGCGCGGCCAGCACGTCGACAAACGCGGTGGTGACAGCGGCGCGCGTGTCGGCCGCTTGCAGGGCCAGGGCCGCCTGCGCCAGGTCCTGGCCGCGCAGGGCGACGGCGGCGCGCGCGCCGCGCTTGCCGCCCAGTTCGATCAGCTGATTCAGTTGCACGGTGGTGCTGCGCGTGGCGCGGCGCGTATCTTCCACCACGGTTTGCAGTTCGGGGTTGGGCAGCGCTTGCGCCTGTTGCAGCGCGCCACCCTGGGCAGCCAGTTCGTGGCGCGCGGCCGACAGGGTGGGGTTGCCGGCCTCGGCCAGTTGCAGGGCGGCGGCCAGGGTCAGTGGGGCAGGTGGTTCGGCCGCGCCTTGGGCGCGGGCGGGCAGGGTCAGCAAGCTGACGCTGATGAACAAGATAAATCGGTACATCGAATTCTCCAGGCAATGGAAAGGAATTCGACGGGATGCGCAGCCATGCACGCGCATCAAGCGCGGCGCATGCTGTAACAGTGAAACTATCCCGCCGGTCTAGACGATGACCGGCGACCAGTCGGGCCGCTTGGGCCCATCGGGAATATGCGAGACGTACAGGAAGGAGGAAGTGTCGATGGTCAATGATGCCGTGTCGAACACGGGCATGCTGGCGCCGGGCGGCAACCAGGCGTGGCCGATGCCATGGCAGACATTGCAGTCGCTGTGCGCCTTGGCCTTGGCTTTCAGGTCCTTGCCGGCGTCGGCTTGCGGCTCGTCGCCGGCGCTGGCCTTGTGCTGATGGCTGTGATGGCCCGGGTGCTGGGCCGCCTTGCCTTCTTCGTGCAGGCAATAGGCGCTCGCCGCGGCCCAGGACATCTGGAGCGGAAGCACGAACAGCAGCAGGAGCAGGAAGAATTTTTTCATGGCTGCGCCCATTGTACCGAATTTACCGGGGCTGGGCGCGCCAGTTTTTCAGTTGCTGGGCGATCGCCTTGCCCTGGTAAATTTGCGGCTCGGAGTGTTCCTCTTCGCCGTCGCCGCTGTCCTTGAAATCCTGCGCTTCGCGCGCGCGCACCAGCGTCTTGGCTTTCTCGAACGCTTCGGCAAAGCCTGCGCTTGTGGGCAGGGCTTGCTTGAAATACGCTTCGCTGAAATAGGTGAAATCGGCCTGGTCGTCGCAGCCGAACGAGGTGCGGTCCGGTCGCGCGGCCGTGATGATCAGGGTATGGTCGTCCTTCAGGGGGTCGATAAAGCCGCCCGAATAGCAGGCCGAGACGACGATTACCTTCCACTTGACGCCGCTGTGTTTCAGCATGCCGGCCAGCTCCTGCGCGGGCAGGCTGTGCAGGTCCATGCCGTTTTGCGCCAGCGCCAGCTGGTGGTCGGCCGAGCCGTGGCTGGTCAGGAACAGAAACAGCACATCGCTGTTCTTGTCCATTTTCGCGCCCAGCGCATCGAGGCTGGCGCGGATGCTGGTGCGGGTGGCCATCGGCTGCTGCGCCACCGTATTGCGGCTGTTGACCAGCACCATCGAGCGCCCGGCCGTGCCATAGTCGCGGTCGAACTGGCGCTGCACGAAGGCCGTCTCGCGCCGGAACACTTCCTGCGCGCCATCGCCGCCGACACCGAGGAAGTACAGATTGATCTTTTTCGCCGGGTCGCGCGGCAGCACGCCGGCCAGGGTTTTTTCCAGCAGGGCTGGCTGGTTGTACAACGCCAGTTCGATATTGTCGCGCGTCAGTTTCTCCAGCGCCGGGTCGTCGAGCTGGCCTTCGGTCCAGTTGCCGCTGTCGCTGGTGCGCCCGTCCGGCTGGGCATGCGCATAGCGCAGCACGCCGGCGCCGTCGAACAGGCCGTTGCTGAAGTGGCCCCGGTATTCGTCGCCATCCGGCGTGCGCAATACGCCCTCGCCATCGAATTTCCAGTCCTTCAGTTCGCCCGTGTAGACGATGCCGTCCGGCGTACGCACCTGCATCTTGCCCTGCGGCTGGCCCTGCACGAAGCTACCTTGGAACACCATGCCGTCGCTGTCGGTCAGCACCCCCGCGCCGTGCGGCTTCCAGTTGCGAAACGCGCCCACATAGCTGCCGTCCAGGCCCTGGTAGCTGCCCTGGCCGTCGAAATTGCCCTTGCTGAAATTGCCCGCATAGACTTCGCCCTTGGGCGAGGTATAGCGGCCCTGGCCCTCGAACGCGCCCAGGCGGAACTGGCCCTCGTAGCGCACGCCGGAAGGCTGGCGCAAGCTGCCCTGGCCGCTGAACACGCCGCGCTCGAAACCGCCTTCATAGTAGGCGCCGCTGGCGTATTCCAGCCGCCCCTTGCCATGCATCTTGCCGTCGACCAGCGGACCGAAATAGCGTCCGCCATCGGCCGTCTGCGCCGCCGGCACGCGTGCCGGCGCGGCGCACAGGGGCGGCATGCCGAAGGCGGAAAACAACAGCAGGCCGGCAAGTGTGTAAGGGCGGACTGCGGCGCGTAGCGGTGTGGTCATGGGGGAATCGTGCGTGGAAGAGTCGCTAGTGTAGCCACTGTCGGCCGGTGCTGGCAAATCCTTGCCTGTTTATCGTGCCAAGGGGCAATTGAACTGATAACATTGATTTTTGGAATTATTTCAGCAGCAGTCAGGGAATCCCATGGAAAGTCGTCTCAGCCGCCTGGAAGCGGTACAAACCGTATTGCTGGAAATCGGCCAGCGTTCCAGCACCTGCAGCGATATCGCCGACTTCCTGCAAGCCGTGCATGCGGCGCTGGGGCGCATCATGTATGCGGCCAATTTTTACGTGGCCTTGAGCGACCGTGACGAAGGCACCGTGCGCTTTCCGTATTTCGTCGACGAGTTCGACAGTGCGCCCGATGCCGGGCAGGTGGTGCGCCTGGCCGGCTCCGAGCAGTCGCCCACGGCCTGGGTCATCGTCAACGGCAAGCAGCTGGTGATGACGGCCGGCGACGCGGCCATGCATGTGGACGGCGGCGCCGCCTGGGGCGGCGGCACGGCGGCCGAGCACTGGATCGGCTGCCCGCTGCTGGACCAGCAGCACCAGGTGCTGGGCGCCATCGTGATCCAGAGCTACGATGCCGAGCACCGCTTCAGCCTGGAAGACCAGGCCCTGTTCG
The DNA here is from genome assembly GCF_049896105.1 of Janthinobacterium sp. PSPC3-1. Classification (NCBI taxonomy): domain Bacteria; kingdom Pseudomonadati; phylum Pseudomonadota; class Betaproteobacteria; order Burkholderiales; family Oxalobacteraceae; genus Janthinobacterium; species Janthinobacterium sp. PSPC3-1. Next base: position 154,682 of record NZ_JAFCTQ010000002.1, on the reverse strand, counting down.
CGCTGATCGCCACCCATGTGTCGAGCGCGCTGCAAGGCCTGCAAAGCATGGACCGGCTGGAAAAGGCGGTGCAGGAACGCACGGCCTTGCTGGCCCATGAAGTGGCCGAGCGGCGCCGCGCGGAAAACCTGCAGCATGCGCTGTTTGAAATCGCCAACCTGTCGGCCCAGGCAGCCGACGCCGCCACCCTGTATGCGCGCCTGCACGTGATTATCAGCGAGCTGGTGACGGCCAAGAATTTCCTGATCGCCCTGTATCACCCGGACACGCTTGACATCACGATCCCGTATTTTGTCGATGAAAAAGACGCACAGGCGCCCGTCAAGCGCTTTCATTATGGCGTCGGCATGAGTTCGTATATTTTGGCGCGGCGCCAGCCCTGTTTGCTCGATTCCGGCAGCTACGCGGCGCTGGTGGCCAGCGGCGAAATGAACGAGCCGCTGGGCAATGTGGGCATCGCCAGCTGGATGGGCGCGCCGATGCTGCTGGGCGAGCGCGCGTATGGCGTGATCATCGTGCAAAGCTATGACGCGTCGGTCGTATATGGCCAGGCGGAACTGGACGTGCTGGCCTTCATGGCCAGCCATGTGGCGGTGGCGATCGCCCGCATGCAGGCCGACCGCGCCATGCGCCAGGCCAAGGAAACCCTGGAAGAGCAGAACGCGGCCCTGAACAGCGCGCTGCAAGCCTTGAAGGAGGCGCAGTCGGAACTGGTGCGCCAGGAAAAGCTGGCCTCGCTGGGCCGCCTGGTGGCCGGCGTGGCGCATGAAATCAATACCCCGCTGGGCATCTGCGTGACGGCCACCAGCCACCTGGTGCAGGAACTGAAACTGACGCGCGAGGACCTGGCCAGCGGCCAGTTGGATGAAGACGGCTTGCAGGAGTTTTTCGGCATTATCGACCAGACCCTGCGCATCATGACCACCAACACCCAGCGTGCCGCCGCGCTGGTGCGCAGCTTCAAGCAGGTCGCCGTCGACCAGTCGTCGGACGACATGCGCAGCTTCAACCTGCGCAAATATCTCGATGAAATTTTATTGTCGCTGCAGCCCAAGCTGAAGGGCAAGCCGATCAAGGTGGAAGTCGAGTGCGCGCCCGAGTTGCAGCTGCGCAGCTATCCCGGCGCGATTTCACAGATCGTCACCAATATGGTGGTCAATTCCATGGTGCATGGTTTTGCGGAAGGCGAACCGGGCAAGATACGGATCAGCGCCCGCAGCGACGGCGACATGCTGGCGCTCGATTACAGCGACGATGGGCTGGGCATGGACAGCGCCACGCTGGGGCAGCTATTCGATCCGTTTTTCACCACCAAACGGGGTTCCGGCGGCAGTGGGCTGGGGGCGCATATTTTGTATAACCTGGTGACGGGGCCGCTGGGGGGGACGGTCAAGGTTGCCAGTGCGCCGGGGATGGGGTTGCATTACACGATCCGCTTTCCCCTCGAACCGAAGAGTGTTTAAAAAGGCCTTGAACAGCGGGCCGGAGACGCGGGTCTGAGAAAATGCCGATGGCGGCGTTGCGGCTCCTCGCCGACCATGCGTACTGTCTTCGTCGCCGCGCCTTGCCCTCGACATTTTTCAGGCCCGCTTGGCCCGGAATGCCCAAGTTGGTGGCTTGGGCCGAAGCGTGGTTTGCTGGTGTGCGTATTGCTAGGGCAGGGAGCACTTGGTTATTTGATGAGTGGCTGCTGTCGACCCCAAAGTGGCAGTTCGCAGTAAGGCCAAAGTGTGGCGCTGGTTCATTTTTGAAGAACGTGGGAATGTAGAACTTCCCCGACAGTGTAGGAAGGTCGACGTTCATGCTGCAATTTTTCTACAAGAGCGGCAGGCAAATCGTATTGTCCCTTCGGCATCTGTTTGTAGAACGGGGGAGATTCGGTTCGCAATAGAATCCAGATGTTCTGCCCTGATGCCCCCTTTACACCGAGAACTTCACGCTCGAAGAAAACGCGAACGACTGGTTCGCTCAAAAGTTCACTTCTTGTTTGAGATTCGATTGCTTGAAGTATAGACCATTCACTTTTCTCGCCGAAAGTCTCAACAAGCTCGGGACTTGAGCAGGACTTAACTACGAAGCCCACGGCCACAGATAATGCCAGCGCCGTAGCAATACAAAGGATGGAACTTCGATTCATATCTCGATTAGCACGTAGTTGTCGGTTCGCGGAACTGCCCCCTGGCCAAGAGACAAACGTCTGCTCTTGGCCGAACCCGGTCCTTCGGGTCAGCATATCATATTGCCAAAATGGAACCGACGTTCGGTCGTGAGTGGCTCAAACGCCCCGAAGCGGACATTGTTGAGTTAAGAAAGGCGGGCCACCGGGTTGAACTGATTGGAAACGCTGGTGCGATTAAAGAAGCGATCGGTTTCAGCTTGTGGGTATTGGGAGAACCGGGCCGACTTCAGCTGTTTGCACCTCTCCAGAGGTGCCAGCAACTTGTCCTGCGGGCAGATACCGAGAAGTTCCAGATGCACCAGCTCCGGAAGTGACGTCAACGGTTCGAGCGACGCAATGGTCGTGATTTTCCTGGACGCGTCCCAACTCGGGAGCGTTGACAAAGATAATATTTTAAGTTGTGTAAGTCTTGCCAGTGGCTCGAGATCGCTAATCTTTGGCATATGCAGTATGCGCAGAAAGCGCAGCTTCTCGAACCTCCCAACGAAATCGAAAGATTCATCAGGAAAGGTGGCGATCACGAGTTCTTCCAAGTTGCGCAGTGCAGCCAACGGTTTGAGGCTCTTGTATTTGCAATGCCATACCGTTGCACTACGCACATCATCACCATTAGTGACTGGCGGAAAAATGCGATTTGGGTCGCGCATCAACTTGAGGTTCTCTTTTGGGATTTCCATTCTGCTATTTCCTCTGCTGGCGCGCCTGGCAATTTTCCGCTCTTGGCTGATTGCCGACCTTCACCAATTCACCCCTTTCTCAAACTTCGCATGACGAGATGAGCCGCAGCCACTTCTGCCTGTCCGTCAGATCCACTTATTGCCCAAGCCGTGCGTTTGCCTTCGTATCCCTAACGTTTGCGGCAATCCCGCCTAGTCCGGAAACCGTTGATTCAGCGCCAGCGCCTCATCCAGATTCGCAATCAACAACTCCACATATTGCGGATCGAGGTGGCTGCCGCTCACTTCGCGCAGGTAGCTGACCACGCGTTCGAGTGGCCAGGCGTCTTTGTAGCAGCGCTTGTGCATCAGCGCGTCGAAGACGTCGGCGACGGCGGCGATGCGGGCGTATTTGTGGATGTCTTCGCCGACCAGGCCTTGCGGGTAGCCGCTGCCGTCGTATTTTTCATGGTGCTGGTGGGCGATCACGGCGGCCGCTTTCAATAGCGGGCGCTGCGAGCCGTCGAGGATCGACATGCCGACCGTCGGGTGCTGCTTCATGATTTCCCACTCGGCCGCATCGAGCTTGCCCGGTTTCAGCAGCACCGCGTCGGGGGTCGAGATCTTGCCGATGTCGTGCATTGGCGCCGCATGGCGCAGCACCATGGTTTCCTCGTCCGACATGCCCGACGCCTGCGCCAGCAGCTGGCACACTTCGGCCATGCGGCGCACGTGGTTGCCGCCTTCGTGCGAGCGCGATTCGACCACGTCGCCCAGGCGCAGGATCAGCTCGGCCTGGGTGTCGGTGATTTCCTGCGTCAGCAGGATATTGTCGAAGGCGATCGCCACGCCCGAGCAGAATACTTCCAGCAGTTGCGCGTCGAGATCGGAAATTTCTTCCACGCCCTTCAGTACCAGCAGCGACGCCTTGCCGCTGCTGTTCGGAAAATAGCCGACATAGGTGTCGCCATGCAGGCGCGAGATTTTATTGCTCTTGGCGTGATCCAGCTGCGACAGCAGGGCAGGGCTCAGCATGCCGTCGTCGGTGTCGCCGATCTGCGCCAGGATTTCATAGTCCTGCTCGCCGCTGATGGCGCTGGCGCCGCGCAGGCGCAGCAGCATGCTCGTTTCCAGGCGCAGCAGGGCGACCACTTGCTGCAGCAGGCCGCTGGCGAAGTCGCGCAGGTTGCGCTGCTTGAAAATATGCGCCGAGGCGGCGATCACGCGCTCCAGGCCTTCGCGGTAATGCAGCTGCGACAAGCGCGCTTCCTCGACCTTCATGATGTCGCGGTAGGCGCGCAGGGCGGCAAAGGTGGTGGTAAACAGCTTGGTGCGGTCGAGCTCGGTTTTTTCCTTGTAATCGTTGATGTCGTAATTGACGATCACGCGTTCTTCCGGCGCCTGGCCCGGCTGCCCCGTGCGCAGCACGATGCGGGTAAATTGATTGCCCAGGTCTTCGCGCATCCAGCGCGCCACTTCCAGGCCGCTGTCTTCGCGCTCCATCACCACGTCGAGAAACACCAGCGCAATGCCTTCTTCGCGGGCCAGCACCTGCTTGGCTTCGGCGCCGCTGTAGGCGTGCAGGAAACTCAAGGCGCGGCCTTCGAGGCGGAAACGGGTGAGTGTCAATTTGGTGATGTCGTGGATGTCGGGTTCATCGTCGACAAGCAAGACTTTCCACGGCGGTAACTTGGGCGAGGCTGAAGACAAAAATGACATAAGGGCGAGTTCCGCTAAAGGGCATGACTGACCGCCACGCGCCAGGCAATCCCTGTGCGCCACCGCTGGCGTTGCGCGTTTTCCGGGCGCATTCTGACGATTGTAGACCGAGCGCATGGTATTAACAACAGGCAAGAAAAATTGTCCTGCTTCCATGCAACAGTGCTTTCAACTACATGGAAATATTGCCATACATACTTTATCGCTTACGCAACTATATTTTCAAGACAATACTTTGTTTTAATCAATATTGCCAATAAAACCGTTATAAAAGTCGGTGCGCGCCAGCGCGGCGCCTGGCCCCGACTTCGTAACAAGGTATGAATTCCAGTGGCGACGGCAGCACATGCGCGTATATTTGACACGGATGTTTTTTGAAAGGGATGATCATGAAAAAGAAAATCACGCATCTGCTGCTGGCGGGAACCGTCTTGCTGGCTGCTGGTGCCGCGTGGGCGCAAAGTCCCGTGTCGGGTCCGGCTTCCGGCAATACCGAAGTGCTGTATGACAAGCCGGATCAATTCACCGATATCTCGTTCGATCCGCGCAAGCGCGAAGAGGCATTGACGGAGTTGACGCGCCACTTTGACAAGCTGGGCGCGTCCTTGCCGGCCGGCCAGCGCTTGAAGATCGTGGTCACCGATGTCGACCTGGCAGGCCGCGAAGATCCGCACGTGCGCTCGGCGAACGAGATCCGCGTGCTGACGGGCGGCGTCGACTGGCCGCGCATCAGCCTGTCGTATGCGCTGGAACAGGACGGCAAGGTGATCAAGAGCGACAAGGCGCAACTGTCCGACATGTCTTACCTGACGCGCATGAACCGTTATTCCAGCGGCGAGCGCCTGCGCTATGAAAAACTGATGATCGACGAATGGTTCGCCAAAACTTTCAATGTACCGCGCAGCTAACGCTCAAGCCATGATCAGTCGATCCAGTTCACCTGGGTAAATTTGCTGCCGAATTCTTCCGGCATGGGCACGACCTGGCTGCGTTTGTAGTTGAAAAATACAAAGCCGGACTTGGCCATCGCGATCAGGGTGTTGTCGCGCGGACGCGTGATGCGGAAGGTGATGTCGCCGCCGTATTTGTTGAAGTCCATCACGCCCACTTCGAACAGCAACTGGTCGCGCGCATGGGCTTCGGCGCGGTAGGTGGTGGCCAGGTCAGTGACGATGATGCCGGTGCCGTCGGCCTCGATGTCGCGCACGCCGAATTCGAACAGGAAGCGGGCGCGCGCCTCCGAAATCATGGAGATCATGGAATCGTTGCCGAGATGGTTGCCGGCATTGATGTCGGTGGTGCGCACCGTCAATTGCGAAGAATAGCAGTATTGGTCTTCGGGAAATTCAAGTGTCAAACGGGCCATGGGTCTCTCTTGATCAGGTGTGCCGGACGTGGCGGGAAAGTCAATTCTAGCCGCTTCCCCGCCATGCGTCGAAAAAACCACCTGCGCGATTACTTGCGCACGATGCGGTAAACCTTGCCGCTGCTGCTGAGCATGTACAGCTCTTTCTGCGCATCCTGGCCGAACGACACGATATTGCCCACGTTGGTGATGGCCCAATCCGTCACGGCCGAGGCGCTGCCATTGCTGTAAGTAAAACTCTTCAGCCAGCCGCTGCAATAGTCGGAATACAGATAGTGGCCGGCCAGTTCCGGCAGGGCCGTGCCGCGGTACACATAACCGCCCGTGATCGAACAGCCGCCGGCGCTGTCGTGGCCGTAGTCGACCTTGGGCAGCACCAGCCCCGCCTGGTTGCAAGTGGCGCTGTTATAGCACTGCGTGCCTTCCATGATGTTCCAGCCGTAATTGTTGCCTGCCGTGCCGACTGGCGCCACATTGACCTCTTCGCGCTGGCCCTGGCCCACGTCGGCGATATACAGCAGTTGCGCGGTGGTATCGAAGGCATAGCGCCAGGGATTGCGCAGGCCATACGCCCAGATTTCCGCGCGCTTGCCTGCCGTATTGACAAACGGGTTGCTGGCCGGGATGGCATACGGTTGCGCGATGCTGCTGGCGTTGACGTCCAGGCGCAGCATTTTGCCGAGCAACAGATTGGTGTTTTGCGCATTGCCGGACGGGTCGCCGGCACCGCCGCCGTCACCCGTGGCCGCATACAGATAGCCGTCCGGGCCAAAACTGAGCAGGCCGCCGTTGTGGTTGCTGAAGCCGGGGTGGGGAATCGCGATGATCTGCACGCTGGCCAGCGCATCGGCGAGATTGGGGTTGCCGGCCGAAACCTGGCGCCGCTCGATGATGATATTGCCGATCAGGTCGGTGTAGTACAGGAAAAAGTAGCCATTGCTGGCGTACTGCGGATGAAAGGCCATCGACAGCAGGCCCCGTTCGCCATCGGTGCTGGTGCGGCTGCTGATGTCGAGGAATGGCGTGGCCAGCAGGTTGCCATTGTCGACGATGCGGATGCGCCCGGCGCGCTCGACGATGAAGAGGCGGCTGTCGCTCGCGGGCGCGGTCAGGAAGGTCGGCGCCTGCAAGCCGCTGGCGACCTCCTGCAAGGCCAGCGCCAGCGGCGCCGTGGCCGCGTAGGCGACGCCGGCGCTGGTGGTGGCGCCGGCGGCAACCTGCACTTGCTGTGTCGCCGGCGTGGCCGCCAGGCTGCCACTGCCGTAAGCCACATTGGCGGCAGTGACGGCATACGCGCCTGGCGCCAGGTCGTTCAGGGTGCTTGAAGCGGTCAGCAGCTTGCTGTAGGACGCCGGCCCGGTCACGGTGACGGCGCCATTCACGCCGACCGGCAGGCCGCTGATGGTCACCACCAGGCTGCCGGTCGTGGGGCCGGGTGCGGGATCGTCGTCATCGTCATGGCCGCCGCACGAGGCCAGCAGGCCCAGGCTGAACAGCAACAGCAGCGCCAGCAAGGATTGTTTGAATGCAGTGAAGCAAGTTCGATTGCGCATGTCAGTCTCCAGGGATGGAACGACGCAGCCGCCTGTCAAATGATGGACGGCGTTGGAATACAATCATTCATTTTTTCGCTGGCAGACTTGATCCTTCGCAAGCGAGCGTGAACTGTCGCGAGCATACGCCTGCCGCAATCAGCTGTTCCGTTCGCTGCCGCACGATCGGACAACGGCGCCGCGTTTTCAGACAATCTCCCCGTTTGCCGCCCCGCCTGCGGTGTCGTCCGGCCATAATGCGCCATCTGAAACCGAGCAGGAGCAACCCATGAAAACCAAAGCAGCCGTGGCCTGGAAGGCCGGCGCCCCCCTGACCATTGAAACAGTCGACCTGGCCGGCCCGCGCGAAGGCGAAGTGCTGATCGAGCTGAAAGCGACCGGCATCTGCCATACCGATTACTACACCTTGTCCGGCGCCGATCCGGAGGGCATCTTTCCCGCCATCCTGGGCCATGAAGGCGCCGGCATCGTGGTCGACGTGGGCCCGGGCGTCAAAACGCTGAAAAAAGACGACCACGTGATTCCGCTGTACACACCGGAATGCCGCGAGTGCAAGTTCTGCCTGTCGCAGAAGACCAATCTGTGCCAGAAAATCCGCAGCACCCAGGGCCGTGGCCTGATGCCGGACGCCACCAGTCGTTTCTCGCTGGACGGCAAACCGCTGTTCCACTACATGGGCACCTCGACCTTTTCCAACTACATCGTGGTGCCGGAAATCGCCCTGGCCAAGATCCGCGAAGACGCGCCGTTCGACAAGGTCTGCTATATCGGTTGCGGCGTGACCACCGGCGTGGGCGCGGTGCTGTTCTCGGCCAAGGTCGAGGCGGGCGCCAACGTGGCCGTGTTCGGCCTGGGCGGTATCGGCCTGAACGTGATCCAGGCCGCGAAAATGGTGGGTGCCGACAAAATCATCGGCATCGACATCAACCCGGCGCGCCAGGCGATCGCCCGCAAGTTCGGCATGACGCACTTTATCAACCCGAACGAGGTGGAAAACGTGGTCGACGCCATCGTCCAGCTGACCGACGGCGGCGCCGATTACAGTTTTGAATGCGTCGGCAACACCACCCTGATGCGCCAGGCGCTCGAGTGCACGCATAAAGGCTGGGGCAAATCGTTCATTATCGGCGTGGCGGCTGCGGGCCAGGAAATTTCCACCCGTCCGTTCCAGCTGGTGACGGGCCGCGAATGGCGCGGGTCGGCCTTCGGCGGCGCGCGTGGTCGCACCGATGTGCCGAAGATCGTCGACTGGTATATGGAAGGCAAGCTCAATATCGACGACCTGATCACCCATCGCCTGCCGCTCGAACGCATCAACGAAGGTTTTGATCTGATGAAGAGCGGCGAGTCGATCCGGTCGGTAGTGCTGTACTAAAGCAACATTTGCGACCAGCAGGGGATGGCGCGCTGTACTTCGCCGTCCGCCCCTGCTAATGTCAGGGCATCGCTGCGCAATCTTTGATGCCGGGAGCCCTGATGTTCGCCACTGCCTATCTGCTGACCTTGCGGCGCATGCTGCCCGTGTTGCTCGGCGCCAGCCTGTCCGCCGTGCTGGCGCTGTGGTGGCGCGACGCCGCCATCCTCGCCACGCCCGTCATCTGGCTGGCCTTGCTGGCCACGTATCTGCTGTGCGCGCTGATGTTTACGCCGCTGGAATGGCATCGCCAGCAACTGGCAACGCGGCATGTGCGTACCGGAAAATCGCGCTAGCGGCTGGTGCTGGAAAAGCGTTCGCGGTAGTCGCGCGGCGTGACGCCGAGCTTCTTGTGAAACAGGCGGCGCAGCCTTTCCTCGCTGTGCAAGCCCGTTTGCGCGGCCACCTGTTTCAGTGACGACACGTTTTCTTCCAGCAGCCGGCGCGCCACTTCGAAGCGCGCCGTTTCGATGAATTCGGTGGGATTGGTCTGCGTTTCGCGCTGGAACACGCGCGTAAAATTGCGCTCGCTCATGGCCAGGCTGGCCGCCAGCTGCGGCACGCTCAAGTCTTCGGCCAGGTGTTCCATGATCCATGCCTGCAACTGGCGTATGGTCGGGTGCGTCGTCATCTGGCTCGACAGGTGCACGGAAAACTGCGACTGCCCGCCCGGCCGTTTCAAATACACCACCAGGTCGCGCGCCACTTCCAGGGCGATATCGCGGCTGAAATCCTCCTCCACCAGCGCCAGCGCCAGGTCGATGCCGGCGGTGACGCCCGCCGAAGTCCATACATTGCCTTCCCTCACGAAGATCGCATCGGCATTGACGTCGACCTGTGGATAGCGCCGGCGCAGGCTGTCGACCGCGCTCCAGTGCGTGGCGGCGCGCTTGCCGTCGAGCACGCCTGCCTCGGCCAGGAAAAAGCAGCCCGTGCACAGCGCCGCCAGGGTATCGATGCGCGGCGCGGCCTCGGCCACCCAGGCGGCGATCGCCGGGATTTCATCGAGTACCTGCTCGACATGGTGGCAACCGACAATCACGGCCAAGTCCGGCAAGCGGCTGGCGTCCAGCGCCTTGCTGGCATGCAAACTCATCAGCGTATCCGACTCCACCGGGCCGATGGCGGTGGACGCGATGCGCATGTCATAACCACCCGGCAAGTTGCGCAGGCGCAGATGGGTGTTGGCATAATCAAACACCTTCATGGCACCGATGGCTTCGAGGGCCTTGAAGCCCGGGTAAATAATGATATCGACAGTGCGCAGGGGGAAGGACTGGGGAGTGGGCTTGATCATTCTGTAGCGGCTGAGAGAGGAATGCTGCCATAATGCAACAACATGCATGAGGCGATGAGCTTAGCATGGATCATCACATGCAGTTACGCCTGCCATCCTTAGACTACGGACCATCGTGCGCATACCTCTCTTTGCTATAGGCCTATTTTTCTTGCTGTGGACTGGTTTAGCTCAGGCCGCTAATATTAACTTCGATGGCAGCAACATCACAAATTGTCCCAAATCTGGTAATCAATACACTTGTGATGCTTTTAATAAAGTAGATGCGTATACGATAGCAAGCGGCTATGCGGTAACGGTTAAGAGCAGCGTCACGCTCGACTACAATCAGTTTTTCACCATGAGTGGTACTGCCAAACTGACGGTTGTAGGCGATATAAGCTTTAGTGGCATCAAGCCTGCCAATTTGAACGTAACTGGCGGCTCTATTGTCGCGGAACCTGGCAATTTTGTTGTAGGGGCAATCGAAGGGGCGGTTGTGGTGGCCGATATTACAGCGGCTTCCGTCACACTCGGTACTGCACCAACTACGGTCAAAGGTAATATTACAGCTACTGGCGAGGTTAAAATTTCTTCCCGTTCGCTTGTGACTGGCTCAATCAAGGGTAACGTTATCAAAACCGATTCGGGTGTCACTATCAATGGCAATGTTACTGCCAAAAATTCCTTTGACTTGGGCTCAGGTAGCAAGATGAAAGGTGACATTATCGCGCCTAAAGTAAATATTTTGCCGGATAGCGTTCAGGTCGAAGGCAATATCACTGCCAGCACATCGCTGACAATTGGTGCCAAGAGTGAGATCAAAGGCAATGTCGATGCCGGCGATGTATCCCTCGCACCGGAAAATGCATATATCAGTGGCACTGCTCTTGTAGGAAAAATCTTCCTTGACTGGAGCACGCGCGTCTACCAGACGATTACCTGTAAAGCTGACACGGCAGATACCAAATGCACTTGCGTGACAAACAAAAGCGGCTTTCCCGTAGATAGCGTTAAGGGCCCCAAATGCGGCCCCGGCGTCCAATCCGGCCCCCACCATTTCGAAATCTCCCACCCGGCCGCGGCGCTAAGCTGCTCCCCGGAAAAAGTCACCGTCAAAGCCTGCGCCGACGCCAGCTGCGGCAGCCTTTATAAGAATGGCGCGACTGTCGTTCTGTCGCCTGGCGGCGCCACGGCGCAGACGGGCAATACCGGCAGCGTCGACAGCACGGTGGCGCAATATGCGGGGGGCACGGCCACCCTGAGCCTGACCAGCATGCCGTCCACCACGGGCGCGCTGGTGTGCAAAGACAGCACCACGGGCAGCACCACCAATTGCCAGATGCCGTTCAACAGCAGCGGCCTGCAGGTGAGCGGCGATCCGCGCTATGCGGAAGATGCGCAGTCGGTGTCGATCAGCGCGGTGCAGGCTTCGGGCAGCAATCCCCAGGTTTGCGTGCCGCTGTTTGCCAACCAGAATAAAACCATCAAGTTGAAATGCAGCTATGCCAACCCTGCCAGCGGCACCTTGCCCACGCGCATACAGGGGACGAACGGTACTTATGTGCCGCTGGCCGGTAACGCCAGCAGCGCTTGCAGCGCGGCTGGCGCCGATGTCTTGTTGGGCTTCAATAGCGCAGGCGTGGCGACCCCCAGGATGCAATATGCGGATGTGGGCCAGGTGGGGCTGACTGCGACCTACACCTCGACCAGCGGCGCCGACAGTGGTTTGAGCATGACGGGCAGCGGCAATGTCATCGTCGCGCCGGCCAAGTTTGCCTTTAGCGCGATTGCCAGCCCGCAGCGTGCGGGCCAGGAAGTGCCGTCGGTGACGGTCACGGCGCAAAACAAGGCGGGCGCCACCACGCCCAATTTCGGTCGTGAGACGGTTACTCCGGATGTGGCACTCGACCGTGTTTTTGTGAAACCGGTCTTCAATGCGCCCAAGGTCGTCGCCAATCCCAAGCTTGAAGGCAAGCTTGTCTTCAGTAGTGGTGTTGGCACCGCAAGCGAGCTGGCATGGGCGGAAACAGGCACCATCAATATGACCGCCACCTTGAATAATTACCTGGGCGTGCAAAAAATCGATACTGTCACGCCACTGGCGACGGGCGTCAGCAATAATGTGCTGTTCATTCCTCATCATTTTCAGACCGCTGTTGATTTGTCCACCGAACCATACAAGCAATTTCCCGCCTTGTGCGGCACCCAGCTGGCCTGTCCTGACACCGGCGCAGACCCGCGGTTTGTGTATTCGCGCCAGCCTTTCGCGCTGGCCGTCACGGCGCAAAATTTGCAGGGCGTGACGACGGAGAATTTCGATGACGCCGATGGTGACTTGAAGAATCAGCAGGTATTGCTGTTGGCGCTTGATGCCAAGGATACGAGCAATGCGCCACCAGTCAATCCGGCCGGCGGCAAGCTGACCGATGGCAGCGCGGCCGGCACCACCCTGACCGGCGTGCCGATGAGCTCCTTCAGCAAGGGCGTGGCGCGCCAGGTGCTGGCCTATCAATTTCCCGGTGCCTATTCGCCCTCGGCCGCAGCATCGACGCTGGCGGCGCCGACAGGCGTGCTGTTGCGCGCCAACTTTACGTATTCGGTCAACAATCTGGTCACGTCGAAGCCCTCGTCGCAGGGCAAGGAAGCGGCGCTGACGGTGTTGACCGGCTTTATTTCCGTGCCCAACAGTTCCGGCTCGGAACTGCTGCCCATGCGCCTGGACGTGCAGCTGAAGTACTGGGATGGCAAGCTCTGGCGCGTCAACCTGGCCGACGGCATCAGCCGTTTCGGCAAGCCCCAGGTGGTGCTGGCCAACTGCCTCAAACAGCTGGTCTGCAGCAATCTGGTGGTGGCCGACCAGGTGTATCAGTTCAGCGGGGGCGTGCTGGCAGGCAATGGGCGGCTGACCCTGCAGGCGCCGAAGGTAGCCGGCAGCGTCGATGTGTCGGTCGGCGGCTTTTCCTATTTGCCATCGAGCGTGGGCCGCGTGGTGTTCGGCGTATTCAAATCCGGTCCGGTATTGTACTTGCGCGAAATGTACTAGGAATGTACCAGGTTCCGCGATTGTCGCCTGTCACAAGGCAGGGGCGGGGCGGGCGCAGGAAGCGGAAAAAACCAGTAAGATGCTTTTCTGTTTCCCCCTCACAGAACTGGAGTCTTCATGAGCATCACTACGCAGTGGATCGATATCACCGGCGCCGACGGCGCCACCTTCCAGGCCTACCTGGCCGTGCCGCATATCGGCAAAGGCCCCGGCATCGTGCTGTTGCAGGAAATTTTTGGCGTCAATGAACATATCCGCACGGTTGCCGAGCAATATGCGCTTGATGGCTATGTGGTGCTGGTGCCCGACCTGTTCTGGCGCGAAGGCGCGCACATCGAACTGGGCTATGACGAATCGGGCTGGAAGCGCGCCGTCGAACTGATGCAGGCGACTGACAACCCGCAAGCGCTGGCCGACATCACCGCCACCGTCGCCGCCCTGCGCGCGCGTCCTGAAGTCGAAGGCAAGATCGCTTCGATTGGCTATTGCTTTGGCGGCCGCTTGTCCTACCAGGCGGCAGCGGCCGGCCTGGTCGATACCGCCATCGCCTACTATGGCGGCGGCATCCAGAACAAGCTGGACCTGGCCGGCGAGATCAAGGTGCCGCTGCTGATGCATTTTGGCGGCAGCGACAGCCATATCCCGGCCGATGCCGTGAAAGCCATCGCCGAGCGTTTCGACGGCCGCGAAGAAGTGGAAATCCATGTCTACGCGCAAGCCGAACACGGTTTCAACTGCAATTACCGCGACAGCTACAACCAGCGCGCGTCGGTGCAGGCACACGGCAATTCGCTCATTTTCCTATCAGAAAATCTGTAAGCATTCGGCAGCAACGCGGCATGGGCGCTAAAATAGCGCCTGTGCCGGGCATTCCGGCCGGCCCGGCCCGCCTCGGCGCCCGGCAAACCTGGATGAGGAACCGAATTAAAGATGGCCCAAGTAACTGTTTCTGTGACACTGGCGGCAAGCGCCGAACGCGTGTGGGATTTTATCGGCGGCTTCCAGTCGCTGGCGGAGTGGTCGAGCTCGATCAAGACCAGCTTGCCGGAGCAGGGCGGCCGCGTGCGCCGCCTGAAAACCACGGACGGCGCCATCATCGCCGAACGCCTGCAAAGCTTCAGCGAAGCGGACAAAAGCTACAGCTACACCATCGTCTCGGGTCCGATCCCCGTGAAAAACTACCGTTCCACCCTGCGCGTCACCGGCGAGCCGGGCGCCACCTCCTGCGTGGCCGAATGGTCGAGCCAGTTCGACGCGGCCGAAGGCGTGGAAGAGGTAATGGTCGGCGCCTTCCAGCACCTGTATGAAACGGCGTTTGTCGACCTGAAACGGATCATGGCGATTTGAACTACAGCTCGTAGTTCCCGATGATATCCCTGGCGCGCGCCTGCTTCAGCCACGCCGGGAACTCCTGCATCATGCGGTCGTACAGCTCGGCTTCCGAAATCTGGCGCAGGTCGTCGATGGCGAAAAAATTGGCGTTGTCGATATGGCGGCCGGACAGGTCATCGAGCTTTTCCAGCGCGCCGTAGCTGGAGCCGCCGATGCCGATAAATTGCCAGAAGATCGGCAAGGTGCTGGCCCAGCGGATCAGGAACTGGATTTCGTCGTTGTGCGACACGCCGCCATCCGAAATGAACAGCACGAAGACCGGCGCCTTGGCAGCGATGGCGGGAGCAAATCCTTCCGGAAATACCTTTTTCGACGAGAAAATTCCTTTCTTCTCGGTCACGACAGCCGGTGGCGTCAAACCGGAAAAATGCGTGATCACGTCACGGATCACGGCCGGTTCATTGTTGTAGCCGGCATTCAAGTCGCTCATCCATTGCTGCCAGCCGCCTTTGTCTTTCTTGACATAGTTCTTGAAATTGCCGAAGGTGACATTCGACAGCTGCTTGCTCTTGAGCGCAAAAGCCCACGTCTCCAGTTCCTCGTCGTCATCGAAGTGCACACCGAGGGGAAACACGCGATTGACCACCTCCTGCACCTGCCCGCTGTCATATTGCCCGTACATCGAGCCGGACGCGTCAAGGACAAACGCCACCTTGGCGCGCACCCGTTCCAGCCGGTTCTTGGCCAGCGAGACGCCGGCGATTTTTGCCAGCGAGACCAGTTGCGGCGCCTGCTGCTCGAAGCGTTTTTCCAGCGAGACCCTGGCTGGGGCCGCCGCTGCCGGCGTCGCAGTAGCGCTGGCGGGCGCGACGGCGCCGCCGAAATGCACCAGCAGGGCGTCGAGGCCGCCATTGAAACCCTGGCCGTTGACGCCGAGGCGCCAGTCGCCGTCTTTCCGGTACAGCTCGGCGACCATGATCGCCTTTTCGCCGCTGAAGTCCAGGCCGCTCAAGGCAAACACATGTTCGCCCAGGCGAAACTCCAGGCTGCCCAGTTCGCGCATGGTCTGGCTGTGCGCGGGATCGATGGCGGCGGTAAACACCAGCTTGTCGATCCGCGCCGGCAGCCTGGCCAGCTGGACCATGAACTGGCTGTCGGGCACATCGGCCAGCAGGCGGATTTCTTCCTTGGGCGAGGCGGTCTGGTTGTAGAACACCATATACGCCTCGTCGGACAACTTGCCGTTCGCATCAAGGCCGAAACAGCTGATGTCGATATGGAACGGCGCCTTGAGCGTGCACCTGACGGTGATGTCCGCCGCCACCGTACTGCTGTCGAGCTTGAGTTTCTGGCCTTTTTGTAATGACATGCTGGTCCTTGTCCGATAATCGATAGAGTTGCTTTTAAGTATTTAGCGCTTCACTTTGCCGAACGCCTCATCCTTGTTCCACACCGGCATGGTTTTGTCGTTGGCCACTTCGTAGCCCAGGTTCAGGGTGAACTGCGCCTGCTGCACCATGCCCGACAGGTCCCAGGACGGGTTGTATTCGTCCGTGACCTGATGGTAGTCTTTCTTGAACGCAACCAGGCGCGCGCTTGACTCCTTGGGGTCCTTGACGAAGTCGAACGAGCCGTCGCCCGAGAACACGGCCGAGCCCACGTTAAAGGCGGGAATGCCGGCCTTGGCAAAGGCGAAATGGTCGGCCCGGTAAAAGGCGCCGGACAGGTCGGGAATGGCCGGTGCCAGGCGCAGGCCCATGCGCTTGGCGACCTTGGCGGCGCTGGCGTACAGGCTGCTGCGCTCGGCGCCGGCGACACCGATGTCGTGCGTCTTGCCGACAAAATTCATGCTGTCGAGATTCAGGTCGGCGGCGGTCCTGGCCAGCGGCCACAGCGGTGCACGCACCCAGGCATTGGCGCCCAGCATGCCGGTTTCCTCGCCGGCAGGCCACAGGAAGATCTGCGTGCGCCGTGCCGGTTGCTTGACGGCCACTTGCGCCATCGCCAGCAGGGCGGCCGCGCCCGAGGCGTTGTCGATCGCGCCGTTATAGATATGGTCGCTGCCGGCTTTGGCGCTACCGTCGTCATCCTTGCCCAGGTGATCCCAGTGCGCCGAGTAAATCACTGCCTCGTCTTTCAACTTCGGATCGGTGCCGGGCACGATGCCGGCCACGTTGAATTGTTCGATGGTACGGATGGTGCTGTTGAGGCTGACCTTGACGGTGGCGTTCAGGGCCACCGGCTTGAAGTCGCGCGTTTCGGCCTGGGCGCGCAGGGCGTCCAGATCCTGGCCCGCTGCCTTGAACAGGGTGCGCGCCATGTCTTCCTGCAGCCAGCCTTCCATCGCATTGCCGCTGCCGGCCAGGTTGAAACGCTCATGGCCGAAACCGTTGGCCGGTACCGACCATGGGTACGAGGCCGACGCCGTCGTGTGGATCAGCAGCACGCCGGCCGCGCCCTGGCGCAGCGCTTCCTCGTATTTGTAGACCCAGCGGCCATACCAGGTCAGCGACTTGCCGGCAAAGCGGTTCGGCTCGCTGGCGGTTGGCTGCGGATCATTGACCATCATGATCACCAGCTTGCCCTTCAGGTCGACGCCCTTGAAGTCGTCCCATTTTTCTTCCGGAGCGTCGATGCCGTAGCCGGCAAACACCACGGGGGCGTCGAACGCCACTTTTTCCTGCCCATTCGACGCGCCAAACACGATGCCCTCGCCAAACTTGGGCGCGATGGTCTTGCCGCCAGCGCTGAAGGTCACGGTGCTGTCGGGCAAGGCCTTGCTGCCGACGATCTTCAAGCCCTGGCGATACGTGCCGTCCTTCAGTGGCTGCAAGCCGGCCAGCGCCGCCTGGGTTTCCAGGTAGCGCACGGCCAGGTCGCCGCCGCGCTGGCCGGTGCCGCGTCCTTCGAGCAGGTCGTCGGCAAGAAAGGACAGGTGGGCGCGCAGCGGCGCTTCGGCAACGACAGGCAGTTTCTGGGCGCTGGCAGCCGTGCCAAACAGGGCAAGGCTGGCGGCGAGGGCGAAAGAGGTACGCATAAAGACTCCAAAATTTAAACAAGGACATGGCATGACGATGATGTGTCGGCAGCAATCTTACTCTACGGATCATCTTTCCTGAACGTACAGCGCGGCGTGCATGAGTCGAATCGGGCCACAATGGCCGCGAGGGCCGCCAACCGGCAGGCCATGACCAAGGAGGCTGGCATGACCGACGCACGCAGCACGACCGATAAGGCAACCGCAGGCAATACCCTGCGCACTCGTGATGGCACGACGATTTACTACAAGGACTGGGGCAGCGGCGCGCCCGTGGTGTTCAGCCATGGCTGGCCGCTGTCGGCCGATGCCTGGGAAGACCAGATGTTTTTCCTCGCTTCCAACGGCTACCGCGTGATCGCCCACGACCGGCGCGGCCATGGCCGTTCCAGCCAGCCGTTTGACGGCAACGACATGGATACCTATGCCGACGACCTGGCCGAACTGATCGAGGCGCTCGATTTGCAGGGCGCGACCCTGGTCGGCCATTCGACCGGCGGCGGCGAGGTGGCGCGCTATATCGGCCGCCATGGCACGGGTCGATTGTCGGGCGCGGTGCTGGTGGGCGCCGTGCCGCCGCTGATGCTGCAAACGCCGGACAACCCGTTGGGCTTGCCGATCGAAGCGTTTGACGATATCCGCAGCGGCGTGCAGGCCGACCGCAGCCAGTTCTTTCGCGACCTGAGCGAAGGGTTTTATGGCTACAACCGGCCCGATGCCAAGCCGTCGCAAGGCGTGCGCGACGCGTTCTGGCGGCAGGGCATGCAAGCAGGCATGCCGGCCGCCTATCTATGCATCAAGCAGTTTTCGGAAACGGATTTTACGCAGGACCTGGCGAAATTCGACATTCCGACCCTGGTGATCCATGGCGACGACGACCAGATCGTGCCGATTGCCGCCTCGGCGCGGCGCTCGGCCGAACTTGTTATCGGCAGCCGGCTGCTGGTGTATCCGGGCGCGCCGCATGGCCTGGCGACCACCCACAAGGACCAGCTGAACGCGGACTTGCTGGAATTCCTGCGCCATGCGGCGGACGCGCCAACACTTGCTCCCGAGCATCTGTAACAGGATATGAATATATTGCAAAACAGGTAAGATTGCCTGGTTTTTGCACCAATTGCGTGCGGATCGCCGATTTTTCTGCGTTTTGGATGGCAAAAATTGGCGATCTGCGCTGCTGTTCCACCCGGTACGGGCCAGTAAAGAGTAAACTAGCAGATACACTCTTTCGCATTGGGCGATTCGAGCGAACTTGTGAGTGATTTCATGTCTGATACACCAATTTCCTTATTTTCCGATCTCAACCTGAGCGAGCCGCTGATACGCGCGCTCAAGGATGTCGGTTACGAAACACCGTCGCCTATCCAGGCGGCCACGATTCCCTTGTTGCTCGCCAACCGCGACGTGCTGGGCCAGGCGCAGACAGGTACCGGTAAAACCGCCGCCTTTGCCCTGCCCATCCTGTCGCGCATCGATCTGAAACAAAGCTCACCCCAAGCCTTGGTCCTGGCCCCGACGCGCGAACTGGCGATCCAGGTCGCCGAAGCGTTCCAGGTCTACGCTGCCCACATTCCCGGCTTCCATGTGCTGCCGATCTACGGCGGCCAAAGCTATGGCCCGCAACTGTCGGCGCTGCGCCGCGGCGTGCACGTCATTGTCGGCACGCCAGGCCGCGTCATCGATCACCTGGACAAGGGGTCGCTCGACCTGTCCAAGCTGAAAACCCTGGTGCTCGACGAAGCCGATGAAATGCTGCGCATGGGCTTTATCGACGACGTCGAGCGCATCTTGAAAGAAACACCGGAAGGCCACCAGACGGCGCTGTTCTCGGCCACCATGCCTTCCGTTATCAAGCGCATCGCCACCACCTACCTGGTCAATCCGGCCGAAGTGACGGTGGCCGCCAAGACCGGCACGGCCGACAATATTCGCCAGCGCTACTGGCTGGTGTCGGGCATGCACAAGCTCGACGCGCTGACCCGCATCCTGGAAGCGGAAGCGTTTGACGGCATGATCATCTTCGCCCGCACCAAGCTGGGCACGGAAGAGCTGGCCGGCAAGTTGCAGGCGCGCGGTTTCTCGGCCGCCGCCATCAACGGCGACATCCAGCAGGCACAGCGCGAGCGCACCATCCAGCAGCTGAAAGACGGCAAGATCGACATCCTGGTCGCCACCGACGTGGCCGCGCGCGGCCTGGACGTGGAACGCATCAGCCATGTGGTCAACTACGACGTGCCGCACGATCCGGAAAGCTATACCCACCGTATCGGCCGCACCGGCCGCGCCGGCCGCAGCGGCGAAGCGATCCTGTTCATCACCCCGCGTGAAAAGAACTTGTTGAAAGCCATCGAGCGCTCGACCCGCCAGCCGATCGGCATGCTGGAACTGCCGACCATCCAGGCCGTCAACGACGTGCGCATCGCCAAGTTCAAGGAACAGATCTCGGAAACCCTGGCGCTGGGCGAACTGGAACAATTCCAGTCGCTGATCGAAGACTTCGAGCGCGAACAGAATATCCCGGCGATTGAAATCGCCGCCGCCCTGGCGAAGATGGCACGTGGCAATACGCCGCTGCTGCTGGACAAGAACAAGGCGCGCGAACAGGCCACCTGGCAGGATGACCGTCCGGTGCGCCAGGAGCGTTTCGAACGCAACGACCGGCCTGAACGCGGTGACCGTTTTGAACGTGGCGAGCGCAGCGAACGCCCGGCCTTCCCGAAAAAGGAACGCGTGCAACGCCCCGCGGACGCCGGCATGCAGACCTTCCGCATCGAAGTGGGCCATCAGCATGGCGTGAAACCTGGCAATATCGTCGGCGCCATCGCCAACGAAGCGGGCATCGATTCGAAAAATATCGGCCGGATTGAAATCTATGACGACTACAGCGTCCTGGATTTGCCGGACAGCATGCCGAAGGAATTGCTGGACCAGCTGAAAACCGTCTGGGTGGCCGGCCAGCAGCTGCGCATCAGCCGCGATGGCGATGCGCCTGACCTGGCGCCGGCGGCCGCGCCGCGCAAGCCGTTTGCCGCCAAGGCCGCGCCGGCGTTCAAGGACGCCGCACCGGAAGCGCCTGCCAGCGACGCTCCTGTGCGCGCGCCAAAGAAAGAACGTCCACGTCCGGGCGTGACGGCCTACCGCATCGAAGTGGGCCGCGATCATCTGGTCACGCCTAGCAATATCGTCGGCGCCATCGCCAACGAAGCGAACCTGGAAGCCAAGCATATCGGCCGCATCGATATCTTCGACAAGCACAGCGTGCTGGACCTGCCGGAAGGCATGCCGCCGGAAATCCTCGATCACCTGAAGTCGGTGTGGGTGGCTGGCCAGCAACTGCGCATCACGCTCGACGATGGCACCTCGGAGCGCAAGCCCGCGCCACCGCGCCCGAAAGCGCCGCGCAAGACCTACAAGTAATCCTGCGGCGTCAGCCGCAGTGAGCAAAGGCGCCTTCGGGCGCCTTTTTTTGTCGCCTATCGGCAACAATAATTTCTCCGTTGAAAATGCTTTTTCACGCCGCCGAGGCAATAAGTGTTCCTACTTACGATTTGAATCGCGGCGTACCGCTTGGCAATGGTTGACGGTATCTGGCAGGCATCGCCGTGCATTGCGCAGCGTATTGGAATATTGATGGCGAATGCGCAATCATGGCGGCGCGATATATTAATATTTTCCGTGTTAATAAAATCAATTTAATTAAATAAAAGGAAATATAAATAGATAAATTGCGTGTATTTTATGTTATTCCTTTACCTGCGGCAAGACTGGCGCCATGGTATGGGCGCGAGGCTTGATGTGGTATATTGTTTTTATAATTTTGCTATGCTATTTACAAAAACAAAGGAGCGAGAATGCGCTTGAATATGCCCGTCACGCAAAAAGAAACTATTCTCAATGACGGCATGACGATTGTTTCCACCACGGATTTACAGGGAAACATTAATTATGCCAATCAGTATTTTATTGAAGTCAGTGGATTTTCCGAATCAGAATTGCTGGGCGCGCCGCAAAATATCCTGCGCCACCCCGACATGCCGGCCGAAGCGTTTGCCGACCTGTGGCGCACCATCCAGAGCGGCATGCCGTGGACCGGCATGGTCAAGAACCGCTGCAAGAACGGCGACTATTACTGGGTGCTGGCCAATATCACGCCGGTGATCGAAAACGGCCGTCCGGTCGGTTACATGTCGGTGCGCACCAAGCCCACGCGCGAGCAGGTGGAAGAAGCGGCCGCGCTGTACAAAGGCTTCAAGGATGGCAACCAGGCCAAGCTGGCCTTTCGCAATGGCCGTATCGTTGGCCAGGGCCTGGGCGCCAAATTGAAAGCCCTGAGCCAGCCCAGCCTGTCGCAAGGCATGGCCGTCAACGCCATCTTCTTCTGCGTCTCCATGGCCGTGTTGGCTGGCGCCGTCTGGAATATCGACAGCGACACCCATGCCGCCACGCGCGGCTGGCTGATTGCGCTGGCTGCCATGGCGTCGGTGATCATGCTGGTGTTCTGGGCCTATCTGCACAACTCGGTGGTGCAGCCCCTGAGCGAGGCGGTGATGGTGGCGCGCAAGATGGCCGGTGGCGACCTGACCGGCGTGATCGACAAGGTGCGTGACGACGACATGGGCCAGCTGATGGCGGCCCTGCGCCAGACCAATATCAATCTGCACAGCATCATCGGCGACGTGCGCGCCAATTTCGAGGATATCCGCGTCACCACCGCCGAGATCGCGACCGGCAATATGGACTTGTCCAGCCGCACCGAATCGCAGGCGTCCAGCCTGGAGCAGACGGCCGCCAGCATGGAAGAGCTGACCTCGACCGTGCAGAGCAGCGCCGATCACGTGGCCACGGCCAATGACCTGGCGGTGCAGGCTTCGGCCGTGGCCGCGAAAGGCGGGGCGATTGTCACCGAAGTGGTCAGCACCATGGATGAAATCAGCGGCTCGTCGCGCAAGATTCTCGACATTATTGGCCTGATCGACGGCATCGCCTTCCAGACCAATATCCTGGCCCTGAATGCCGCCGTCGAAGCGGCGCGCGCTGGCGAGCACGGCCGTGGTTTTGCGGTGGTGGCCGGCGAAGTGCGCAGCCTTGCCCAGCGTTCGGCCACGGCCGCCAAGGAAGTCAAACACCTGATCGACCATTCGATCGCCACCGTCAATGCCGGTACCGTACTGACCAGCAATGCCGGCGCCACCATGCAGGAAGTGATCGCTTCGGTTGCCAGGGTGACGGAAGTGATGGACGAGATTTCGTCGACCACCCGCGAGCAGAACCAGGGCATCGGCCAGGTCAACCAGGCGGTGATCCATATGGACGGCATTACCCAGCAGAATGCAGCGCTGGTCGAGCAGGCGGCCGCCGCCGCCACCAACCTGGCGCAGCGCACCGACAGCGTGGCCAAGTCGATGTTTGTGTTCAAGCTGAAGCAGGCGCCGCGGCGCAGGGCGAGCGGTGGTGCGGTGCGGGCGCTGGGCAAGTAAGCCGGGCTATTTCTTTAACTGGTACACCTCGCCTCGCCGCACCTTTTTCACCACGCCGTCCTGGCCGAAGAGGATGATATATTCGCCGCCGCCCGGCGAACCATCCGGATAGGTGTACATCCACACCTCATTGCCGCTATCAAACCTTATCGAGGTGCTGTCACCCAAGGCGGCACGCACCTGTTCGCGGGTGCTGCTGCCCACCTGCACGGTTTGCTCCAGGGTGGCTTGCGGCACGGATTTGCTCGCTTGCAGGGCGCGCGTGCCGGAGCAGGCGGCCAGTGACAGCAGCAGTGGAAACATCAGCCACTTCATGGCGCCACCTCATCCATGTAATCGAACTCCAGCAGGGTATCGTCGGGCCAGCTCTGGTCCCATAGCGGCGCGTAATAGGTGCGGTCCAGCAACACCTGGCAATCGCAATACGGCAGCGAGGCGGGTGTCTGTTCGCCACCCGCATACAGCATCTTGAAGGGCAGGGCCAGGCGGCGTTCGCCGTGCACCAGCGTGACGCCCAGCAAGGGCCGGTCGGTAAAGAACAGGTAGTTGCCGTCCGGCTCGGAGCAGACCTTGTCGGTGCTGTACAGTATGCTCGATAGCCAGGAAATAATGGCGGGGTCGTTCGAGATCAGGCCCGAATCCATGCCGGCCCGGCATTCCAGGCGCAGGTCGCCCAGGCGCCGCGTGCCTGGTGGCAAGCCCGGCGTGATGACCTGGGCGCGCCAGCTCATGGTGGTGGCCTTGCGGTTGGCGATCAGCACCGCGTCTTCGCGCAGCGCCTGCGCGTTGCGCACGGGGGCGAAGCTATTGTCTTCAAGCAAGGGCAGCGGCACGCTGACGGTGTCGCCGGCGATGCGCAATTTCACGCCTTGCATGTCGACGCCGGGCTGGCGCGGCAGCAGGCGAAAACGCAGGCTGGCCTGCGGCGCCAGTGCATGGTCGCGCTCGAAGCGGTCCACGCCCTGCATCATCTTGCGATAGGACTTGTCGACCGGGTCGCGCGTGGCGTCGACCTTGACTTGCGGCACGGCCGGCGTTTGCGCCAGCGTTGCACCCCATGGCAGCATGGCCGCGAAAAAGAGAATAAATGGAATACGCATGGCCCGATGCTACGCCGATTCGCGTATCGGCCACGCACAGATGGTACGGTCAGTATTCGGAATATTTGCGGGCGTCGCCGCGCACCTGGCCGGCCGGGTATTTCAAGGCGTTCAGTTCCATTTTTTCCAGCACCGCCGCATGCAGGTCGACGCCGCTCTTGTCGGCCAGGCGCACCAGGTACATCAGCACGTCGGCCAGCTCATGGCGGATGCCGGTGCGTTTCGCCTCGTCGAGTTCCGCGTCCGCGCCGGTCGGCAGCCACTGGTAGTGCTCCACCAGCTCGGCCACTTCGACCGACAGCGCCATGGCCAGGTTTTTCGGCGTATGGAACTGGTCCCAGTCGCGCTCTTGCGCAAAGGCGGCCAGGCGCAAACGGATATCGATCAGGCTGTCGTTCATGATGGCGGTACGCTGACATAAAAGCCGATGGTATCACCGTGGCGGTGCCAGCCGCAGCGACAGGCCCACCGGCGACATCACAAAGCCCATCAGCTCCTGCGCCTCGCCGCCATCGGGCGTATCGACGCCGGCGATATCGAAGCTGCCCAACAGCATGGCCATGGCGATCTTGATTTCCAGCAGCGCCAGATAGCGGCCCGGGCAGGTGCGCAGGCCCGAGCCAAACGGCATGGCGGCGCGCTTGTTGTTGACTTCCTGCTGGCCCTCTTCAAGCCAGCGTTCGGGCCTGAATGCCTGGGCATCGGGAAAGTGCGCGTCGGACAGCGTATCGTGGCGCAGCACGCACCACACCAGGCTGCCGGCAGGCACGGCCACATCGCCCACCACCGTGTCGCGCAAGGCTTCGAGCGGCAAAAACGGCGCCACCGGCTTCAAACGCATCGCTTCGCTGGCGCAGGCGCCAAGATAGTCCAGGCGGTCCATCTGCTCGATGGTAAAGCCGGCCACGTCGGGCGCCACGCTGCGCACTTCCTCGCGCGCCCGCGCCAGGGCAGACGGGTTGCAACGCAGCAAATAAATCATCCACGAGATCGTGTTGGCCGTCGTGTCTTCGCCGGCCAGCAGCATGGTCAGCACATTGCCGGCCACGGCGCGGTCGTCGACGCCGCTGTTTTTTTCATCAGCGGCGGCGATCATCGCCTCCAGCAGATTGGGCGGGCGTACGCGCCGTGCCGGGTCCTGCTCCATGCGGCCGCGCGCCTGGCGCACCAGATCGGAGACGGCAATATCGAGCGCCGCCACGTCGCGGTCCAGGCGCTTGTCGGCCGGTAACTTGAAGTAGCGCCAGTACGGCAGCATCGACAGGCTGCGCCGCGCCACGGCCGGCAGGATCGCGTCCATATGGCGCTGGATCACGTCCTCGCCCGCCTCCAGGGTATTGACCTCGGTGCCAAACGCCAGGCCCGCAATAATGTCGACCGTATAGCGTTTCAGGTCGCCATCGAGGCCGATGGCCTGGCCTTGCCGGGCCGCATCCTGCCAGCGCCGCTGCAGGCGCTGTGCCACCGTGACCAGCGACGGAAAATAGGCCTTGATGGCGCCGGGCGCCATGCCGGCCATCACCATGCGGCGCTGGTTGCGCCAGGCGCTGCCTTCGGCCAGGAACAGGCCCGGGATGCCGCCCATTTCCTCGGACACGATGTAGCTCGATAGCGGGCGGCGAAAGCCGTCGGGCCGGTCGCGCAGGATGGCGGAGACGGCCTCGCTGTCGGCCACCACCAGCACCAGGGTGCGGCCAAACCAGGCGCGCATATAGGGACCGTAGCGGCGGACCCAGCCTTCCACGTCGCGGTGGATGCGTGGCAGTTTCAGCTGGAAACTGTTGCCAAAGAAGGGCAGGGCGTATGGGCCGGGCAAGTGACGGATCTGGCGCAGCGTGCGCGCAATGGCGGGCGCGGCAGGTGGGATGGCAAGGTCGAGTGGCGGCATGGCAAACTCCGGTGAACGGCGAACAATGGCATGACTGTAGCGCGCTTGAATCGGCAAGTCTTGAACGTATACGACATCGCCCGTTCGCCGACGTTTCTCGCTACAATCGTTGCCATGGTTACCACCTCCCTTCCTGTCACGCGCCTGATCGCGCCGCGCCTGGCGCTCGCTTCCTGCGTGCGCGCCTTTCTCGTGCGCGACACCACGGCTTGCGCGCCGCTGCCGCCGGCGCAGCGCCTGAACCGTTTTCCGGCCGCACCGATGTGCAGCATCAGCTGGACGGTGTCGGGTGAGCTGGAGGCGGCCGCGCCGGGTTTGACGCTGCCTGACGTGCGCATGCCGGCCGCGCTGTTCGGTGGCCCACGTTCCTATCCGCTGGTCAGCTACAACCCCGGGCCCGTGCACTCATTCATCGTGATGTTTTATCCGGCCGCGCTGCATGCCCTGACGGGCGTGGCGATGGGGCCGATGCTCGACCAGTTCCGCCCGCTGGACGACATGTTCGACGCCGACTGGCAATCTCTGTCGCAGGCCGTGCTGGCCGCGCCCGACGATGAGGCGCGCGTGGCCCTGGTGGAGAATTTTCTTGCGCCGCGCTGGCAGCTGGCGCGCCAGCAGGACGATCATCCGGCCAGCGCCATCCACGACTGGGTGCGGCGCCTGGGCGTGCAGGCGGCGTCCAGTGGACTGGCCAGCGGCGCGCGCAATATCGAGCGCCGCATCAAGACCTGGGCCGGCCAGCCCATGCGCACCCTGCGCCGCATGCGCCGCGCCGAGCAGCTATTCCTCGACGAGCGCGACGCCATGTTGCAGGGCAAGGTGTCGTGGTCCGATCTGGCGGGCCAGGGCGGCTATGCCGACCAGGCGCATTTCTGCCGCGAGACGCGGGAGATTACGGGATTGACGCCGACGGAGCTGGCGCAGGCCAGCAGAAACGATGAAAGCTACTGGATTTATCGGGTGTGGGCGTAGACCACCCCTTTCGCCAAGGTGATTTGATGATGGCCCGCCCCCGGCGCCATCATGGGAAAGCAGTTCTCTTCGCCATGCACGCGTACATCGAGAAAATACGGGCCGCTTGAGGCCATGCACTCGGCCAGCGCCGCGTCGAGTTCGTCCCGATGTTCCACCATGCGGGCCTGCCAGCCAAACGCGCGCGCCAGGGCCACGAAGTCGGGCAGCGCCTCGGTATAGCTGTGGCTGTAGCGCCCGCCGTGGATCAGCTCCTGCCATTGGCGCACCATGCCCATGTAGCCATTGTTCGACAGCACCACTTTGACGGGCAGGCGGTGCTGCGCGGCGGTGGCCAGTTCCTGGATATTCATCAGGATCGAGGCGTCGCCGCTGACGCACACCACGCGCTTGCCAGGGTGGGCGACCTGGGCGCCGATGGCGGCCGGCAAGCCATAGCCCATGGTGCCGGCGCCGCCCGACGTCAGCCAGCGGCCCGGCTGCTCGAAGCGCAAGTGTTGCGCCGCCCACATCTGGTGCTGGCCGACATCGGTCGAGACAATCGCGTCCTGTCCCGCCAGCGCCGCCTGCAGCCTCTGCATCAGCGCCTGCGGCGCGATGACGTTCGGCGTGTCGTCGAACGTCAGGCAGTGTTCGTCGCGCCAATGGCCGATGCGTTGCCACCATGGCGCCAGATCGGGCAGGGCGCGTCCGCGCAATCGTTCCAACAGGGCCGCCAGCACCGGCGCGCAGTCGCCGCGCAAGGCCACGTCGGCGCGCACCACCTTGTGGAGCGAGGCCGGGTCGATATCGACATGGATGACCTTGGCGCCGGGGCAGAAGGCGTCCAGCTTGCCCGTGACCCGGTCGTCGAAGCGGGCGCCCACGCACACCACCAGGTCCGCATGGTGCATGGCCAGGTTCGCTTCCAAAGTCCCATGCATGCCCAGCATGCCGAGAAACTGCGGGCTGGAGGCCGGACAGGCACCCAGGCCCAGCAGGGTCAAGGTGCATGGTGCGCCGGTCAGCTCGATCAGGTCCGTGAAATGCGCGCAGGCAGTGGCGCCGGAATTGATCAAGCCGCCGCCACCGTAAAACACGGGCTGGCGCGCGCCAGCGATCAGGCTGGCCGCCTGTTCCAGATCGGCCAGGTCGGGCAAGCGCAGTGGGGGCGTGGCGGCTTGTACAAATACCGGCGGGGGCGTGGCTGCCAGTTGCAGGTCCTTGGGAAAATCAATTAAAACGGGACCGGGCCGGCCCTGCATCGCTTGAATATAGGCTTCCCGCACCACCGTCGCCGTCTCCTCGGCCGTGCGGATCTGGCGGTTCCATTTGGTGACGGGGCGGGAAATACCGAGCGCATCGCATTCCTGGAAGGCGTTGGTGCCGATCGCCGTGGTCGCCACCTGGCCGCTGATGCAGATGATGGGAATCGAATCGCACAGCGCGTCGAGCAGGCCGGTGGTGGTGTTGCTCATGCCGGGGCCGGAGGTGACGAACACCACGCCGGGCCGGCCGGTGCTGCGGGCATAGCCTTCGGCCGCGTGCACGGCCGCCTGCTCGTGGCGCACCAGCACATGGCGCAGGCGTGGCTGGGCGTGCAGGGCGTCGTACAGCGGCAGCACGGCGCCGCCGGGGTAGCCGAAGACGGTGTCGACGCCAAGCGCCAGCAGGGTGTCGATCAGCACGCTGGCGCCATTGCTGGCGGGAAGGGGAGAGTGAGGTGTTTGCATGCCTTATTTTCTGCGGGCAGGCGCAGAAAAGGCTGCCGCTTTTCTCGATTAAAATGCGATGTTCAGCAAAATTTGCTGCCAAACAGAGAAAGTGCGGAATGAAACTCGATAAATTCGACCTTGCCATCCTGTCCGCCCTGCAGCAGGACGCCCGCATCAGCCTGCAGGAACTCAGCAGCCAGGTGGGGCTGACGTCGTCACCCTGCTGGGCCCGCATCAAGCGCATGGAGGAAGACGGTGTGATCGAAGGCTACACGGTGCAGGTCAATGCGGCCAAAGTGGGGCTGGCCGACACCGTCATCGTGCAGGTCACGCTGGACGACCATTCCGACCAGGCGCTGTTCGAATTCGGCCATGCGCTGGCGCTGATACCGGAAGTGCTGGAGGCCTTTTTGGTGTCGGGCGACTATGATTACTATCTGCGCATCGCGGTCAGCGACACGCGCGACTACGAGCGGCTACTGCGCGAGCGGCTGTATAAAATTCCCGGCATTCGCCACAGCAAGTCGAGCTTTGTGCTGCGCCAGCTCAAGCACAGCCATTTGCCGCTGCAGCGTTGAACGCCGCAGGCAGGCGCCGTTCGATAGGAATAGCACTTGCACGCAAGCATGTCCGCCGGTATCTTGTCGTTCAGCCATGGCTGTGTTGCCTGGCATTTCAGGAGGATCGCGAGTGACCAGTTTCCGCAACAATACCGACCGCCTGCTCGAAGTGCGCCTGCAGGACGAAAAAGTGCTGGCGATCGCCGGCGCCATGGTCGCCTACACGGGCAGCATCAAGTTTGAAAAATCCCTATTGGGCGGCGAAGGCATCTTTGGCGCGCTCAAGCGCAAGGTGACGAACGAGGGCATGCAACTGATGCAGGCCTCCGGCAACGGCACCGTGTTCTTTGCGCACAATGCGTTCGAGATTACCGTGCTGGCGCTGGCCGGCGAAAAACTGACCATCGAAAGCAGCAGCCTGCTGGCCTACGATACCAGCCTCAAAACCGGGACCAGCTTTGCCGGCCTGCGCGGCGCCAGCTCGGGCCAGGGCCTGTTTTCCACCACGGTGGAAGGCAGCGGCAATATCGCTGTCATTTCGCAGGGCAATCTGATCATGCTGGAAGTGACCCCATCGACACCGCTGCGCGTGGACCCGGACGCCTTTGTCGGCTTCAAGGGCGATATCCGCCAGGAATTCGTATTCGACGTCAACTGGCGCACGATGATAGGACAAAGCTCGGGCGAGTCCTACCAGCACAAATTCACCGGCCAGGGCGTGGTGTATATCCAGCCCGCCGAACGTTAAGCAGCCAGGAGCCACGCGATGCCGGTTTATCAGCAGATCAATGAAAAAATGCTCGAGGTCAAACTCAGCAACGAAGAAGTATTCGCGCGCAAGGGCGCCATGGTGTCCTACCAGGGCGAGGTGCAGTTCAGCCGCTCCTTTTTGGCGGGCCAGGGCGTGCAAAGCCTGGCCATGCGCGCCGTCACCAACGAAGGCTACGCCATGATGGCGGCCAAGGGCAGCGGCAGCGTGTACTACGCGCATGCCGGCCTGTTCGTCACCATCATTCCCGTGCGCGGCGAAACTTTGTATGTGGAAAGCGATACCCTGCTGGCCTTCGACGCCCGCCTGACGGCCGGTACCATGCTCCTCGGCAACCAGGGCGGCATCCAGGGCGTGGTGCGCGGCGCGGTATCGGGCCAGGGCTTGTTTACCACCACCTTGCAGGGCACGGGCGAAGTGGCGATTTTGTCCGACGGCAATACCATCGGCCTGCCGGTCACGCACGACGTGCCGGTGTTTGTCGACCCGCAAGCCTATATCGGCCACACGGGCCAGCTCAGTTCCAATATCGTCACCGACCTGAACTGGAAAACCTTTGTCGGCCAGGCCTCGGGCGAATCGTACCAGGTGAAATTCACGGGCCAGGGCACGGTCTATATTCAAGCGAGCGAAAGGTAAGCCATGACGATCTACAATCCCTCCACCTTGCCCAAAAACGATAACCTGAACCGCTTCTCGTACGTGATCGACGTCAAGGAACAGATCTTCATTCGCAAGGGCAAGATGATCGCCTTCTATGGCGAGCTGCGCTTCGAAGCCATGGGCAGCAGCGTGCTCGACCTGATCGTGCGCACGGCCTTCAATGCGCCCAAGTATGTGCACCATTTCGTGGTGGCGAACGGCCAGGGCCAGTTGATACTCGGCGACAATGGCAACGACCTGGCCTGCTATGACCTCGATAACGCCAACATGACCATCCGCGCGAAAAACCTGCTGGGTTTTACCAAGGACGTGGTCTGCCAGGAATCGACCCTGCCAGGCTACCTGACCATGATCGGCACCGGCAAGGTGATCGCCTCGTCGAATGGCCCGGTGCACTTCCTGGAGCTACCTTGCCGGGTCGACGAGCAGGCCGTGCTGGGCTGGGCCGATTGCCCCAGCCCCTCGTATCACTACGATTACGCCCACGTGCAGGGCTGGGCTTCGGCGGCCGGCGCGCTGACGGGCTTTACCCTGTCGGGTGAAGAAAAGCAGATCGACTTCACGGGCGCCGGCACGGTGCTGGTGCAGTCGTCGGAACTCGATACGGTGGGCAGCTCGACCCTGTCACACCTGCTGTCGCAACTGCCGCTGCTGGGCCAGGACGATCTGAACAAGCTCAGCGCGTCGGCACAGCAGCAGATGAAGGAAAACCGCTAAGCTTCAGCTCACGCTCGCCAGTTCGGCGAGCGTTTTTCCAGGAAGGCAGCAACGCCTTCGCTGGCGTCTTCCTCCATCATGTTTTTCGCCATCACTTCGCCCGCATAGGCATACGCCTCGGCCAGCGCCATTTGCCGCTGGCGGTAGAACATCGCCTTGCCATGGCGCACTGCCGCCGGGCTCTTGTCCATGATGCTTTGCGCCAGCCGTGCCACCTCGTCGTCGAGCGCTTCGTCGGCCACGGCCGCGTTGATCAGGCCCCAGTCGGCTGCCGTAGCCGCATCGATAAAGCGGCCCGTTACCAGCATCTCGAAGGCGCGCTTGGCCGACACATTCCTCGACAAGGCCACCGACGGCGTGGCGCAGAACAGGCCCACGTTGATGCCGGACACGGCAAAGCGCGCCGAGGCGCCGGCCACCGCCAGGTCGCAGCTGGCCACCAGCTGGCAGCCGGCCGCCGTGGCGATGCCATGCACGCGCGCAATCACCGGCACCGGCAATTCCTGTATCCACCGCATGACGCGCGAACACTGTGCGAACAGCGCCTTGTAATAGTCGAGCTTGCGCGTGGCCTGCATTTCGCGCAAGTCGTGGCCGGCGCAAAACGCCTTGCCTTCGGCCGCCAGCACCACGCAGCGCACCTCGGGCTGGCCGGCGATGATGTCGAGTTCGGCCTGCAGCGCCGCCAGCATCGCTTCCGACAAAGCATTGAATTGCAGCGGACGGTTCAGGCGCAGGGTGGCCAGGCCGCCGGTGTTTTCGCGCAGTACCAGCGGCGCAGTGGTATCGATGCTCATGCTGTCTCCTTCGTATTGTTATGGTCTGGCGATGATAGCCCATCGTTTCCGTCATATTGTTTCTGGCAGCGCGGGCAGAAAAAACTGCGGCGGCCGGTCTTGCCCAGATAGGCCTTGTGCAGCGCAATATGGCAGCGCGGACAGGTTTTTTTCGCATGCGCCAGCCAGTGCGCCTTCAGGGTGCCGGCCTTCTTCCACTCCAGGAAATCGAAGCTGTATTGCCGCGCCTGTTCAACCAGCGCACGCAGCTTGGGCGCGGGCAGGGCGGCGATGGTGGACAGCGGATGGACACGGATGCGGAACAGCACTTCGTTCTTGATGATATTGCCGACCCCGGCAAAGATATCCTGGTCCAGCAGCGCGTCGCAGGCCAGCATGGCGGGGTGGGCACGCAGTTTCTTGCGTGCCAGCGCCGGGTCCCAGGCGTCGTTCATGACGTCGCCGCGCCAGTCGTATTCGCTATCGAGATCGTCGCCGATCTCCTTGACGGAACAGGCATAGAAATTGAGTTCGTCGCCATCGTCAAACGTCAGCTGCAAGCGCGGCACGGCGTCCTTGCGCTCGTTGATGCGGTAACTGCCAAACAGCAGGAAATGGACGCGCAAGGAACGGTCCGCCAGGCGCAGCAAAAAATGCTTGCCCCAGCTGGCGACGCCCAGCAGCGGCTGGCCTTCCAGTTCGTCTATATGAATGGTCTTGCTGTTGCCGCTGGCGTGCGCGATGGTCTTGCCTTCAAACGGCTCGGCCAGTTCGCGCAGGATAACGATCGATGGTCCTTCGGGCATGGCGGTCTCCGTGGACGGCGCGGCGGGGTGCCGTGCCCGTCCATGGAGTGTGGTGAAAAATCAGCGATGGCGGCGCACCGCAGAAAGCTTATTTGGCCGCGCTGACGCTGCCAATGCCGGCCACCGACTTGTGCACGATCTTCGGCTTGCCGTAATACACCAATTCGCCCATGCCGCGCACCACGGCGTTCAGTTCGCCCGAGGAATACACTTTGACCGAGCCGATGCCGTCGAAATTGACGTCGACGTTTTTTGCCAGCAAGGCTTGCGTATCGACTTCGCCCACGCCCTGGGCTTTCAGGCGCAGCCAGTCGATCTTGCCGTCAGCCAGCAGGCGCCCGGCGCCCTGGTAGCTGATATCGACGCGTGGGCCGTTCAGCTTGGTGAGGATTTTTTCGCCGGCGCCATCGGCGATCAGCTTGCGCAACTGCGGCATGGTAACGATCACGCGCGGATCGCCTTCTACCTTCTTGATGGTCTTGTCCTTCATGGAAATCTTCAGTTCGCCATTGACCACTTCCGTGATCACGCCGCCGAGGAATTTCTGGTCGCCGCGCAGCACCAGGCTGTGCTCCTTGCCCGATTCCACTTCGATGCTGATCGGGCCGCGGATATCGATGGCGTTGAAGGCAGTGACCGGGCGGGTCTGCTCGTCGGCATGGACCAATGGGCTGGCAACGAGGGCGGCGAACAGGAGCAGGTGGCGCATGGCGATTTCCTTGTAAGGTTGATCCGTCTATTCTAAGTTGCAATTTGAGCAAATGGGAAAATTTGCGATGAACGTCAACGATTGCGGCTTCAGCTGCGCGCCCGGCACGGTACTGTTGGGCTATGCTGGAGGTTGACGAGTCCAGGAGCTGCCATGAAAAATTATCACAAAGAAGATTATCCCGTCGCCGATATCCGCCGCTTTCTCGAACCGGGGCCGGTGGTGCTGGTCAGCTCCACCTGGAAGGGCGAAAGCGACATCATGACCATGGGCTGGCACATGCTGATGGAGTTCACGCCCTCGCTATTGGGCTGCTTTATTTCCGACGCCAACCACAGCTACGAAATGATCAAGCGCAGCATGGAATGCGTGATCAACCTGCCGACCTCGGACATGGTCGACCAGGTGGTGGCGATCGGCAACTGCAGCGGCGAAGACACCGATAAATTCACCACCTTCGGCCTGACGGCGCAGCCGGCCGAGAAAGTCGGCGCGCCCCTGATCGCCGAATGCTACGCCAACTTCGAATGCAAACTGGCGCAGGTGGCGGGCAACCCCAAGGGCGGCTTCTTCATTTTCGAATGCGTGAAAGCCCATGTGGCCACCTCGCCCAAGCTGCCCGAAACCCTGCATTACCGGGGCAATGGCGAGTTCATGGTCTCGGGCCGCACCATCAGCCGCAAGAGTCTGATGAAGCCGGAAATGCGTTGACAGCCGTAGGTCGGATTAGCGCGCAGCGCGTAATCCGACAACATTGTTGACCTCGGCGACGGCTTAAATCACCCCCTGCGCCAGCATCGCGTCGGCCACCTTCACAAAGCCGGCGATATTGGCGCCATCGACATAGCTGACCGTGCCGTCGGCGCGCGTGCCGTAGCGCTTGCACGCGGCATGGATGCCCTGCATGATCTGCAGCAGGCGCGCATCGACTTCCTCGCGCGGCCACGACAGGCGCGCCGCGTTCTGGCTCATTTCCAGGCCGGATGTCGCCACCCCGCCCGCATTGCTGGCCTTGCCCGGGGCGTACAGCACGCCGGCCGCCTCGAAGGCCTTGGCCGCTTCGATGGTGGTCGGCATATTGGCGCCTTCTGCCACGCACTGCACGCCATTGGCGATCAGGGTGCGCGCGTCGTCCAGCGTCAGCTCGTTCTGCGTGGCGCAGGGCAGGGCGATATCGACCGGCACATGCCATGGCGACACGCCCGCTTCGAAGCGCACGCCCGTGCGTTCGGCGTAATCGCTGACCCTGCCGTACAGATGGTTCTTGATCTCCATCAGGATCGCCAGCTTGTCGGTGGTAAAACCGTCTTCATCGATGATGGTGCCGCTCGAATCGGACACCGTGACGACTTTCGCGCCCATCGCCAGCGCTTTTTCCACCGCATATTGCGCCACATTGCCCGAGCCGGAGATGCTCACGCGCTTGCCTTCGAACGAGGTGCCGCGGGTTGTCAGCATTTCCTGTGCAAAATAGACGGTGCCATAGCCGGTCGCTTCCGGGCGCATCAGCGAGCCGCCATAGCTGGCGCCCTTGCCCGTAAACACGCAGTCGGCGCGGTTGCTGAGCTTTTTCATCATGCCGGCCATATAGCCGATCTCGCGCCCGCCAACGCCGATATCGCCGGCCGGCACGTCCGTGTCCGCGCCCACATGGCGGAACAGTTCGCTGACAAACGCCTGGCAGAAGCGCATCACCTCGCCCGAGCTCTTGCCCTTGGGATCGAAATCGGCCCCACCCTTGCCGCCACCCATCGGCAAGGTCGTCAGCGCATTCTTGAAGGTCTGCTCGAATGCCAAAAATTTCAGCACCGACAGATTGACGGACGGGTGGAAACGGATGCCGCCCTTGTACGGCCCGATGGCCATGCTGTGCTGGATGCGATAGCCGCGGTTGACCTGCACCTGGCCATGGTCGTCGACCCACGATACGCGAAACATCACCACGCGTTCCGGCTCGATCAAGCGTTCCAGCAAGCCTTGCTCCGCGTATTTCGGGTGCTGCTCCAAGAACGGCCACAAGCTTTCCATCACTTCCGTGACGGCTTGCAGAAACTCGGGTTGACCTGGATTGCGTGCGGCGACATGCTGGACATACTCGTGAGCAGATGCGTATTTCATCAGAATTCCATGGAGGTAAACAGTTATTTGGGCAACTATCTTCGCAGATTTTGCACGAAAATGGTGTGGAAATTTTGTTTGGAGGGGATTCTGCTACGTTTTGGAGCGTTTTTTCAGGCCGCCAAGATGTGAAAAATGCTTACGGTTTGCATATTTCGCCGCTGACCGAGCCACCGATACTGAGTCCTGTCGACAGATCGAAACCGAACTCGCAGCGATAGCCATCCTGGGCGCGATGGCGGCACAGCAGCATGTCGCGGTTGCGCAGGCGGATTTGTGGGTCGGGACAGCCATCGGGCAAATCGGGACCGATGGCCTCGAACATGTCCTTTGCGGCTGTGCCCCTCAAACGAAAGGCGACCTTGGTATCGCCGGCAACGGGAGGCACGGGGTCATCGAGATAAGCGCCATAAATGGCGTAGGAAGCTGAAAAATCCCTTTGGACATACTCCCAGACCGCGCGGGCTTGGTGTGCCAGCAACAGGCATAGCGCAGCGGCAAAAAGCAGGCTGGCGCGTTTCAGCATGTGGAGCCGCCGATGCTGTGCCCGCTCAGCAGATCGAAACCGAAGTCGCAATGATGGCCATCCCGAGGATGATAGGAACAGCTCACGTGCGCCCGTTGGCGCAAACGGTTTTCACCCTCCACACCGCAGGTATTGCGCAAGTCCGGACCCATCGCATCGAACAGTTGCTTTGCCGCTTTGCCGTCGATCCGGAACGCGATGCGCTTGTCCTTGCTGCTCGGTGGTAGCGGGTCGCCCAAACCGCCACCGTAGATCACATAGTGTCCTTGGACCGGCTGGTAAGAAAACAGCCACTGTTGCGCGGATTGCGCCATGCCGACGCCGAGAACAAGCGGGAGAGCAAGGAAGAAGAGCGATTTCATGTCACCGTCTCCGCTGTTCGCTGTCTAGTGGGGAAAAAGCCAGGTGCGCGTGGAGGTCAGCGCGTTTGATGATTGTTGCTGGTTTGTAAGGTCAAAACATTGCGAAGGATCACAGGCAGCCGCGAGGGCTACCTGCGGACTGCGCCAGGTGGAAACTCTTACCCCGCCATGCCGCGCAATATCAGTCCGGTAATATAGGCGCCGTAAGTACCCAGCGCGTAGCCGAGCACGGCCAGCAGCACGCCCACCGGCGCCAGCGCCGGGTGGAAGGCGCTGGCGATCACGGGCGCCGAGGCGGCGCCGCCGATATTGGCTTGCGAGCCGACCGCCATGAAGAACAGCGGGGCGCGGATCAGCTTGGCGACCAGCAGCATCAGGCCGCCATGGACCGCGATCCAGATCAGGCCCAGCAGGAACAAAAACGGCTTGTCGAGCAGGGCACCCAAGTCCATATGCATGCCGATGGTGGCCACCAGCACGTACAGCATGGCCGAGCCGATGGTCGAGGCGCCGGCGCCCTCCAGGCTGCGCGCCCGGGTAAAGCTCAGCAGCAGGCCGAAGGTGGTGGCGAAGACGACGATCCAGAAGAAATTCGAGGTCAGGCTGTAGTCCTGCAAGCGCCATTCGGCCGGCAGGGTATTGATCCAGGCGATAGTGGGGCCGGCAAGGAAGTGCGACAGCCCCGTCACGCCCAGGCCCACGCCGAGTATCATCATCACGTCGGTCAGAGTGGCGATGCGCGCATGCTGGGCACGGTAGCTTTCGATGCTGTCCTTGAGCGCATTGATGGCGGACAAGTCGGCGCCCGTCCAGCGGTCGAAGGCGCCGGCCCGCCCTGCCAGGAACAGCAGCACGGCGGTCCAGACATTGGCCACCAGCACATCGACGGCGACGAACTGGCCGAACAGGGTGGCATCGACTTCAAACACTTCCTTCATCGCCGCCTGGTTGGCGCCGCCGCCTATCCACGAACCGGCCACGGTGGTCATGCCGCGCCAGGTGTCGCCGGCCACTGTTTCCGGATGGATCAGGCGCATGGCTTCGAACGATACCAGGGCACCGAGCATCACCCCGAGCGTACCGGTCAGGAACATGATGATGGCCTTGGGGCCGAGGCGGATGATGCCGCCGAAATCGATGGCCACGCACAGCAGTACCAGCGCGCTGGGCAGCAGGTAGTCGCGCGCCACGGCATACAGGCCCGAGGCGTTGCCGTCGATAATGCCGAAGGTGTTGAGCAGCGCCGGTATCAGATAGCACATCAGCAGCGACGGGATATAGGCATAGAATTTTTTCCAGAAGCCGGTCGTACGCGAGGCGGACCAGAAGACGGCCCCCAGGGTCATGGCGAGCAGGCCGAGGACAACGGCGTCATTGGTGATCAGGGCTTGTGTGGCAGGTGGCATCGGTGATTCCGGTGGACGTGTCAGTGGCGGCCGGGATGCGGATAGCGGCCCCGGGCGTGGCGTGGTCGTATCCTATAGCAATGTTGGTGGCCAAACAAATTATTTGGCCGCCATCGCCGAATGTTTGTTTTGTAAAATCAAACACATGCGCACGGCTTTGCGCGCCCGGCAGGCAGGCCGGCGCTGTGTGTTGCATGCAAATGATAAGCTCGTCGTTCCGTATATTTGCAGGAGGCGCCGTGGTATTTCGCTATGTGGAGTTGTCCGGGGAGGAAGCAAGAAAGCTGTTTCCCCGCACAGTCGGCCATGTCTTGTCTTTCAGCCACTGCTTTGCCGTGGATGATGAGCGCGGTGCCGTGCTGGCGTGCCTGGGCGGGAAGGGGAGCCTGGCGCCGGAACGAGACGAACCGCCGACGTTCTACGATCTGCGGTGGGACGGCCACATCTATTCAGCCTGCGCGCATTACAAGACTTCCAAGGATGAGGACGGTTACATCACCACGTTTGACCTTAACCTGGGCATGCCCGCGCCGTTGTGGCACAAGGAAGACGAGGTGCGGGGGCTGTGGCGCGAAGCGCTGCAGGTGCAATACAGCGGCATGAGCAGAAGAGCCCAGCGCGTGCGGGTGAACTTTGTCGGCCACCCCGGCTGAACGTTTTTCTTACAGATAGCGGGCCAGCAGTGCCTTGTCCATTGCCCCATCGAGTTCAATCCGCACGAAGTGCCCGCTGCCCGGCGCCACGGCAATCTCGTCGCCGGCGTCATTGAGCATGCGCGTGATGGCGATATCGCGGTTGCCGGCCGGGTGCATCACTTCGATGCGGTCGCCGACGGCAAAGCGGTTTTTCACGTCGATCCTGGCCCAGCCGTTTTCCACGCTCAGCACGTCGCCCACGTACTGGCTGCGGTCCGCCTCGGACGCGCCGCGCATATAGTTCTGGTGGGTCTGCGTATGGTGGCGCTGGTAGAAACCGTCGGTATAGCCGCGGTTGGCCAGGCCCTGCAGCTGGCCCAGCAGGCTGATGTCGAAGGGCCTGCCGGCGACGGCATCGTCGATCGCCTGGCGATACACTTGCGCCGTGCGCGCCGCGTAGTACAGCGACTTGGTGCGGCCTTCCACTTTCAGCGAGTGCACGCCGATCTTGACCAGGCGCTCGATATGCTCGACGGCGCGCAAATCCTTCGAGTTCATGATGTAGGTGCCGTGCTCGTCTTCCAGGATCGGCATCAGCTGGCCCGGGCGCTGCGCTTCCTCGATCAGATAGGGCTGGTCGGCCAGCGGATGGCGCGGCTGTTGGTGCAGGGCCGAGAAGGAATTGGCCTGTTCCAATGCCTGCTCGAATTTCAGAGGGATCACCTGCATCGCGCCCAGGTCGCCGCTGGCGTCCTCGTTCGCGTTTTTCACTTTGTAGTCCCAGCGGCAGGAATTGGTGCACGTGCCCTGGTTCGGGTCGCGGTGGTTGAAGTAGCCGGATAGCAGGCAGCGGCCCGAATACGCGATGCACAGCGCGCCATGCACGAATACTTCCAGTTCCATTTCCGGGCAGCGCTGGCGGATTTCCTCGATCTCGTCGAGCGACAGTTCGCGCGACAAAATCACGCGCGTCAGGCCCATGCGGTGCCAGAATTTCACGTCGGCCCAGTTGACGGCATTCGCCTGCACCGACAGGTGTACGGGCACGTCCGGCCACTTGTCGCGCACCATCATGATCAGACCGGGGTCGGCCATGATCAGCGCATCGGGGCGCATGGCGATCACCGGTTCCATGTCGCGCAAATAAGTTTTCAGCTTGGCATTGTGGGCGAAGATATTGCTGGCGACAAAGAACTGCTTGCCGCGCGCATGCGCGCCTTCGATGCCTTCCTGCAGCGCCTGCAAGGTGGAAAAGTCGTTATTGCGCACGCGCAGGCTGTAGCGCGGCTGCCCCGCGTAGACGGCGTCGGCGCCATAGTCGAAGGCGGCGTGCATCTTGGCCAGCGAGCCGGCAGGCAGGAGTAATTCGGGAGCGTGGCGCATGGCAGGGATAGGCAAAGCCGGCGATTGTAGGCCGGTGGCGGCGCAAATGCCTTGCCTTGGATCAAGGAATTGCTGTTGCATTTCGTGATCTGCCAGTAACAAATAGTAAAGGAATGCTTGTGACAATTCCACTTTTAAATGATAATGGTTCTCATTTAATGATGGGGGGTGCCGGGTGGAGGTCAGTGTTGAGAGTCTGTATCGTGAGCATCGCGGCTGGCTGAACAGCTGGCTGCGGGCGCGGCTCGGGCATTGCTCGCATCGCGCCGCCGACTTCGTGCAGGACACTTTCGTACGCATCTTGCAGTCCGGCACCAGCGCCGCCGAGATCGTGCAGCCGAAATCCTACCTGGCCACCATCGCGCGCGGCCTGATGGTCGACCACTTCCGCCGCAGCGACCTGGAACAGGCTTACCTGGCGGAACTGGCGCACATGCCGGAAGCGCTGCAGCCTTCGCCCGAGGAGCGCGCCATCCTGCTGGAAACGCTGCTGACGATAGACCGCATGCTGGCCGGGCTGGGGCCGAAAGTACGGCAGGCCTTCTTGCTGGCGCAGATCGACGGCCTCGACTATGCGACAATTGCGCAGGAGCTCGACGTGTCTGTCAGCAGTGTCAAACAATATATGCGAAAGGCCGTCTTGCAATGTCTGCAATGTCTTTAAGCACTACGGACGTCGAAGACCTGCACCTGGAAGCGGCGGCGGAATGGTTTGTTTCGCTGGCGGAGGAGGGCGGCGCCGAAGCGCTGCGCCGCTGGCAGCAGTGGCATGACGCGGCGCCGGCGCACCAGCAGGCATGGGCAAAAGTCGAGCGTCTGCAAAGCCTGCTGGCCGGCGCGCCGTTGCAGGCGGCCCATATTCTGCGCACGCCTGTGCGCGAATCCCGCAAAAGCAAACCCGAACGGAAATCGCGGCGCCAGCTGATGGCTTGCATCGGCGTGGCCTTTACCACCGGCATGGGCTGGGCCTTGCTGCCGGCCGCACCCGAGCGCGCGCCGATCCGCTGGCTGGCCAGCGCGCGCGGCGAGCGCCGCCTGGTAACCCTGCCGGACGGCGGCCGTGCCTGGCTCGGCTCCAACACGCGCGTGGGTCTGGACTATGATGCGCACCGCCGCGATATCTACCTGGCCCAGGGCGTGCTGCAGCTCACCACCGGCAGCGATGCACAGCAACGTCCGCTACGCATCGTCTCGCGCGATGGCGTGGTGCGGCCGCTGGGCACGCGTTTGACCATCAGCCAGTTTGCCGCGCACACCATGCTGACGGTGCAGCAGCATGCGGCCCAGGTGCAAACGCCCGGCGGACCGGTGGTGACGGTGCAGGCCGGACAGCGCGTGCGCTTTGCCAGCACCGGCTGCGGCCGGGTGCAGCTGTCGCCGGTCGCCGACGATGCCTGGACCCGTGGCCTGCTGATGGCGCTCGATACGCCCCTGCCAGAATTTGCCGCTCAGTTCGCCCTGTATTCTGGGCAGGCGGTCGAGGTGGCGCCGGCGCTGGCCAGCCGCCGTGTTTCCGGCACTTACCAGATCGATGCGGCGGAACGCTCGCTCTATACCCTGGCCGATGTGCTGGCCATCCGCGCGGAACGCACGGCAGCGGGCTGGCGGCTGCGGCCCCGTTAAAATATTTTTTACTATCGACTGTCCTTTTTCGATATTGCTTCGGCCTACAGATAAGCCCATTATTTGTAGACGAAAAATGACTCTTGTTGCCGATAGCGCTGTCCCCGTTTCTTTTCCTGTACGCAAACTGCGTCCCCTGCTGGCCGCGCTGTTAAGCGCTGGCGTCATCCTGCCCGTTCTTGCCGCCGACGCGCCGCCGCGCCCGGCGCCGGCGAAAACCTATGCGCTGGGCTCTGCTCCGCTGGCCGATGTGCTGAACCGCTTTGCCGCCGAATCCGGTGTCATCCTGGTGTTTGACGCCGCCTTGCTGCAGGGTCTGCAGTCGCGTGGATTGCAAGGCAAATACGATGTGCCGTCGGGCTTCCAGGCCCTGCTGGCCGATTCCCGATTTGAAGTCGTGATGGGGGCCTCGGGCGGCTATATCCTGCGCGCCCGTCCTGTTCCAGCCGCTGTGCGCGACGAGCGTTCGGCGGCCGAAAAGCGGCCGGCGCACACGCTGTCGGAAATTACCGTCGAAGCAAAGACGCTGCCGACGGTCGAGCGCATGGACCGTGAAATGATCCGCAACATGCCGGCCATTAACGGCGACATGACCAGCCAGCTGAAACTGAACCCGAACATCCAGTACGCCGAAACGTCGCTGGCGTCGGCCACCGGCGGCGAAATCGCGCCGGCCGAGATCAGCATCCATGGCGCCAAGCCGTACCAGAATGAAATCCTGGTCGACGGCATCTCAATTTCCAACGATATCGATCCGGGCAACAAGATCACCACCACCAGCGTCGACCAGATACCGGGCGGCTCGCAGGCGCTGGCCATCGACAGCAGCATCTTGTGCGAGATCGATGTCAAGGATTCCAATGTCTCGGCCGAGTATGGCCGTTTTACCGGCGGCGTGGTCAGCGCTACCGTCTGTTCTGCACGCAAGAAGTTTGGCGGCAATGTCTCGGTGGGCTACAGCTCCTCCAGCTGGAGCAAGCTGTTCATCGATCCGGCCCGCCAGGAAGAATTCGAAGACTCGGCGAATGCCGATCTGCAGCCGCATTTCAAGAAATGGACATATAAAACCACGGTGGAAGCGCGGCCCAGCGACAGCTGGGGCGTGCTGATGAACGTGGTGCGCCGCAAATCCGAGATTCCGCTCAAGCGTTTCAATACCGAAAACGCCGGCACCACCGCCAGCCGCGAAGTCACGCAGACCCGGCAGCAAGATACCATGCTGCTCAAGGCCGACTACTCGCCGGCCGACAGCCGCCACAAGGGCGAAGTGACGGTGGTGTATGCGCCGTCGTCGAATACCTATTTCATGGAAAACTACCGCGACAGCAATTACACCATCGATAGCGGCGGTCTGAATCTGAGCGGCAAGTGGGAATCGCGCTACGACTTGGCCAGGCTGACGCACCAGGTATCGTATTCCAAGAACGAGCAGTCGCGCCGCAGCGATGCCGATTATTACCGCGCCTGGCGCTGGTCGACCGACAAGAACTGGGGCGACCCGACTGGCAGCACCAATCCGACCAGTGGCGAGGGCGCGCGCGGCGATATCGACCAGGAAATACAAACCATGCAGTACAAGTTCCGTGCCGCATTCGAGCCGTTCAACCTGGGCCAGACCCGGCATCGCGCCACGGCGGGCGCAGAACTGCGCCACCAGGAAGCCAATTACGAACGCCTGAAAGACCATTTTTACTATCTGACGCCAGCCAATTTGCCGACCACCGGCGCCGCCTCGCGCTGCACCCTGCCCGACGGCACGGTCGATACGGAAGCGTGCTCGGTCACCAGGACACCGCGCCAGAACGCAGGCCAGTATTTCGGCCGCCTGATGACCTATCACGCGGGCAAGTTTGATATTGAAAGCAATTCCTGGGCCGCCTATGCGGAAGACGAGGCGACCTGGCGCAACCTGACCCTGCGCGTCGGCGTGCGCGGCGACAAGGACAGCCTGGCCGGCGGCACCAATTTCGCGCCGCGCCTGAAATTGGGCTGGCAGGTGACGGACCCCTTGTACCTCGATGTCGGCGCCAACCGCTATTACGGCCGCAACCTGTTTGCCTATGCGCTGCAGGAAAAAGCCAATACCCTGCTGACGACGCAAACGCGCACCAACAACCTGGCCTGGGGCGCGGCCACCACCAGCAAGCCCCTGAACCGCCTGGAAGACATGAAGTCGCCGTATGACGACGAGCTGACCGCTGGCGTCACCTATGACTCGGACTTGCTGGCCGGCCCCTTGAGCCTGCGATTCACGCATCGTAACGGCAAGGACCAGGTGGTGCGCCTGGTACGCTCGGGCCAGACCGATTGCAACAGCAACAGCTGCTATATTTTCAGCAATGACGGCGGCAGCGACACCAAGGACATCACGCTCAGCTGGTCCAATGCGCGCGCCTTCAAGATCGGCGACGTGGCCAACCGCATGTGGATCGCGGTGAACAAGAGTGATGTCA
This sequence comes from Janthinobacterium sp. PSPC3-1, assembly GCF_049896105.1. NCBI lineage: Bacteria > Pseudomonadati > Pseudomonadota > Betaproteobacteria > Burkholderiales > Oxalobacteraceae > Janthinobacterium > Janthinobacterium sp. PSPC3-1. The sequence goes on along the minus strand of NZ_JAFCTQ010000002.1, from coordinate 110,467 downwards.
AATCCAACTATGCGACCTATGCGGAAAACTACGGTTCGGCGATGTTGCGCGACGACCTGATCCGCTACGACTGCAAGGTGATCCGGTATTCGGAGCAACCTGCCGAGAACTACAACCGTCCCTGGACCTTGCGCATCGGCGCCATGAGCACCTGGCCTGCGCATAGCCTGACCGTCAGCAATATTTTGCGCATGCGCGGTGGCTACGAGAAAATTTTGCGTAACGGCACCTTCGTCCACGAAGGCGCGACCTTGGAAAACTACGAGAAGACCCGCTTGCCCCAGTCGAATGCCATCGATACCGTTGTGAACTGGAATCCGCGTGTGTACCGCAACCAGCGCCTCGATGTGAAACTGACCATCGAAAACATCACCAATGAAAAAAACAAGATGACGGTCAACGACACCTATGCCAGCTACGAACGGGGCCGCACCTTCGCGCTGGAGATCGGCTATGGTTTCTAACATGATGACTACGCGCAAAAAACTGCAGGGCATCGCTTTCTTTACCCTGTGCATCGCCATCGTGGCGCCAGCGATGGCCGCCACCGTTGAATCGTTCCGCTGGGACAGCCAGGTGCAGCGCGGTCAGCTGGCCAACGGCCTGACGTATTACATCGTCGACAGCGCCAGCGCCGCAGACCCGCAAGCGAGCAAGCAAGTGTCGCTGCAACTGCTGGTGCGCGTCGGCTCGCTCGATGAAAAGGACGATCAGTCCGGCGTGGCGCACATGGTCGAACATATGGTGTTTCAAACCACCAAGGCCCATCCGGAAGGCTTGAAGACCCATATGGAAAGCCTGGGCTGGCGCATCGGCTCGCACTACAACGCGCAGACCAATTTCGAGCGCACCCTGTATTACCTGACGGCGCCGCCCGGCCGTGTCGACGCGGGCCTGGGCGTGCTGGCCGAGATCGCCGGCGGCGCGCTGATACCGGCCGACGGCCTGGAGCGCGAGCGCCAGATCATCCTCGAAGAATGGCGCACCAAGCTGGGTGTGCGTGAACGGATGGACCGCCAGCGCCGCGCCATGCTGCGCGAGGGTTCGCTGTACCCGCAACGCCCGACCATCGGCACGGAAGCGAGCATCCGCCAGCAGCCGGTGGACAATTTGCGCAAGTTCTACAGCGACTGGTACCGCCCCGGCAATATGGCCCTGCTAATCGTCGGCAAGGTCGATGCTGCCGCCCTGAAACCTGCCATCGAACGTTACTTTGGCGGCCTGGTGCCGGCCGCTTTGCCGCAACGTAATGCGCCCGATCCCGTGCTGCGCGACCAGCTGCGCATCACGCGCCTGCAGGATGCGGAAAGCGGCACCAGCCAGGTTGGCTGGGTCACGCGTTTCACGGTCGACAAGCGCCAGGATGAAGCCGGCCTGCGCGAGCGCATCATCGACCGCATCGCCGAGCGCAGCCTGCGTGCGCTGGTGCGCGAGTCCGCCGACAGCCTGCCGGCCGGCGTTTCCTCGCTGACCGTCAGCAAGGGCGAGCTCGGCGAATCGACGGCCTCGCTGGGCTTTGCCTCCAGCGTGGCGGTCGACGCCCACCGGGCCGCCATGGAACAGATCCTGCTGGTGCAGGAACGCCTGCGCCGCAATGGGCTGAACGTAGCCGATATCGAGCGCGAAATTGCCGATGTGCGCCGCCTGAACGACAAGGGCCCGGCGCAGCAGGCCGCGCGCGACTTCAACGGCTGGCTGCAGATGCTGGGTGCCGCCGTGGAGGGCGAGCGCATCATGCAGGACCCGCTGCAAAAACAGGCGCAGATCAGCCGCATCCTGGCTGGCTTGAGCCCGGCCGATATCAACGCGCGTGCCCTGCAATGGGTCAATGCGCCCGACCGCGCGCTGTTCATGCTGGCGCCGGGCCTGAGCCCCTTGAGCCTGCCATCGAAAGAAGACGTGCTGGCCACGCAGCAAAAAATTGCCACGGCACCGCTGCCGGCCCTGCTGAAGGCGGAGCCAGTGACCACCGTGGCCAGCATGCCGCGGCTGTCGTCCAGTGGCGACATCGTGCGACAGGATGAGCTCGGCAATGGCGTGCAGCGCTGGACCCTGGACAATGGCGATGTGCTGGTCTGGCACGCCACGCCGGAAGACAGCACGATGCGCTTTGCCGCCCATGCGCTGGCCGGCTACCGCATGCCGGGCGCGCCGTCGTGGCAGTGGCAGCTGGCGGCCCAGCTGGGCCGCGACGCCGACCTGTCCGGCCAAGCGCCGGGCGAGCTCGATCGCTGGGCAAGCGAGCGCAAGGTCAAGCTGTCGCAGCAGCAAAGCCCGATCCAGCTCGGCTACACCGCGCAAGTCGCGCCCGCGCAGCTGGAAGACCTGCTGCGCCTGTATGCGGCGCGCCAGCTGCAAAGCGAGATTGGCCTTGAGGCGCTCACCAGCGTGGGCCAGCAACTGGCACGCCAGGCGGCGCGCCGCCCGGACAGCGCCGGCGAACGCGCGGGCCGCGAAATGAGCGTGCTGCGCTATGGCGAGCTGCCGCTGGACGGCTATCCCGATGCCGGCGCCCTGAAGCAATTGATGACGGAACAGGGTTTGCAGACGGTGCGCGGACAATGGCTGCAGCTGCGCCGCCAGCCGGTGACGTATTTTGTCAGCGGACCGCTGGACGCGGCCCAGGTCAGGGAACTGGCCGAGCGCTACCTGGCCGGCATTCCGCGCCAGGCCGCCGCGCAGGCGCCAACCGCGCTGGCGCAGCGCAAGGGCTACCGCGAAAGCCGCCTGGCCATCAGTGTCGAGCCGCAAGGCAGCGTGCGCGCCGAAGGCAGCCAGGACATGGAATGGACGCCCGAGCGCGCCATGCGCACGGCGATTCTGTCGCGCATCATCTACCGCAGCCTGCGCCAGGAACTGCGCGAAAAAGAAGCCGGCATCTACCGCCTCAACTACAAGCTGAGCCTGGACCCGCACAACCATGCCAACAGCGAACTGTCGTTCACGGCCGCGCCGGAACGCCTGGACGCCTTGTGGTCATCGGCCAAACGCGTGCTCGAACGCCTGCCTGCGCAACTGGACACGGCCATGCTGAAGGAAGAAATCGCCAAGATGCGCAGCGACGAGTCGAAACGGGTGGCGGACAGCACCACCCAGTTCAACCGCTTGCAACTGAGCTACACGCAATTTGGCGACGCCCGCTACCTGGCGGACAGCAAGCAACTGGCCGGTACGTTGACGCCCGAGAGCATGCGCGCGTTTGCGCAGGAGTTCAGGCTGGCGCAGGATATGGCGGTGGTGAAGGTGTTGCCGAAGAAGGCAGAGAAGGGGAGTTGATGCCGCATAAAACGCCAACCTGTACAGGGTTGGCGTTTTTTTGGAAACACCGTTCAATTCCTGTTCAAGCCGGCTTGCCCAGCTCCTTCTCCAAAAACTTCTCCAGCGCCTCCAGCGATTTGCCCTTGGTTTCGGGCAGGCAGGTGGCGACAAAGATCAGCGACAGCACATTGATGCCGGCAAACACAAAGAAGGTGGCGCTGCCGAACTGCGCCATGGCGATCGGGAACAGCAGCGCTACCAGGCCGTTGAATACCCACTGGCAGGCCACGGCCGTGCCAGTCAGCACGCCGCGCAGGTGCATCGGGAACAGTTCCGACATCAGCAGCCAGTACACGGGTGAAATCAGCATCTGCATGAACAGCAAAAAGCACAGGATGCAGGCCAGTGCGGCGTAGCTTTTCATCAGCCCCTCGGGCATGAACAGCAGCACGGCGCCCAGCGCGGCCTGGGTGGCGATGACGAAACCGAGGCCGGTGATCAGCATGGAGCGGCGGCCGTGCTTGCCGATCAGCCAGATACCGATAAAGGTGGCGATCAGCGCCACCACGCCGTTGCCGATGGTGGCGGTCAGAGCCGCATTGGTACCGAGGCCGGTCGACTTCAGAATGATGGGCGTGAAATACATGAAGGCGTTGACGCCGGTAAATTGGGCCACGAAACCGAGGCCGATACCGATACACAGCAGTTTCCGTATCCATGGCGTACCGAGCACGGCCGACCAGCCGGTCTGTTCATGCTCGATCTTGTTGAGCTTGACCATCTCGTCCAGCTCCAGTTCGATCTGCTTGTCGCTCGAACGGATCTGTTCCAGCACGGCGCGCGCTTCCTTCATGCGGTTCTTGCTGGCCAGCCAGCGCGGCGAGGCGGGCACGAACAGCATGCCCAGTCCCAGCAGGATGGCCGGCACGGCGGCGATCGCCAGCATATAACGCCAGACGTGCGGCGAACCGGAAAAATGCGCCAGCGCCGCGTTGAGGATATACGCGATCAGTTGTCCACCGACGATCATCAATTCGTTCTGGCTGACCAGCCTGGCGCGCCTGCTGGGCCCTGCCATCTCGGCGATAAATACCGGCACTGTCGACGAGGCGCCGCCGACGGCAATGCCCAGCACGAAGCGCATGACGACCATGATGGCCACCGACGGCGCCAAGGTGGTGCCGAGCACGCCGATCAGGAACACCAGCGCCAGGCCCAGCAAGGTTGTGCGGCGGCCGTATTTGTCCGACAGCGTGCCGGCCATCAATGAACCAATGGCGGCGCCGAACACCAGCGCCGACGTGACAACACCCTCCGTGACCGGGGTCAGGCCAAGGCCGCCCTCGGCCAGCGGCGTGCTCATGAAGGGCAGCGCGCCCGAGATCACGCCGGTGTCGTAGCCGAAGGCCAGCGCGCCCATGGTGGCGGCGATGGCGACCTTGAATACAAAGCGGCTCTCCTTGGTGTCGGGCGGCGTCGCCGTGGCGGACGGTTGTGTAGTGGAAAGCATGAATCGAGATCCTTCTGGAATGATGTGGCTGAAGCCCGCGTGACCAGAGAGGCGGCGTTGACAATCTCAGCATTAATGTTGTACAGAATAAATGAAATTGCCGTGGGTGACAGTTAGTTACCGGACATAAACGCCCTGCGGAGCCATCCGTACCCAGCCGATTCTGTACACTGCATCGTATCGACAGTCAGTGGCGAGGCCGGCATGCGCAATATCGATTTCAGTTCCTGGGAAGCCGCCATGACCACCATCATCGGCCTGGCCGTCTTTACCTTGCTGGGGGTGGGCATCCGCATGCTGATGATGCAGACCATCCAGCAGCGCCGCGAACGGATGAACCGGCAGATCAATGAGCGCGTGAAAACGTTGATGGCTGCCTACCGCACTCTGGGCGGCTCGTTTACCGGGCAACTGACGGTCGATCCGACCCACCTGCGCGACCTGCGCGACCTGCGCGAGCGCGCGCTAGCGGGTGGGGAAGGGCAGTACGACATCGGAACGACCAGTTCCGAGCGCGCGCGCCGCATCCGCGATGCGGTCGAAGCGGCGCTGGCGGACATATTGCTGCTCGGTACCGAAGAACACTGCCGGCTGGCCGGACAGGCAGCGGCCGACCTGGCGGCGGGCCGCCCCATCCATACTGCCGAACTGGTGATCAGCCTGCGCAGCTTTATCCGCAGCGCGCTCGACCTGGGGCCGATGCCGGACGATGTGCTGATCCCGTTGCAGGGACCGACGCGCACGCAGGGGAGTGCGGGACGGGGCAAGGGCGATGGGGACAAGTCGGGGAATAAAGGCGCGGGTGGCGGAGGTGGCGGCGGCAATGGCGGCGGTGGCATGGGCATGGACACCGCGCATGGGACGGATGCCGTGCCGCCGCATGCGACGTGAATCTTGCATAGCTGCCGCAGAAATAAAAACGCCAACCCGAGGGTTGGCGTGTTTGATCCGTACCGCTCAATTCCTGGTGGCCCGGGGCGGAATCGAAGCACCGATACACGCATTGTCAAAACAAGGGCCGGCCTAGTTCGCGCTTTCCATGGATTCCACTGTGTCGAAAAGATGCGCCAGCGCGCTTTCCATGGCGCCGGCGGTAGCGTCGCCGCTCTGGTTGGTGATGATGAAGACCCCAAGCTGATAGTTGGGAACGACGTAGGCGTAGCTTTGCGCGCGTGGCACGCCGCCATGGTGCACATAATGCGTGCCCAACTGGCGATTGGACCCGATGTTCCAGAAATAGCCTATGCTGAAGTCGTCCTGAAAGCGCACCAGCGGCTTGTGCGATTCGACGACGGCGGGATTGGCGCCCAATTGCAGGCGCAGGTACTTCGCCATATCCGGCATGGTCGATTTCAGGTTGCCGGCTGCCCCCCAGGGCAGTTGTGGCATCGGTGTTGTCACGACGGGATTGTCGCTGTGGTAGCCGGGCGCCAGCCGGCCTATATCCTTGGCTGTGATTCTCAGCCTGGTATCTTGCATGCCGGCTTCGCGCGCGACGAATTGCGCGAGCAGGACGTCATAGGGCAGTCCGTAGATTTTTTCGAGCGTGTGCGCAATCAGTTCGGTCCCGGCGCTTGAATAGGCGTAGTCCTTGCCCAGCGGACCTTTGATGCTGACTGTGTGCAAGTCCTCCCAGAATTGCTGTTGTCCGTAGTTGGCGTAGGCTGCATTGAGCTTGGCCGGCGTGGCGTGTGCAGTGAACTCCGTCAAGATGGTGTTCACCGGCAATGGCAGCATGCCCGGCATATTGCTGGTGTGCGTGATCAAATGGCGCAAGCGAACTGGCTGCCCCTGCGACTGCAGGTTCGGATAGGCGGCCGCCAGGTACTTTTGTATGGGATCGTCGAGCGCCGCCTTGCCATCAAGCACAGCGTTCGCCAGCAGCAGGCCAGCAAACGTTTTGCTGATCGAGCCGATTTCATACAGCGTTCTATCGTTCGGCGGATTGGCTTTGCCGGTCTCCAGCTCGCCTTGATGCAGGATGAATTCCTGGCCGCGATAAACCACGGCAATCGAGGTCGCGTGTAACAATTTTGACTGCAGCAGGATGGTCGCGGTCTGGCGCATTGCCGCAGGAATGTCAGGCGCAGGTGTTGCGGCTGCGGGCTTGCAAGCTGTCAGCACGAGTGTCATTACAGTTGTGATTGCGGCGAGTTTGGTCATCATGCGCACCATCCAGGGGGAGGGGCATTCTCGCATAATGGAATCAGCGGTGACGGAAAAAGTCGCCCGCATGGTTTTTCCAGAGATGAGCGGCGGCGCCTGATAAAAGAAAACGCCACCCGAAGGTGGCGTTTTGCTTTGCTGCTGAATTCTTGGTGGCCCGGGGCGGAATCGAACCACCGACACAAGGATTTTCAATCCTCTGCTCTACCGACTGAGCTACCAGGCCAAGGCGGCGAATTATAGCAGAAAGAGTTTCTACCTGACCAGTGCATCCTGTGTTCAAATGCAACAGATGGCCAAAACATGGTGTTTTGGCATCCTTGTACGACCTGAAGGGATGCGACGATGCAGTTACGTTGTGGTGTGCGATGCCTGGCTGCGGCCGGGTTGATGAGTGTGATTTGCGGGACTGTGCGGGCCGATGGGCTCGATGACCTGAAGACGGCGCTGGCGAAATTGCAGGGGCAGTCGCCCGTGAAAGCGCAGGTGGAGTCAAAGACCTGGCGCCGGGAGGGCGAGGGCAAGGACGCCGAGGAGGATAGCGGCCAGGCCAGCGTGGTGGTCGACAGCGGCGCGGCGGGATTGCAGGTGTTGTACAGCAAGGAGTTGCTGGCGAAAGTGGAGGCCGAGCAGCGCGCAAAAGTGAAAGACCCGAAGGCGAAGACCTCGACCGACTTCGCGCTGGGCGAACTGAAGGGGACGGAATTGCGCGCCATGGTGTCGGCGGCGGGCGCCTTGTCGCGTGAGTTGGACGAGGCCGTGTTCAGCGGCGAGAAGATGGACAGCTACAAGGGCAAGCCGGCGCGCAAGCTGAGCTTTAGCTTGTCGATCGACAAGGTGCCCGAAAAAGACCGCAAGTACGTGAAAAAGTTCGATGGCGGCATCGATGTGTGGATCGCGGCCGATGGCACGCCGCTGGGCAGCAGTTTCCGCGTCGATGTCAGCGGCCGCGCCTTTGTGGTGGTCAGCTTCGCGCAGAAGACGGACGAGACGCGCCAGTATGGCGTTTCTGGCGACCATCTGCTGTTGCTGCGCAAGGAAAGCCGGCACGCGATCTCGGGTGCGGGCGAGAAAGTGGAAACCAAACTCGTCAAGACCTTGCAGCTGCAGTCCTGACGCGCTTTACATGATCGGGGCGATACCCTTGTTCAGCACGCAGCGGCCCGCCTCGCAGGTCGCACCGGGGTCGGTAACGATGGCGCATGTGCACATCATGCCGTCCGCCTGCTGCAGCTTGCGGCTGGCCTCGGCCTGCGCCTGGACCAGCGCCGTCAATTGCTTGCCGTCGCTGCTCTTGTTCGACCACGCCAGGTAGCGCTCGGGGCCGCCGCAGGCCTTGGCGCCGATGGCGATGGTCTCGCATTGTTTGGGCGCGTCGCAGGCGGCGTCGCCGACTTCCTTCTTGATCTGTTTGGCCAGGCTGGCGCTGCCCGGCGCCGGTGCCGGCGTGGCCGTGGGGGCGCTGCCGCAGGCAGTGATGATCAGCATGACAAGGCTGGCGCAGGCGGCGCGCAGCAGGGTGGGGAGCATAGGGGTTTTCATCGTTGCATGATGTGCCAGAGTCGATGGCGTGGCAAGCGCGATTTGCTAACCCCAAACGTGACCCCCGCCCTTATTTCAACGTCCGCTGGAACAGCTGATAAATCCGGCGATACTCGTCATACCACGCCTCCGGCTGCACGAAGCCGTGGCGTTCCATCGGGTAGCTGGCCATTTCCCAGTTGTCCTTTTTCAGCTCGATCAGGCGCTGCGACAGGCGTACCGAGTCCTGGTAGAACACGTTGTCGTCGATCATGCCGTGCGCGATCAGCAGGTTGCCTTTCAGCTGCTCGGCGTATTCGATCGGCGACGAGATTTTATAGGCTTGTGGATCGACTTCGGGCGTGTTCAGGATATTGGCCGTGTATTCGTGGTTGTACGTCGTCCAGTCGGTCACGGGGCGCAGCGCGGCGCCGGACTTGAACAGCTCGGGCGCGCGCATCAGGGCCATCAGGCTCATGAAGCCGCCATAGCTGCCGCCGTAGATGCCCACGTTGTTGATATCGCCCTGGTGCTGCGCCGCCAGCCAGTGTGCGCCATCGATGAAGTCCTCCAGTTCCGGGTGGCCCATCTGGCGGTAGATGGCGGTGCGCCAGGCGCTGCCATAACCCATCGAGGCGCGGTAGTCGACATCGAGCACGATGTAATCCTGTTCGACCAGCAGGTTGTGGAACATCTGCTCGCGGAAATACACCGGATAGCGCTCGGTGACGTTCTGCAGATAGCCGGCGCCGTGCGCGAACATGACGATCGGATAGCGCTTGCCCGCTTCCAGCTGCGCCGGACGATACAGCTTGGCCCAGATCGGCGCCGCGCCATGCGTGGACGGCACTTGCACCAGTTGCGGCATGACCCAGTTGCGCGCCTTGAAGGCGTCGCTGCGGGTATCGGTCAGGATATTGGCTTTGCCGCCTGCGGCAGGCACGGTGGCCAGCTGCGCCGGCAGGTAGCTGGCCGAATAGCGCACCAGCAGCTTGCCCGCATCGGGCGACAGGGCAAAGCTTTCCACGCCTTTCAACGATGTCACCTCGCGCGCGCCGCCGTCCTTCCCGGTCGATGCGCACACTTCATAGATACCTGGCTGCTGCGGGTTGCACAGGAAATAGGCACGCTCGCCGTCGCGGGTCCATTCCACATTGCTCACTTCCCAGTTGCCGTGGGTGAGGGCGCGCGCGGGCGCGGCACCCGTCTTGGCATACAGATGGGCGTAGCCGCTTTCCTCGGACAAATACCACAGGGTGGCGCTGTCGGGCAGCCAGCCGAATTCGTCGGCGCGGCGGTTGACCCAGGCCGCGTCGCTGATGCGGTGCATCGGCACCAGCGCGGCGTTGGCCAGATCGACGGTGGCCAGCCAGCGGTCCTTGTTGTCGACGGCGCGCACGCGCACTGCCGCTTGCGCGCCGTCGGCGCTCCACACGATGCCGTCGCGCAAGGCGTCCACGCGTACCGGACGGTTGCCTTTCAGGGGCGGCAGTTTCTGCTCGGCGCTCAAGGCGGCCAGCGGATCGGTGGCGATGCCGGGCAGGGTGTCCATGGCGATCTCGCGCACGGCGCCGGTGCGCAGGTCGGCCAGCCTCAAGGTTTGCGCAATCGGCATGTTGCGGCCCACGCGCGTGCGCTCATCGTCCGCTTCCGGGTAGCCGGTTTCCGTCACATAGCGCGCCAGTTTGCCCAGCTTGCCCTTTTCGGCCCCCTTGTCCTGCGTGACGAACAGCAGCCAGCGGCCGTCCGGCGACAGCACGCTGCCGGAAATCGTCACCTTGTCTCCCAAATAGATCGGCTCGGGCGCGCGCGTGGCGTCCAGGCGGCGCTCTTCCTTGCGGCGTTCCAGGCTGGTCTCGCGGTTCTCTTTCTGGCGCGCCAGGTTGACGATCAGGCGCAGCTGCAGTTCGCGCTGGCTGTCCGCCTCGGGCTTGGCGTCCGGGTCCTTGGCCGCGCGCAGCAGCGCCACCGGCGCGCTCAGGCGGTCAAGCCGGTTCCAGCTATGCCAGTCGTCGCCGCTGCGGTATTGCACCGCTGCGCCGTCGCTGGAATACTGCGGGTCGCTGATGGCCGGCACGCCGCGCGTGATCTGCGTCAGCACGCCGCTTTTGAGGTCGCGTTCGAACAAATCGCCATTGCGCAGCAGGATGGCGCGCTTGCCGTCGCGCCGGTAGACCATCTGCTCGCCATCGAGATTGGCCAGCTGCGCGTCGGCCACCGGCTTGCCGCTATTGAGCGCGGCGCCGGCGCCGGCCAGCTGATAGATGTCGCGCAAAGGAGAACCGAGGCGTTTTTGCTTGTAATAGACCTGGCCATTCCAGCCCCACCACGCCGTTTCGACGGGCGTGCCGATCCAGTCGGGATCGGCCATGGCCTGGTCCAGCGAAATCGGCGTCGGGGTGGCGGCGGGGGCGGCATGGGCGAAAGAGCCGGCAAGGGCGGACAATAGCAGGGGAAGTACCAGACGCATTGGAGATCGCTTAGACAGGAAGTGAAAGGCGGCAGAGCCGGGCCGGAAGCCCGGTATTCTAGCGAAAGGGTTTCGCTAGGGAAATGGCGGAAAATCAAGAAGGCCGTTGCGCCAGCCAGCCGATCAAGTCTTCCAGGGGCATCGGCCGCGCATACAGATAGCCCTGCAAGCCGTCGCAGTCGTGCGCCACCAGGAAGTCGGCCTGCTGCCGCGTTTCCACGCCTTCGGCCACCACCCGCAAGCCCAGGTGGCCGGCCATGCCGAGGATGGCTTGCACGATGGCCGTGCCGCGCGTGTCGTGCGGGGTGGCGTCGACAAAGCTTTTGTCGATCTTGAGTTCGTACAGCGGCATCGAGGTCAGGTAGGCCAGGCTGGAATAGCCGGTGCCGAAATCGTCGATGGAAAAACGGATGCCCAGCGCGGCCAGTTCGCGCATGCGCGCCAGCGCCGCGTCGCGCTTGTCGACCAGCAGCCCTTCCGTCAATTCCAGCACCAGGGCCCCGGCCGGCGCACCCGACTCGCTCAGGGCCGCGCGCACGCGGGCCGCGAAATCGGGCTGGCGGAACTGGGCCGGGCTGACATTGACCGACAGCGCGAAGTGGTGGCCGGCCTGCGCCAGCCGCACCGCGGCCTGGCAAGCCTGCTGCAGCGCCCAGTTGCCCAGCTTGAGGATCAGGCCGGTTTCTTCGGCGATCGGGATAAACAGCGACGGCGCGATCATGCTGCCGTCCGCCTGCGGCCAGCGCATCAGCATTTCGGCGCCCGTCACCTGGCCGTGGCGGTCCAGCTGCGGCTGCACGTGCATGCGTAATTCGCCCGCGTCGAGCGCGCGCGCCAGCGCCCGTTCCATGGTCAGGCGGCGTTCCACGCCAGCCTGCATGGCCACTTCAAAAAAGGCAATGCCGTTGCGCCCTTCGGCCTTGGCGCGGTACATGGCGATGTCGGCCTCGCGCAGCAGATCGTGCGCCTTCTGGCCAGTCTTGGGCAGCAGGGTGACGCCGATGCTGGCCGAGCAGTGATACGACTGGGCGCCGATCTCGAAGTCGCACGCGATCGCGGCGCGGATTTTTTCCGCCACCAGGCCCGCCGCCTGGGCCGCGCTGTCCATGTCGTTGGCCAGGTGGGCCAGCAGCACCACGAATTCATCGCCACCGATGCGCGCCACCGTGTCGGCCTTGCGCATCAGCTGCGCCAGACGTTCGCCCGCCATGCGCAGCAGCGCGTCGCCGGTGGCGTGGCCGCGCGCGTCGTTGATGTACTTGAAGTGATCGAGGTCGATGAACATCAGCGCGCTGATGCCATGTTCGCGCGGCGCCGCCGCCAGCAGCTGGCCGATGCGGTCCATCAGCAGGCGCCGGTTCGGCAGCCCCGTCAGCACGTCATAAAAGGCCAGCTGGTGGATGTCCTGTTCCGACTTCTTGCGCTGGCCGATCTCGCGCTCGACGGCCACCCAGTGCGTGGGCGCGCCGCCGGCATCGGCAAACGGCACCAGTTCGGCCTCGATCCAGTAGGCGCGCCCGCCGCTGGTGTAGTTCAGCAGTTCGGTGCGCACCGGCTGCGACTGGCCCATGGCGTCGCTGATGCGGGCCAGTTCGGCCGTGTCCGTGTCCGGTCCGCGCTGGAACAGCAGGCTGCGGCCCAGCACGTCGTCGCGCGCGTAGCCGCTGCTGCGCTCAAACGCGTCATTGACGAAGATGATGCGCGTGGTTGGCGGCGTGCCTTGTCCGACTACGGCTTCGGCGATGATCACCATGTCGTTCAGGCGCGCCACCGCCATCGCCGTCAGGCGCAGCTCGGCATTGCGCTGGGCCAGTGCGGCGCTGCTGTGTTCGAGCGACAGCGCGCTGGCGTGCAGGCTGTCCAGCGAGTGCTCGAGGTGGCGCAGCAAGAAGGCCGACGACAAGGTCAGTATGGCGGCGATCAGCAGGAAGTTGAGCGTGACGATCAGTGAGCGCAGCAGCGGCGAATCGGGCACGCCGTGCAGATGCAGGCTGATGTCGGGATGCAGGCCCAGCAGGAACAGCGAGGTGGACGTCAGCACCAGCATCCACAGCGCGGGTTGCAGGCCCAGCAGCAGTGACGCCAGCACCGGGATGGCCAGCAGGTAGATCTGGCTGACCGGGCCGATTTTCAGCAGCAGGCCGACGCCGACGATGTAGATCACGGCCAGGAACTGCCACACGCGCCAGTGGTAGGAGGCACCGCTGCGATACCAGAGGGCGGCGATCCAGGCGATCGACGTCATGTCCAGCGCGACTATCGTCCAGATACCTTCGCGTGCCGCCAGCAGGGCGCTGGGGATGGCGGTAGCGATGCCGAGCAGCAGCACCGCCTGCAGCAGGCGCGCAAAAATCTGTCTGCGCCAATGCGCGAGATCATTCGATACCGCCACGCTGCCGTCCTCTCTCGGGAGTAGTGCTGTGTCGCCGCGCCGTGACGGCCATTGAATAAATATTACGCCTTATCAATCCTCAAGTCATCTTGAACATTCAGCATGGTTGCAGTCAGATAATTCTTGACTTGCCTGCCACGGCCTGCCATGACCATGCCTCCATATTGTTTGGTTTTACAGCGGTATTGTCTTGTCAAATATGCGGTGATGGCAAAAATATGGGTATCCGGATTGCCGCGGCAATGGTCCGGTCTGTCGGCCGGCGAGCAGATGGTGTGTCAATTCGCTACGGCTAATCACTTCCTGCGATGTCTACCCGTGATTTTAAGTCAACTGCTCTTTTTCTTCAGCGCCCTTGGCGCGGCCAATGGCTTCTTCCTGGCATGCTACCTGTTCAGCCGTCGATCCCATCGCCTGGCCAATGGCATGCTGGGCGCGCTGTTATTGGCGATTGGCGTACGTACCTTCAAATCGACCATATACCACTTCAATGCCGATCTCGCCGTCGGATTTCTTCAGGTCGGCCTGTCGGCCTGCCTGCTCATCGGTCCATTGTGAGGTTCGATACCTGGAATTTGCAAAGATGCGTGTGGCCGCAGACCGAAGATTGCCGCTGTAGCCGATTGCAGGCCTGCCAGTTTGCGCATCAGGCCCAGCCATGCGGCTGGGCCGAGCGCCATTTTTTCGAATGCTTATTTCTTCGGCGCGCTTATTTTTTTTGCGCACTCAGGCACGACTTCATGAAGGCCTTGCGCTCGTCGCCCTTCATGTCTTTCGCGTCGGCATTGCACGTCTTCATTTTATTTTGCTGGGCCGTACCCGTGGCGGGCACGGGCTTGGCGCTCAGGCATTCCTTCATGAAGGCCTTGCGTTCGTCGCCTTTCTTGCCGGCGGCATCGGCATTACAGGTGGTCATCTTGTTTTGTTGCGCCGTCTTGGCGGCCGGGGCCGCATCTTGCGCGACGGCAAACCCTGCGCTGGCAAACGAGGCGGCGATACAAAGAGCAATCAGTTGTTTCATGGCAGTTCCTTGCAAGAAGGCGGTGGAGTGAGTGCGGCTTGAGCGTGCGTATCAATATGCGGTACGTAACTAACTATATGACATTTATCAACAACTTTGGCAGGGAAGTCGGCTTCTTTGTCTCTTTTTTGTGAGCGGGCCGTTTTGTCCTGCGCTATGCTTACGTCTTTCCGCCGGTCACCGCCGACGCATCTTCAATACGGAGTAGTAATCATGGTCTCGTTGCAAGAGCAGTTTTTAAAGGCCGGCCTGGTCGACAAGAAAAAGGTCAAGCTGGCCAACCAGGACAAGAGCAAGCAAAAGAAGGATGAGCGCAAGAGCGGCACGCAAAGCGTCGACGAAGTGCGCCTCGCCGCACTGGAAACCCAGCGCAAGAACGCCGAGCGCGCGCGTGAACTGAACGCTCAGCGCGACGCGGCCGCCAACCAGAAAGCCATCATCGCGCAGATCGCGCAGATGGTGCAGAAGAACCGCCAGAGCAAGGGCAACCACGCCGAAGTGCCGTACAACTTCACCTTCAACAACAAGATTGAACGCATCTACGTCACGCCGGCCGTGCAAGGCCATCTGGTGGCAGGGCGCCTGGTGATCGTCTGCCTGGCGGGCGCGGTGGAACTGGTGCCGCGCATTATTGCCGACAAGATCGCCGAGCGCGACCCGGCCATCGTTGTGCGCGTCAAGCAGGCCAGTACGCAAGTGGAAGAGGATGATCCGTATGCGGCGTTCCAGATTCCTGATGATTTGATGTGGTAACTGGCAGTCGCCAACGCCTGTGCCCCCGGCATAGGCGCTGGGCCAGCAAGTGGAGCGCCAAACGCAAAAACGCCACCCGAAGGTGGCGTTTTTGAACGTAAAACCAATTCTTGGTGGCCCGGGGCGGAATCGAACCACCGACACAAGGATTTTCAATCCTCTGCTCTACCGACTGAGCTACCAGGCCAAGGTGGCGAATTATAGCAGACCAAAACATGAATGCAAGAGCCGGCGGCGATTTCGCCTGTTTTTTTATGCGGCAGCGCATTTCATTGCATCCAAGTCAAATATGAATTGATATAAACGGTATTTTTCTCAATAAAAGATGGGTGCATAGTGCGGTGATCGGCACCGCTGCCATTGGCAGGGACCTTGCACCATCATCCATGGAGAAAAATCGCATGAACGCCCCATCACCGCACCACGCCGGCCAGGACACATCGACTGCAGAGGCATCGGCATGAGCGCCCTGCACAAGCTGGGGCAACAGGGCTTGAGCATCGGCCTGGAACTGCCGCTCGATAATGACTGGTCGTCGATCGGGCGCCAGGCCAATGCGGCCTCCAGCCGCGTGCCGGGCGAGCCGGACCTGCGGCGCCACGCGCAGCTGGCCAGGCTGGCCGACCGCCTCGGTTTTCGCGCGCTGTGGCTGCGCGACGTGCCTTTGTACGACCCGTCGTTCGGCGACGCGGCGCAGGTGTTCGAGGTGTTTACCTATCTGGGCTACCTGGCCGGCATCACCGAGCATATCTTGCTGGGCACTGCCGCCGTGGTGCTGCCGCTGCGCGAGCCGGTGCTGACCCTGAAGGCGGCCGCCAGCGTCGACCAGTTGAGCGGCGGGCGCTTGCTGCTGGGCGTGGCCAGCGGCGACCGGCCGGTGGAATATCCGGTATTCGGGCGCGATTTCGAGCAGCGCGGCGCGGCCTTTCGCGAGCAGGTCGCCATGCTGCGCGACTGGGGTACGGCGCACCTGCCGGCCGGCATCCGCTTGCTGCCCCGGCCGGCCACGCGCTTGCCGCTGCTGGTGGCGGGGCTGGCGCAGCAGTCGCCGGCCTGGATCGGCGAGCAGATGGATGGCTGGCTCGCGTATCCGGGCACGCCCGACGACCATGCGCGCCGCGCGGCACAGTGGCGCGCGGTAGCGGGTGAGGGCAAGCCTTATGTCAGCTTTATCCACCTGGACCTGGACCAGGACCCCGCCATGCCGCTGCAGCGTTTCCGCTTCGGCGCCCGCACGGGGCGCGATGGCTTGATTGCGGAACTGGAGGCGATGCGCGAGGCGGGCGTGCGCCATATCGGCTTGCAGTTGCGGCAGAACCGCCGGCCGCTGGACGACACCATGCAGGAAATCGCGCAATATGTGCTCCCCGTGTTTCATGGCACCGCTTGATCCTGAGGTCGCCGCACTGTACTTCCGGACTATCTGAAAGGGCCGGTGCAAACGCTATAATGGCCGCATGAACAGTCCATCCTCCCCCTCCATGCGGCGCTTCATGCACAGCCACAGCGACGTTTGCATCGTCGGCGACGGCGCCATCGCGAAAACCACGGCGCTGGCGTTTGCCCAGGCCGGGCAGAGCGTCACCCTGCTGTGCCCGGCCAGGCCGTCCGCGCCGCTTGACGACGCCAGCTGGGATGTGCGCGTGTTTGCGCTCAATCACACGGCCCACCAGCTGCTGTCGTCCCTGAAGGTATGGGGTGCGCTCGACGCCGCCCGCGTGGCGCCGGTCGACGCCATGCTGGTCAACGGCGATGGCGCGCAGGCCGGGGCGCTGGGCTTCGACGCCTACGGCGCCCACGTGGGTACCCTGGCCTGGATCATCGAAGACCGCAACCTGGGCCAGGCACTGGACGCGGCCCTGAAATTCGCGCAGAACGTCAACCTGGTGCAGGGCCACGCCACGCGCCTGGAATGGACGGCGGACGCCGCCATCGTGCACCTCGAAGGCGGCGACAGCATCACCTCCTCGCTGGTGGTGGGCGCCGACGGCGCGCAGTCGTGGGTGCGCGGCCAGTGCGATATCGGCCTCGATTACCGCCCGTATGGCCAGCGCGGCGTGGTCAGCAACTTCGCCTGCGAAAAGCCGCATCATGGCGCGGCCCACCAGTGGTTTACGGGCGCCGACGGAATTATCGCGCTGCTGCCGCTGCCGGGCGACCGCGTTTCACTGGTCTGGTCGGCGCCCGATGCGCTGGCCGATACCCTGCAGGCCGAATCGGCCACGCAGCTGGCCGCGCGCCTGTCCGCCTGGTGCCACGACAAGCTGGGCACCCTGACGCCCTTGCAGCCCGAATTGATACGCGCCTTCCCGCTGCGCCTGATCCGTCCGCACGCCATGGTGGCGCCGCGCGTGGCGCTGGTCGGCGACGCCGCTCACGTGGTCCATCCGATGGCGGGCCACGGCATGAACCTCGGTTTTGCCGATGTGGCGCAGCTGGTGAAAACCATCGGCGAACGCGAAGCGCACCGCGGCATCGGCGACGAGCGCGTGCTGGCCCGTTATGCGCGCGCGCGCAAGGAAGACGTGATGCTGATGCTGATGGCGACCGATGGCCTGGCGCGCCTGTTCGGCACCGATCTGGAGCCGCTGCGCGTGGTTCGCAATTTGGGATTAAACTTGCTGGATAAATTGCCGGCGCTGAAGCGGAAAATGATTTCGCATGCATTGGGCAATCAGCGCTGACAGCAAATCCGCATCAAGATCGCCGCAGCTGGAAGGCTGCGGCGATTGTTTTGTGATCAATTGGAGAAGTAAGTGATTAAAATAAGCAAAATGGCATTGCTGGTGACGTCCGGCCTGCTGATGTCGTGCGCCGGCGCCGAGACCCCGGTGGAAGCGACTATCAAGAAGCTGATCGAGCCACGCCTGGGCGAAGGCGCCACGGTCGACTCGATCAAGGAAACCCCGTACGCCGGCCTGTACGAAGTGCGTACCGGCGGCGATATCCTGTACACCGACAAGAATGCGCAATACCTGTTCGTCGGCCACGTGTTCGACGCCAAGACCTCGCAGGACCTGACCAAGGAACGCCTGGACGAAGTCAACCGCATCAAGTTCTCGGACCTGCCGCTGGGCTCGGCCCTGAAAACCGTCAAGGGCAATGGCAAGCGCGTGATCGCCGTGTTCGAAGATCCGAACTGCGGCTATTGCAAGCGCTTCCGCCAGAACGCGTTGAAGGAAATCGACAACGTCACCGTCTACACCTTCATGTACAACATCCTGTCGCCGGACTCGATCACCAAGTCGCGCAATATCTGGTGCGCACCGGACCGCAACAAGGCCTGGGACGACTGGATGCTGAACGGTAAAGTGCCGGCCACGGTGGCGGCCAGCTGCGCCAACCCGCACGACAAGATCCTGGCGCTGGGCCAGCAATTGCGCGTCTCGGGCACGCCGGCGATCTTCTTTGCCGACGGCAGCCGCATTCCGGGCGCGATCGATACCAAGACGCTGGAACAGAAACTGTCGACCGTCAAGTAAGCAACGGTAGGCAGGACCGACAGGCGCGCCCTCGCAGGCGCGCTTTTTTTCGCCATTTTTTTCGCGCTTTTTGGGTATCATGGAGCGTTGGCGCCATGCCATCCCAATAAAGAGCCAGAGCCGCAGATGATCACCTTGAATATCAATGGTCGCGACATGCAGGTCGATGCCGATCCGTCCACCCCGGTGCTGTGGGCGCTGCGCGACAACCTGAACCTGACCGGCACCAAGTTCGGCTGCGGCGCGGCCCTGTGCGGCGCCTGCACCGTGCACCTGGACGGCCAGCCGATCCGCGCGTGCATCACGCCGATATCAATGGTGGGCCGGCAAAAGATCACCACCATCGAAGCGATGGAAAACGACCAGGTGGGCAGCGCAATACAGGCGGCCTGGGTGCGCCACGACGTGCCGCAATGCGGCTATTGTCAGAGCGGCCAGGTGATGAGCGCAACGGCGCTGCTGCGCGCCAACCAGTCGCCCAGCGACGCCGATATCGACAGCGCCATGAGCGGCAATATCTGCCGCTGCGGCACCTATCAACGCATCCGCGCCGCCATCAAGGATGCCGCCACCACCCTGGCGCAAGCATGATCGGCATTTTGCTGGCGGCCGGCAGGGGACGGCGTTTCGACCCTTCCGGCGTGCAGAACAAATTGCTGCAGCCGCTGCCCGAAGGTCCGTACGCGGGCCAGGCGGTGGTGGTGGCGGCGGCCCGCAACCTGCTGGCCGCGCTGCCGCGCGTGATCGCCGTGGTGCGCCCGGACGACACGCAGGTCGCGCGCCTGCTCGGGTCCCTGGGCTGCGAAGTGCGCGTCTGCCATGATGCCGATACGGGCATGGCGGCGTCGCTGACCTGCGCCATCGATTACGCGCGCGGCGCGCCGGGCTGGCTGATCGCGCTGGGCGACATGCCGTACGTGGCGCCGGCGACCATCGCCGCCCTGTCGCAGGCGATCGGCGACGGGGCGCACATCGCGGTACCGGTGTGCCAGGGCCGGCGCGGCAATCCGGTGGCGTTCAGTGCCTTCCACCTGCCGCTGCTGCTGGCGCTGGACGGCGACCAGGGCGCGCGCGCCATCGTGCGCAGCCATGTGGCGCGCGAAGTGGCCGTGACCGATAATGGCGTCTTGCGCGACATCGATACGCCAGACGATTTGTAATCACGAGGAAAACATGAAAAAAGCACCAGTCAAAAAAGTCATCGCCAGAGCGCCCGCCGCCGGCATCATCTACACCATCGCCGCGCTGGACCTGGCCGGCCACCTGTTCCGCGTCAGCCTGACAGTCAGCCAGCCGGCCGCCATCGGCCAGGTGCTGTCGCTGCCGGCCTGGATCCCGGGCAGCTACATGATCCGCGAATTTTCGCGCAATATCGTCAGCATCCGCGCCGAATGCGGCGGCAAGGCCGTGGCGCTGGCCAAGCTCGACAAACACTCATGGCAGGCCGCGCCCTGCGACGGCGCCCTGACGGTCGAATACGACGTGTATGCCTGGGACCTGTCGGTGCGCGCCGCCCACCTGGACCAGAACCACGGCTTTTTCAACGGCACCAGCGTCTTTTTGAGCGTGCTGGGTCAGGAATCCGAACCGCACGAAGTGAACATCGTGCAGCCGAAGGACGCCGCCTGCAGGAACTGGCGCGTGGCCACCACCTTGCCCGAACTGAAAGCCAAGCGCTATGGCTTCGGCAGCTACCAGGCCGCCAATTACGACGAGCTGATCGACCACCCGGTGGAAATGGGCGACTTCGCGCTGGCCACTTTCAAGGCGCATGGCGTGCCGCACGATATCGTCGTCACCGGCAAGGTGCCGAACCTGGACCTCGACCGCTTGTGCCGCGACCTGAAAGCCATCTGCGAAACCCAGATCGCCTTTTTCGAGCCGAAGAGCAAAAAAGCGCCGATGGACCGCTATGTGTTCATGACCATGGCGGTGGGTGATGGCTATGGCGGGCTGGAGCACCGCGCCTCGACCGCGCTGATCTGCGCGCGCGCCGACCTGCCGACCACGGCTTCCACCAGCGCCGAGATCGGCGACGGCTACCTGAAGTTCCTCGGCCTGTGCAGCCACGAGTATTTCCATACCTGGAACGTCAAGCGCATCAAGCCGGCCGCGTTTGCGCCGTACCAGCTGCAGGCGGAAAGCTATACGCCGCTGCTGTGGCTGTTCGAAGGCTTTACCAGCTATTACGATGACCTGATGCTGGTGCGCGCCGGCCTGATCGACGAAGCGGCCTATTTCAAACTGCTGGGCAAGACCGTCAACAGCGTCTTGCGCGGCAGCGGCCGCACCAAGCAGAGCGTGGCCGATTCGAGTTTTGACGCCTGGGGCAAATACTACCGCCAGGACGAAAATGCGCCGAACGCCATCGTCAGCTACTACACCAAGGGTTCGCTGATCGCGCTGGCGCTGGACCTGACCATCCGCAGCAAGTCCGGCGGCGAGCAGTCGCTCGATGACGTGATGCAGGCGCTGTGGCAGCGTTATGGCCGCGATTTCTACCAGGGTAAAGGAAACAGGAAAGGCGAAGGCCGCGGCGTGACGCCGGCCGAGGTCGAGGCGCTGTTCGATGAAATCAGCGGCACGCGCATGAAACCGTTCTTCGAGCGCTATATCCGCGGCACCGACGACGTGCCGCTGGCGCGCCTGCTGGCGCCGTTCGGCGTGAAATACAGCGATGTGCGCAAAGGCGAAAAACCGAGCCTGGACGTGAACCTGGCCAGCGACGCGAAGCTGGCGCAGGTCCACCAGGGTGGCGCCGCCCACCAGGCCGGCCTGTCGGCAGGCGATGTGCTGGTGGCGCTGGACGGCCTGCGCGTGACGGGCAGCAACCTGGACAACCTGCTGTCGCGCTACGCGGTCGGCGCCCAGGTGGCGATCCATGCATTCCGCCGCGACGAGCTGATGACCTTTACGGCCAGCCTGCAGGGCGACCGTGTACCGAATGTCAATTTTGTTATCTTGCCGGCATCGAAAAAATTATCGGCTTGGAAACGGCCGACGGCGCAGATGTTGTAAAAGCTGGTAAATGGCGGGGCAGCGTATCACTGCTATGGCAAGATTGGACCCGCCAGTAGTTTTAATACGGAGTTTCAAGGTACAATTTCTGTCGCGAAATTTATCATGCTTTTCGGCATGTTTGGCGCGACTTTCCGCCACCGTATCCTCTCCCTGTGAAACTCGACCCCGCCACTATTATTTTAATGTTCACTGTGATGGCGATAGCCATGGCAGTGGTCATGTTTTCCGCGCAGCGCAGCTTCCCGCTTTCCGTGCGCGGCCTGCGGGACTGGGTGCTTGGCCTGTCGGGACTGATACTGGCCAGCGCCTTGTTCGCGCTGACCGGCCTGGTGCCGGAACTTATTTTGTTGCCGATTGCCAATTCTGTTTTCCTGTGGGGCGCCGGCATGCAGATGATCGGCACCCAGCGCTTTTATGGCCAACCGCCGGGGTGGGGCCTGTTCCACGTGACCTGGCTGCTGGGCCTGGTGGTGATGCTGATCTGGCTGGTCTGGCGGCCCGACTTTCCCACCCGCGTGGCGATGTATTCCTTCCTGATGATGGCATTGCTGTTCAACCAGGCGGTGGTCATCGCGCGCCATGGCGAGCGCCACTTGACCACCTGGCTTTTCTGCGCCTTGAGCCTGCTGCCTTCGCTGGCCTTGCTGCATCGCGGCATCACGGCCTTGCAGGCGGGCGGTGCCGGCTATGACATCCTGCATGGCGGCCCCCATCACAGCATGTATCTGGCCATCCTGTCCTTCATGACCTTGCTGCTGCCGGTCGGTTTCATGACGGTGGCCACGCGCCAGCTGCACATGTTGCTGGAACAGCGTTCGAACCGCGATCCGCTGACATCGGTATTGAACCGGCGCGGCTTTGGCGAAGTCCATGCCAGGCAAAGCGCGCGGGCGCGGCGCGGCGGCATGCCGATCGCCGTGATGAGCATCGACCTGGATTTTTTCAAGGCCATCAATGACGTGCATGGCCATGCCGTGGGCGACCAGGTGCTGATCGACGTGGCAGCGGTGATCAGCGGCGTGCTGCGCGGCAGCGACGCGGTGGCGCGTTTCGGCGGCGAGGAGTTCGTGGTGCTGCTGTCCGATACCCGGCAGGCGCGCGCCGAACTGGTGGCGCAGCGCATCCGGCATGCATTGCGCCAGCCGCGCGCGGTACCGGGCTTGCCGGCCTATACGCTCAGCATCGGCATCGCCTGCCAGCACGTGCAGGGCGAAGAGCTCGACAGCCTGCTGCTGCGCTCCGACCGGGCGCTGTACCGGGCCAAGCAACTGGGCCGCGACCGTGTCGAAATCGCCGGCGATGCCAGTGTTGCCTTCGCTCTGCCGCCACCCATGAGCTTGTGCGGTTGAGAGCGCAACATGATATTTTCCTGAAACTGGCCATAACTGAACTAAAATCATTGTAATTACTCTTTAGGCTCTGCATGACCGTGGAAACACTCGATCCTCGCACCATCATGCTGATGACCACCCTGATGTGCGCAGCCATGACGATCGTCATGTTTTCCGTGTATCGCAGCTTCCGGCGCGAAGTGGACGGCCTGGGCCACTGGTCGGCCGGCTTGCTGCTGCTGGTCTGCGCTTCCGTGCTGTTCGGCACGCGTCACGTCCTGCCCGATGCGGTCTCGCTGCTGGGCGCCAATGCCAGCCTGTTGCTGGGCATCGGCCTGTCGATGCTGGGCACGGAAAAATTCTACGGCCAGAAGCCCAGCCTGCGTTTTTATGCGCTGGCCTGTGTCCTTGGCACGGCCGGCCTGGCCTGGTGGCTGCTGGCGCACAGCGATTTTTCCATGCGCGTGGCGATTTTTTCGCTGACCGTCTTCCTGTTCTATGCGCGCCAGGCGCAGCTGGTGTGGTCGCACGGCGAGCGGCACTTTTCGAGTTTTTTCTTCGGCGGCTTGATGCTGGTGCAAGCCGGCGTGGTGCTGACGCGCGGCGTCGCGGCGCTGTTGCAGGGCGGCGTCAGCGTGGTCGACATGCTGGCGGCCGGCACGCGCGCCAGTATCTACCTGGCGGCCGCCAATTTCATGGCGCTGCTGCTGACAGTGGGGTTCATGACCATGGCCACGCGCCGCCTGCAGACCATCCTGGAGCGTCGTTCGACCCACGATCCGCTGACGCAGGTATTGAACCGGCGCGGCTTTGGCGACTGCTATGCGCGCGCCAAGGCGAGCCTGCGGCGCCATCGCCGTCCGCTGACCTTGCTCAGTATCGACCTCGATTATTTCAAGTTGATCAATGACCGGCATGGCCATGCCGTGGGCGACCAGGTGCTGGCGCATGTGGCCATGGTCATCAGCGGCGCGCTGCGCGAAGCCGACTGCGTGGCGCGTTTCGGTGGCGAGGAATTCGTCGTGCTGATGCCCGACATGGCGCCGCATCATGCCCTCAGCGCGGCAGAACGACTCCGCGGCCTGCTGTGCGCACCGAATGGCAAGGGACTGCCGTCCTGCACCGTGAGCATCGGCGTGGCCTGCCAGGCGTCGGAACATGAAGAACTGGAGCAGTTGCTGTCGCGCGCCGACGCGGCGCTGTACCTGGCCAAGGAAAATGGCCGCGACCGCATCGAATTCGATATCGGCGGCCTGAGCGTCGTCAAGGCCGCCGGTGTGATTTAACTGAACAAACGCGCCAGTTCCACGCCCGGGTCCGGTGCGCGCATGAACGCTTCGCCCACCAGGAAGCTGTGCACATTGGCCGCGCGCATGCGCTGCACGTCGGCCGTGCCGAGGATGCCGGACTCCGTAATGATCAATTTGTCCTGCCCGATGCGTGGCAAGAGACCGATGGTGGTCTCCAGCGACGTCTCGAAGGTGCGCAGGTTGCGGTTGTTGATGCCGATCAGCGCGCTCTTGAGTTTTAAAGCCGCATCGAGTTCGGCGCCGTCGTGGCTTTCGATCAGCACGCCCATGCCCAGCTCGTGGGCGCAGGCCTCCATCTCGGCCATAAGGCCATGGTCGAGCGCGGCGACGATCAGCAAAATGCAGTCGGCGCCCATCGCGCGCGCTTCATAGATCTGGTACATGTCGACCATGAAGTCCTTGCGCAGCACGGGAATCGCGCAAGCGGCGCGTGCCTGCCGCAGGTATTCGACCGAGCCTTGAAAGAACTGCACATCGGTCAGCACCGACAGGCAGGCCGCGCCGTGCTGGGCATAGCTGGCGGCAATGTCGGCCGGGCGGAAGTCGGCGCGGATCACGCCTTTCGACGGCGAGGCCTTTTTTACTTCGGCGATGATGCCAGGTTTGCCATCGGCGATGTGCTGGCGCAGGCTCGCTTCAAAATTGCGCAGGTCGGCGCGCAGGGCGCTGTCGTTTTCGACGTCGCCGCGCAGGCTGGCCAGGCTGCGGTAGGCCTTGGCCTTGGCCACTTCATCGGCTTTCACGGCCAGGATTTTATCGAGTATGTCGGACATGATGGTCGCTATTCCATAGGTTGCGGTGAGGATTACGCTTGCGCCGGGGCGCCCAGCTGCTGCGTGACGCGCACGAACTGCTCGAGTTTCGCCAGCGCCGCGCCCGAGCTGACGGCCGTGCGCGCACGCGCCAGGCCATCTTCGATCGAGCTGGCCACGCCGGCCGCATACAGCGCCGTGCCCGCGTTCAGGGCCACGATATCGGAAGCGGCGCCAGGCTCGCCGCGCAGCGCTTCCATCATCTTCGCTTTCGATTCGACCGAGTCGGCCACCTTCAGGTTGCGGCTGGCGATCATCTGCAAACCGAAATCTTCCGGGTGGATTTCGTATTCGCGGATCTCGCCGTTGACCAGTTCACCCACCATGGTGCCGGCGCCCAGCGACACTTCGTCCATATTGTCGCGGCCGTAGACCACGATGGCGTGCTGCGCCCCGAGGCGCTGCAGCACGCGCACCTGGATGCCGACCAGGTCGGCGTGGAATACGCCCATCAAGATGTTCGGCGCGCCGGCCGGATTGGTCAGCGGACCCAGGATGTTGAAGATGGTGCGCACGCCCAGTTCGCGGCGCACCGGCGCCGCATGCTTCATGGCGGCGTGGTGGTTCGGCGCGTACATGAAGCCGATGCCGGTCTGCGCGATCGACTGGGCGATCTGCTCGGGCTGCAGGTTGATGTTGACGCCCAGCGAGTCCAGCACGTCGGCGCTGCCGGACGAGGACGAGACGCTGCGTCCGCCATGCTTGGCCACGCGCGCGCCGGCCGCCGCCGCCACGAACATCGAGGCGGTGGAGATATTGAAGGTATGCGCGCCGTCGCCGCCGGTGCCGACAATGTCGAGCAGGTTGGTGGTGTCGGCCATCGGCACCTTGGTGGAAAACTCGCGCATCACTTGCGCGGCGGCGGCGATTTCGCCGATGGTTTCCTTTTTCACGCGCAGGCCCATGGTCAGTGCCGCGATCATGGTGGGCGACATTTCGCCGGACATGATCTGGCGGAACAGGTACAGCATTTCGTCGTGAAAGATTTCGCGGTGTTCGATACAGCGCAGCAGGGCTTCTTGTGGGGTGATCGGCATGATGCTTCCTTCTTCAATGATGGCGCAGGAGGACACTGAGGGCACGCCGGGGGCGTGCCGGGAAAAAATCAGCGCTCGAGAAAATTCTTCAGCAGGGCGTGGCCGTGCTCCGACAGGATCGATTCGGGGTGGAACTGCACGCCCTCGATATCGAATTCCCGGTGGCGCACGCCCATGATTTCGCCGTCGTCGGTCCACGCCGTCACTTCCAGGCAGGAAGGCAGCGAGGCGCGTTCGATTGCCAGTGAGTGGTAGCGGATCACTGTGAAGGGGGAGGGCAGGTCCTTGAAGACGCCCACGCCGGTATGCGCGATGACAGAAGTTTTGCCATGCATGACCTGCTTGGCGCGGATCACCTTGCCGCCAAATGCTTCGCCGATGGCCTGGTGGCCCAGGCAGACGCCCAGTATCGGTTTCTTGCCGGCGAAGTGTTTCAGCACTTCCACCGAAATGCCGGCCTGCGCTGGCGCTTTCGGGCCGGGCGAGATGCAGATGCGGTCCGGGTTCAGCGCCTCGATTTCGGCGATGGTGATTTCATCGTTGCGGTACACGCGCACGTCTTCGCCCAGTTCGCCGAAATACTGCACGATGTTGTAGGTGAAGGAGTCATAGTTGTCGATCATCAGCAGCATCTTAAAACTCCCCATCCAGGCCATCTTGTACTTGTTCGGCGGCGCGCAGCACGGCGCGCGCCTTGTTTTCGGTTTCCTGCCATTCCATTTCCGGGATCGAGTCGGCCACGATGCCGGCCGCGGCCTGCACGTACAGCATGCCGTCTTTGATCACGCCGGTGCGGATCGCGATCGCCACGTCCATTTCGCCGCCAAACGACAGGTAGCCGCAGGCGCCGCCATAGATGCCGCGCTTGGTGATTTCCAGTTCGTCGATCACTTCCATGGCGCGCACTTTCGGCGCGCCGGTCAGGGTGCCGGCCGGGAAGGTGGCGCGCAGCACGTCGAGGTTGGACAGGCCGTCTTTCAGGGTGCCTTCCACGTTCGAGACGATGTGCTGCACATGCGAGTATTTTTCGATCACCATGCGGTCGGTGACCTGCACGCTGCCCGTCGTCGCAATGCGGCCGATGTCGTTGCGCGCCAGGTCGATCAGCATCACGTGTTCGGCGATCTCTTTCGGATCGGCCAGCAGTTCGGCGGACAGTTCCGCGTCGCGCTCGGGCGTGGCGCCGCGCGGACGCGTGCCGGCGATCGGGCGCAGGGTCACTTTCTTGCCGCCGTCCGGCGTGGTCTCGTTGCGCACCAAAATCTCGGGCGAAGCGCCGATGATCTGCATGTCGCCGAAGTTATAGAAGTACATGTATGGCGACGGATTCAGCGAACGCAGCGCGCGGTACAGGGTCAGCGGAGAGTCAACGTAAGGCTTGCGGATGCGCTGGCCGATCTGCACCTGCATCAAATCGCCCGCCATCACGTATTCATGCGCCCTGGCGACCGCCTTCAGGTAGTCTTCTTTCGAGAAATCGCGGATGGTTTCGGTGCGCACCGAGCTGCTGGTGACGGGGGCGTCGACGCCGCGGCGCAGCATCATGCGCAGGTCTTTCAGGCGCTGGCGCGCTTTGCTGAAGGACTCGGGCTGGGTGGTGTCGGCATAGACGATCAGATACAGTTTGCCGGACAGGTTGTCGATCACGGCCAGTTCTTCGGTCACCATCAGCTGGATATCGGGCAGGCCCAGGTCGTCTTTCGGCGCACCGCCGGCCAGCTTTTTCTCGATATGGCGCACCGTGTCGTAGCCGAAGTAGCCGGCCAGGCCGCCGCAGAAACGCGGCATGCCGGGGCGCAGCGCCACCTTGAAACGCGACTGGTACTGTTCGATGAAGTCGAGCGGATTGCCTTCGTGCACCTCGATCACGGCGCCGTTCTTGACGATCTCGGTGCGGTTGCCAAACGTGCGCAGCACGGTGGTGGCGGGCAGGCCGATGAACGAAAAACGTCCGAAGCGTTCGCCGCCGACGACCGATTCGAGCAGAAAGGTGTTCTTGCCGCCCTGCTGGGTCTGCGCCAGTTTCAGGTACAAGGTGAGCGGGGTTTCCAGGTCGGCGAAGGCTTCCGCGATCAATGGGATGCGGTTATAGCCTTGCTGGGCCAGCGATTTGAATTCGAGTTCGGTCATGTGTCTCTCCATGCCGCAGGGGTGCAAGTGTGCACAGCGCCCGCAGTGGGTTATCAAAAAACCTGTCGCATGCAAGCGTGCACACGACAGCAATCATCGTACGGCTCGGCCTCAGGCCTGCCAGGATTGCCAGCGTCGCCAAAGCCAGGCCTCAATCGAGCCGGTTTGGGTGACATTGTGTTTTTTGATGAGAAACGTGTTCACGATAAGGTGTTGGGTTTGGTCAGTATGCGGTTGAGTGTCGAATCAGGGTTGAACCACTTGCATGCTTATGACATGAGCCGCTTCGAGCAGCGTATTTACTATACCATCGGAATCGGTATCGTGTATAGAGTGTCCGTGGTTGTAGCCATACGGTACCGTCAACACGGGGCAACCCGCAGCGCGGGCCGCTTGCGCGTCGTTCGACGAGTCGCCGATGGCCACCACGGTCGACGGCGCCAGGTCGAAGTCCGCGCACACCTGCAGCAAGGGCAGCGGGTCCGGTTTCTTCTTCGCCAGCGAGTCGCCGCCGTAGACGATCTCGAAGTACTGATCGAGATTTTTCAGCTTCAAGAGGGGCAGGGCGAACGCGATCGGCTTGTTGGTGACGCAGGCCAGGCGCAGCCCGGCCGCCTTCATCGCCGCCAGGCCCTTTTCCACGTCCGGGTACAGGGTGCTGTACTGGCCGTTGATCGCCAGGTAATGGCGCTGGTAGCCATCCATCGCCTGTTCGAAACGCTGCTCCACGCCGGCAGGGTCGAAGTCCAGCGCCAGTACCGTGCGGATCAGGTTTTCCGAGCCCTTGCCTATCATCAGCGAAATCGCTTCGGCGCTGATCGGCGGCAGCTCGAATTCGCCGCGCATGCCGTTGATGGCGACATGAAAGTCGGGCACGGTGTCGAGCATCGTGCCATCGAGGTCGATAATGGCGGCGCGCACGCCGGCCAGCACTGCATGTTTCACCGTGCCCGCCGCCATCAGTTGCTCACCGTCTTGGCCACTGTCTTGGCCAACTCGGCGCGCATGGCGTCGATCACGGCCTTGTAGTCAGGCTTGCCGAAGATGGCCGAGCCGGCGACAAAGGTGTCGGCGCCGGCAGCGGCTGCCGCGGCGATATTGTCGATCTTGATGCCGCCGTCGACTTCGAGCATGATGTCACGGCCCGATTCATCGATCATGCGGCGCGCTTCGGCGATTTTTTTCAAGGCCTGCGGAATAAAGGACTGGCCGCCGAAACCGGGATTGACCGACATGATCAGGATGATGTCGATCTTGTCCATCACATGCTCCAGGTAATGCAGCGGCGTGCCCGGGTTGAACACCAGGCCGGCCTTGCAGCCGTTGTCGCGGATCAGCTGCAGCGAACGGTCCAGATGCTCCGACGCTTCCGGATGGAAGGTGATGATGTTCGCACCGGCTTTGGCGAAATCCGGGATAATGCGATCGACAGGCTTGACCATCAGGTGCACGTCGATGGGCACTTGCACATGCGGGCGGATGGCTTCGCAGACCAGCGGGCCGATCGTCAGGTTCGGCACATAATGGTTATCCATCACGTCGAAGTGGATGATGTCGGCGCCGGCGGTGACGACGTTGCGTACTTCCTCGCCCAGGCGGGCGAAGTCGGCGGACAGGATGCTGGGAGCGATGCGAAATGTAGTCATGGTGAGATAGGGCCAGAGGGTAGAAGATGCAAAGTTGCGCTATTTTACGCTTGACGCCGTTGCCATGCCCTTTTGAAACACAGAATACCTCTTGCGCACCAGCCGGCGAGGCTGTGGCGCGACACCTCATGAACCAGACAAGGACGACGATGGCGACTTATGAATTTACGGTAACGGTCAAGACACAGTATTTGCCGGAGCAATCGGCGCCCGACCAGGGCCGCCATGTGTTCAGCTACACGATTCGCGTGGTCAACACGGGCACCGCCGGCGCGCAGCTGATCTCGCGCCACTGGGTGATCACCGACGCCAACAACAAGGTGGAAGAAGTGCGCGGCCTGGGCGCCGTCGGCCACCAGCCGCTGCTGCAGCCGGGCGAGCAGTTCGAATACACGAGCGGCACCGTGCTGGCCACGCCGCAAGGCACCATGCTCGGTGAATATTTCTGCGTGGCCGAAGACGGCCACCAGTTCGAAGCGCAGATTCCCGAGTTCGTGTTGTCGCTGCCGCGCACGCTGCACTAAACTACGCGCACTTCCTTATTTCAGTTTTTCGGTGGCGTCCTTGTCGGTTGCCACCTGTTTCTGCGCTGGCGGCGTGGGCTTCTTGCCCGAATACATGGTCCACCAGACGATAAACGCCAGCAGGAAAAACGCCACCATCGCTTCCATTACCAAGATCCACATACGCTCTCCTATGTCTTTACGCCTCAGTCTACTCGTTTCAAGCGTCGCCGTCGCGCTGGCGTTGTCCGCATGCACCAGCACGGTGCCGCTGACGCCCGTGCCGGCCAAGCCGCCGGCCATTACGCCATCGGTCGTCAAGCCCGTGCCGGCCAAACCGGCCGCGCCTGACGCCAAGGACGCCCAGGCGCCCACTTTTGTGCCGGTCGGCTTTGCCGCCTTGCCCGGCTGGGCCCGCGACGACGTGCGCGCGGCCTGGCCCGCCTTCATGGCCTCGTGCGCCGTGCTGGTCAAGCGGCCCGACTGGAAAGAGTCATGCACGATTGCGCGCCAGGTCAATGCCGACAGCGACAAGGCGATCCGCCAGTTCTTCGAAGCGTTTTTCGTGCCGAACCAGATGGTCGCCGCCGATGGGGCCAATTCCGGCCTGGTGACAGGCTATTACGAACCGCTGCTGCATGGCGCGCGCAAACGCGGCGGGCCATACCAGACGCCGCTGTACAAGGTGCCGGACGATCTGGTGACGGTGGACTTGTCCAGCGTGTATCCGGAACTGAAAAACATGCGGCTGCGCGGCAAGCTGGTCGGCAAGAAAGTGGTGCCATATGCCACGCGCGCCGATATCGAGCGCGCCACCTCCGTGACGGGCAAGGAATTGCTGTGGGTCGACGATGAGGTGGAAGCGTTTTTTCTGCAGGTGCAGGGCAGCGGCAGGGTGCAGCTGACCGACACCCAGGAAACCGTGCGCGTGGCCTATGCGGATCAGAATGGCCATCCCTACCAGTCGATCGGCCGCTACCTGGTCGACAAGGGAGAATTGACCATGAGCCAGGCCTCGGCGCAGGGCATCAAGGCCTGGATCGCAGGCCATCCGACCCGCAAGGACGAGCTGTTCAACGCCAATCCCAGCTATGTGTTCTTCAAGGAAGAGCGCTTGCCCGATCCGAAGGTGGGGCCGAAAGGCGCGCTGGGCGTGCCGCTGACGCCGCAGCGCTCGGTGGCCATCGACTCGCGTTTCGTGCCGCTGGGCGTGCCCGTGTTCCTGTCGACCACGCAGGCGAACAGCGATATCCCGATGCAGCGCCTGGTGATGGCGCAGGACACGGGCGGCGCCATCCGCGGGCCGATCCGGGTCGATTATTTCTTTGGCTTCGGCGCGGAAGCGGCCGAGAATGCCGGCCGCATGAAGCAGAGCGGCATGGTGTGGGTGCTGCTGCCGAAGCAGCCGCAGTAGTGCTTGCAGTAATGTTTAACGCAATACCATGACAGGCAGGTGGGTATGCGCCAACACTTTTTGTGTTTCGCTGCCCACGAACAATTTGTTCAGGCCCTTGCGGCCATGCGAGGCCATCAGGATGATGTCGCACTGATAGGCTTGCGCCGTATTGACGATTTCCTCGTGCGGGCTGGGCGACAGCGCGACCACGCCTTCGAACGGCACGTTGGCGGCGCGCGCGGCCTCGCCGATTTTCTCGATCGCGCGCTGCGCCGATTCATTCATCTGCTGCTCGTACAGGCTGGCGTCGAGCACGATGCCGCCGTCGGCCATCGGCGAAAACGGAAATGGCTGCACCACGCTGACGGCGACCAGCTTGGCCTGGTTCAATTGGGCGAAGGCGATGGCGGTATTGGCGGCCTGGTCGGACAGCGGCGAGCCGTCGGTAGGGAAGAGGATCGTCTTGAACATAATGTGCTCCTTGGAAATATTTGCAGCTTATGGATTTACCCGGAGGAAATCCTTGATATAAATCAAGTCTGGCCGGCTTCGTGTTGAATAGTGTCGGCAAAGCAATCTTATACACCCTCTATCGATTTTGTGCTTCAGCCGCGCGCCTTGCGTAGCGGCGTGCCCCACACCATCGCGATCGTGAGCAGGATGCTGCCGGCCGCGATGCAGGCCATGCCGCTGCGCACGCCGAAGTGCTCGGCCACCCAGCCGGCCGCCAGCGCGCCCAGCGGCGCCGTGGCCACCGTCAAAAAGCGCATGGTCGAGGTCATCCGTCCCAGCATGGCGTCGGGCGTGACTTTCTGGCGCAGGCCCAGGTAGGGAATAAAGAACAGCATCACGCCGCAATCGAAAAAGAACATCAGCACGGCATACGCCGCCGCACTGGCGGTGGCGCTGCCGAACAGGTTGGCCGGTATCGCCGGCGTCAGCACGAAGCACAGCGAGGTCGACGCCAGGCCGATCAGGATTACCTTGCCGGCGCCATAACGGCGCGTCAGCGGTTTGACGACGATGGCGCTGACCAGCACGCCGGCGCCGCCCAGCATTTGCGCCATGCCCAGCACGCCGGGACTCATGCCCAGGTCATGCGTGGCGAACAGCACCGTCAAGGCCATGCTGGCGTAAAACAAAAAGTGCCAGACGCCGGCGCCCCAGGCCAGCGCGCGCAGCAGCGGTTCGCGCCAGACAAACAGCAGCCCATCGGCAATATCGCGCAAGGGGTGATTATGCGACGGCGCGGGACGCGGATCGCGCACGCTCATGGCGCGCAAATTGAATACGGAAATCAGATAGCCGCAGGCCGTGCACAGGATGGCGACTGGCGCTGACAGGGTTTGCACCAGCACGCCCGCCATGCCCGGTCCGATCAGGCGCGAGGCCGATTCCGTGGCGGCAAATTTCGATTGCGCATCGATCAAGCCGTCGCGCCCGACGAGAAAAGTCAAAAACACCTGTTCGGCGCCGCCGCCGACCACGAAACCGGTGCCGATAATAAAACCCACGATATACAGCCACGGCATCGACAGCACGCCGCACCAGTACGCCACCGCCACGCTGGCCAGCGCCAGGCCCGACATGCTCTCGCTGAACAGCATGATCGGATGCTTGCTGCGCCGGTCCAGCAGCACGCCGACGGGCAGGCCGAACAGCGCAAACGGCAGCGCCTGCAAGGCGACCAGGATGCCCATCTGTTCCGGCGTCGCATGCAGCAGCAATACCGCGCACAGAGGCAGGGCCAGCGAAGTGATCTGGGCGCCAAAGCAATTGAGGCCGTTGCTGAACCACAGGCGGCGGAAATTGACGGTGGCGGCGGAACCGTCACCGCGCAGGCGGCTGGTCAGAGAGTGGAATAGGGTGGAGAAAATACGGCACGCGTCGAGGTGGGTGAGCAGGTTGATAATAATAACAGCGCTGCCGCAGTGGCGCCGCCATTAGCCGCTACAATCGTCAGCACCGTTCATCAAGAGGAGACACCATGCAATACGAAGACCTGATCATCGAAATCCAGGACAAAGTCGCGCTGATACGCCTGAACCGTCCCAAGGCCCTGAATGCCTTGAACGAGCGCATGATGAACGAGCTGGGCGACGCGCTGCTCAAGTTCGACGCCGACGAGAATATCGGCTGCATCGTGCTGACCGGCAGCGAAAAGGCGTTTGCCGCCGGCGCCGATATCGCGGCCATGGCCGACTACACCTATCCCGACACGTTTACACAAGGCTATATCAGCCGCAACTGGGAGCATATCCTGCGCGTGCGCAAGCCGGTGGTGGGGGCGGTGGCCGGCTATGCGCTGGGCGGCGGCTGCGAACTGGCCATGATGTGCGATTTTTTGATCGCTGCCGACAGCGCCAAATTCGGCCAGCCGGAAATCAAGGTCGGCGTCACACCAGGTGCAGGTGGCACGCAGCGCCTGCCGCGCGCCATCGGCAAGGCCAAGGCCATGGACCTGCTGCTGACGGCGCGCACGATTGACGCGGTGGAAGCCGAACGCATCGGCCTGGTATCGCGCGTGGTGCCGGCCGACAAGCTGCTGGAAGAAACCCTGGCGGCCGCCAGAACCATCGCCGCCATGCCGACCTCGGTCGCCATGATGATCAAGGATTGCGTCAACCGCGCCTTTGAGACCACCTTGACCGATGGTGTCGCCTACGAGCGCCGTTTGTTCCAGGCCGCGTTCGGCACGCCGGCGCAGAAAGAGGGCATGCACGCATTTTTGGAAAAGCGCTTGCCAAACTTCGATGGCCTTTGATATGATTCGCCTCCTCGCAAAACGACGCACACAAAACACCGTGTTGCAGAGTTAAACGGGGATAAAAAGAAGGTTGACGAAATGCTGAATAAGCTTCATACTCTTCCTTCTTCGCAGCTGACAAACACAACGCTTTGTCGATAGCGCGAAACACGCAGTACCGAATACCGTTCTTTAACAATTAACAGTCGATAAGTGTGGGCATTTGATGAAGTGCAGCGTTGATCTTCGGATTGACGTCAAACTTAAAATATCAAATGTTCACAAGAAATAATGAAATAGGATACTTCTTCGGAAGTAGCCTGTCAGTTTTTTGAGTGAGCAAACATCTCGCAATGCGAGGGGTTTGAACCGATTAAAAGGTTCGACCATGCCAATAAAATGGCAAAGTAACAGAGATTAAACTGAAGAGTTTGATCCTGGCTCAGATTGAACGCTGGCGGCATGCCTTACACATGCAAGTCGAACGGCAGCACGGAGCTTGCTCTGGTGGCGAGTGGCGAACGGGTGAGTAATATATCGGAACGTACCCTGGAGTGGGGGATAACGTAGCGAAAGTTACGCTAATACCGCATACGATCTACGGATGAAAGTGGGGGATCGCAAGACCTCATGCTCGTGGAGCGGCCGATATCTGATTAGCTAGTTGGTAGGGTAAAAGCCTACCAAGGCATCGATCAGTAGCTGGTCTGAGAGGACGACCAGCCACACTGGAACTGAGACACGGTCCAGACTCCTACGGGAGGCAGCAGTGGGGAATTTTGGACAATGGGCGCAAGCCTGATCCAGCAATGCCGCGTGAGTGAAGAAGGCCTTCGGGTTGTAAAGCTCTTTTGTCAGGGAAGAAACGGTGGGAGCTAATATCTCCTGCTAATGACGGTACCTGAAGAATAAGCACCGGCTAACTACGTGCCAGCAGCCGCGGTAATACGTAGGGTGCAAGCGTTAATCGGAATTACTGGGCGTAAAGCGTGCGCAGGCGGTTTTGTAAGTCTGATGTGAAATCCCCGGGCTCAACCTGGGAATTGCATTGGAGACTGCAAGGCTAGAATCTGGCAGAGGGGGGTAGAATTCCACGTGTAGCAGTGAAATGCGTAGATATGTGGAGGAACACCGATGGCGAAGGCAGCCCCCTGGGTCAAGATTGACGCTCATGCACGAAAGCGTGGGGAGCAAACAGGATTAGATACCCTGGTAGTCCACGCCCTAAACGATGTCTACTAGTTGTCGGGTCTTAATTGACTTGGTAACGCAGCTAACGCGTGAAGTAGACCGCCTGGGGAGTACGGTCGCAAGATTAAAACTCAAAGGAATTGACGGGGACCCGCACAAGCGGTGGATGATGTGGATTAATTCGATGCAACGCGAAAAACCTTACCTACCCTTGACATGGCTGGAATCCCCGAGAGATTGGGGAGTGCTCGAAAGAGAACCAGTACACAGGTGCTGCATGGCTGTCGTCAGCTCGTGTCGTGAGATGTTGGGTTAAGTCCCGCAACGAGCGCAACCCTTGTCATTAGTTGCTACGAAAGGGCACTCTAATGAGACTGCCGGTGACAAACCGGAGGAAGGTGGGGATGACGTCAAGTCCTCATGGCCCTTATGGGTAGGGCTTCACACGTCATACAATGGTACATACAGAGCGCCGCCAACCCGCGAGGGGGAGCTAATCGCAGAAAGTGTATCGTAGTCCGGATTGTAGTCTGCAACTCGACTGCATGAAGTTGGAATCGCTAGTAATCGCGGATCAGCATGTCGCGGTGAATACGTTCCCGGGTCTTGTACACACCGCCCGTCACACCATGGGAGCGGGTTTTACCAGAAGTAGGTAGCTTAACCGCAAGGAGGGCGCTTACCACGGTAGGATTCGTGACTGGGGTGAAGTCGTAACAAGGTAGCCGTATCGGAAGGTGCGGCTGGATCACCTCCTTTCTAGAGTTTGCACGAAGCAGTAATGCTTCACCATCAAATGTTCACACTTATCGACTGTTAGCTGAAGAAGAAACAGTAGTCGTTTGTAGCACCGCGTTGGGGCTGTAGCTCAGCTGGTTAGAGCACCGTGTTGATAACGCGGGGGTCGTTGGTTCGAGTCCAACCAGCCCTACCAGTTTCTATAGTATCTCAGGGGGATTAGCTCAGCTGGGAGAGCACCTGCTTTGCAAGCAGGGGGTCGTCGGTTCGATCCCGTCATCCTCCACCAAAAAGTTCAAACGTAAGTTGATCACATCGGTGATGAAATTTAGGTTTGGTCTTTTAGAGACCAAGTGCTGTATGTTCTTTAACAATCTGGAAGAAGTAAAGATTATTTATTGATCAAGTCTATGCGTGCAGGAATGCATGAGGCGACTTGATGGGTAATGATTGTATGTATCAACAAACAAGCAACAACGTTGTACTTTCTTATCCCTGTAGCGCTCTTTGATGACTTCGGTTTTCAGAGGCTAACGTTATAGGGACAAGCGAATAAGTGCACATGGTGGATGCCTTGGCGATTACAGGCGATGAAGGACGTAGTAGCTTGCGATAAGCTGCGGGGAGTGAGCAAACACACTTTGATCCGCAGATTTCCGAATGGGGCAACCCACCCTTTTAGGGTATTGCATACTGAATACATAGGTATGCAAGGCGAACGCGGCGAACTGAAACATCTAAGTAGCTGCAGGAAAAGAAATCAACCGAGATTCCCAAAGTAGCGGCGAGCGAAATGGGAAGAGCCTGTACGTGATAGTCGGACCGATAACAGAATCCTCTGGAAATAGGAGCCATAGCGGGTGATAGCCCCGTATGTGAAATCGGACCGGTGATACTAAGCGTACGACAAGTAGGGCGGGACACGTGACATCCTGTCTGAATATGGGGGGACCATCCTCCAAGGCTAAATACTCGTAATCGACCGATAGTGAACCAGTACCGTGAGGGAAAGGCGAAAAGAACCCCGGAAGGGGAGTGAAATAGATCCTGAAACCGTGTGCATACAAACAGTAGGAGCGGACTTGTTCCGTGACTGCGTACCTTTTGTATAATGGGTCAGCGACTTACATTCAGTGGCAAGGTTAACCAGATAGGGAAGCCGTAGAGAAATCGAGTCCGAATAGGGCGATCAGTCGCTGGGTGTAGACCCGAAACCAAGTGATCTACTCATGGCCAGGATGAAGGTGCGGTAACACGCCCTGGAGGTCCGAACCCACTAATGTTGAAAAATTAGGGGATGAGCTGTGGGTAGGGGTGAAAGGCTAAACAAACTTGGAAATAGCTGGTTCTCTCCGAAAACTATTTAGGTAGTGCCTCAAGTATCACCATCGGGGGTAGAGCACTGTTATGGCTAGGGGGTCATTGCGACTTACCAACCCATTGCAAACTCCGAATACCGATGAGTGCGAGCTTGGGAGACAGACGTCGGGTGCTAACGTCCGGCGTCAAGAGGGAAACAACCCAGACCGCCAGCTAAGGTCCCAAAGATTGGCTAAGTGGAAAACGAAGTGGGAAGGCTAAAACAGTCAGGATGTTGGCTTAGAAGCAGCCATCATTTAAAGAAAGCGTAATAGCTCACTGATCGAGTCGTCCTGCGCGGAAGATGTAACGGGGCTAAGCCAGTCACCGAAGCTGCGGATATCCTTTATTGGATATGGTAGGAGAGCGTTCTGTAAGCCTGCGAAGGTGTCTTGTAAAGGATGCTGGAGGTATCAGAAGTGCGAATGCTGACATGAGTAGCGATAATGGGGGTGAAAAGCCTCCACGCCGTAAGCCCAAGGTTTCCTGTTCAACGTTCATCGGAGCAGGGTGAGTCGGCCCCTAAGGCGAGGCAGAGATGCGTAGCTGATGGGAAGCAGGTTAATATTCCTGCACCGTCGTATGATGCGATGGGGGGACGGATCGCGGAAGGTTGTCTGACTGTTGGAATAGTCAGTTTCTGTCTCATAGAAGGCGCTTAGGC
This sequence comes from Janthinobacterium sp. PSPC3-1, assembly GCF_049896105.1. Lineage (NCBI taxonomy): Bacteria > Pseudomonadati > Pseudomonadota > Betaproteobacteria > Burkholderiales > Oxalobacteraceae > Janthinobacterium > Janthinobacterium sp. PSPC3-1. The sequence goes on along the minus strand of NZ_JAFCTQ010000002.1, from coordinate 72,010 downwards.
AAATCCGGGCGCAGGATTCAAGGGGATGGGACGAGTGAACTTGTTCACGAAGCAATCGGAAGTGGTTCCAAGAAAAGCCTCTAAGCTTCAGTCATACGAGACCGTACCGCAAACCGACACAGGTGGGCGAGATGAGTATTCTAAGGCGCTTGAGAGAACTCGGGAGAAGGAACTCGGCAAATTGGTACCGTAACTTCGGGAAAAGGTACGCCCCGGTAGCTTGATTGGTTTACTCCATGAGGGTGAAAGGGTTGCAATAAACTGGTGGCTGCGACTGTTTAATAAAAACACAGCACTCTGCAAACACGAAAGTGGACGTATAGGGTGTGACGCCTGCCCGGTGCTGGAAGATTAAATGATGGGGTGCAAGCTCTTGATTGAAGTCCCAGTAAACGGCGGCCGTAACTATAACGGTCCTAAGGTAGCGAAATTCCTTGTCGGGTAAGTTCCGACCTGCACGAATGGCGTAACGATGGCCACACTGTCTCCTCCCGAGACTCAGCGAAGTTGAAATGTTTGTGATGATGCAATCTACCCGCGGCTAGACGGAAAGACCCCATGAACCTTTACTGTAGCTTTGCATTGGACTTTGAACCAATCTGTGTAGGATAGGTGGGAGGCTTTGAAGCGGGGACGCTAGTTCTCGTGGAGCCAACCTTGAAATACCACCCTGGTTTGTTTGAGGTTCTAACCTTGGTCCGTTATCCGGATCGGGGACAGTGCATGGTAGGCAGTTTGACTGGGGCGGTCTCCTCCTAAAGTGTAACGGAGGAGTTCGAAGGTACGCTAGATACGGTCGGACATCGTGTTGATAGTGCAATGGCATAAGCGTGCTTAACTGCGAGACTGACAAGTCGAGCAGGTACGAAAGTAGGACATAGTGATCCGGTGGTTCTGTATGGAAGGGCCATCGCTCAACGGATAAAAGGTACTCTGGGGATAACAGGCTGATTCCTCCCAAGAGTTCATATCGACGGGGGAGTTTGGCACCTCGATGTCGGCTCATCACATCCTGGGGCTGTAGCCGGTCCCAAGGGTATGGCTGTTCGCCATTTAAAGTGGTACGTGAGCTGGGTTTAAAACGTCGTGAGACAGTTTGGTCCCTATCTGCCGTGGGCGTTGGAAATTTGAAGGGGGCTGCTCCTAGTACGAGAGGACCGGAGTGGACGAACCTCTGGTGTACCGGTTGTCACGCCAGTGGCATTGCCGGGTAGCTAAGTTCGGAAGAGATAACCGCTGAAAGCATCTAAGCGGGAAACTTGCCTTGAGATGAGATTTCCCAGAGCCTTGAGCTCTTTGAAGGGTCGTTCGAGACCAGGACGTTGATAGGCTGGGTGTGGAAGTGCAGTAATGCATTAAGCTAACCAGTACTAATTGCCCGTACGGCTTGTCCCTATAACCTTAGCAGGTGCAGAGGATAAGACGGTACAACGTTGCGTGTGTGTTGATACGACATTCATTACCCAAAATCTTTGCTTCTTCCAGATTCATGACGCTGCTGCCCAATCGGGAGCAACCGTCAGTACAAGTTATGCCTGATGACCATAGCAAGTTGGTCCCACCCCTTCCCATCCCGAACAGGACCGTGAAACAACTTTGCGCCGATGATAGTGCTGCAACCAGTGTGAAAGTAGGTTATCGTCAGGCTTGTTATACGCAGTAAGAGAAAAACCCCGATCAGTGATGAGTGGGGTTTTTTTTCGTCTGAAGATTCGTTATTGTTGACCCCAAGCGAAGTCTGGGGTCAGACCCTCAATGCCGCCAACGCAGAGTTCATTGCTAGCGGGCGAGGGGGCTGACCCGGCTGTTCAAGGGTTATTGGCTTGCGATCACTGGCGTTGTACCGCTTCTGGCCACCCACTCGATCAATGCATCGACTGCCGCGCGGCCATTGCCGTTGCCCACCAGGTCGCTATTGATCATGGCCACCACCACGCATTGCTGGTTGTTGGCGTCTGGCACATAGCCGGCGATCGCCACCACATTCTTTAACGTTCCCGTCTTGATGCGGGCGCGCGCTGCCACCGGACTGCCCAGCAGGCGCTTGCGCATGGTGCCGTCCAGGGCAACGATGGGCAGGCTCGATTGGAACTCGGGCGCCCACACGCTTTGCTGCATCGCCTGCAGCACGCCGGCCAGTTGCCGCGGCGCGATGCGGCCCGTGCGCGACAGGCCGGAGCCATTGTCGATCAGCATGCCGTTCGTATCGATATTGTGGCGCTGCATCCATTCCTGGATCACTTGCCGCGAACGCGTGGCCGTGTCTTCCTGCGCCGTCATGGCCACCGGGCGGCTGCCCAGCCAGCCATCGCTTTGCAGGCTGCCGATGCTGAGGAAGAGGGTACGGGCCAGGGTGTTGTCGGACGATTTGTTGATATCACGCAGCACTTCCGGCAGGGCGCGCGCCACATGGTCGGCCAGCATGCGCGTGCCGACCGGTTCGGCACTCGGCGGCAAGCCTGTGTTTGGCGCTTCGCGCACGCTGCCGCTAATCGTGCCGCCCAGCCGCTTCCAGGTCGTGCGGAACAGCTTGTCTGCATAATCATTGCGGTCCAGCACATTGATACTGAAAGCCTTGTGGCAATTCTGTGGAAAGGTGCCGTGCAAGATGACCTGCAGCTTGCCGCCCGCATCGCGCCGGTACTCGGGTGGGCGCCAGCCATCTTCCCAGCGCGCACAATTGCCTTTTATTAGCGTCATGTCGCTGCTGATGCTGACGTTCTCCAGCGCCGGCAGCATCAGCAATTTCAATTGCTGCGCGGTCGAACTGAGCTCGATATCGAGCAGATTGGTATTGAGCAGCAAGGCGTCGGGAATCACGTTGTAGCGGAACTCGGCCGACTCATCGAACGGTGGCGCGCCGATGTCGGGCCGAGCCGGCTGGAACAGCTGGCGGTCGAGGATCAGGTCGCCCTTGATTTTCACGATGCCCTGGTTGCGCAGGGTTTGCAGCATGTGCTCCAGCACGTCCGCATTGAAGTCGGTATCCGCACCACCGCGCAAAATCAGGTCACCCTTCAGCACGCCATTGATGACGTCGGCGCTGGTGCGCAGCTCCGTGCGGCCGCGGAAGGTGGGGCCCAGCTGTTCCAGGCCGACGGCCGTGGTCACCAGTTTCATGGTCGACGCCGGCTGCATGCTGCGTTCGGCCCCATGCGACATCACTACCGTATTGCCACGCAGGACGATGGCGCCGATGGCGTCTTCGGGAATATTCGCGCTGCGCAGCAGCACGCTGACGGAGTCCGGCAATTGGGCATGCGCCGTCGACAGGCCAAGCCCGGCCAACAGGGCGGCGATCAGAACAGGACGTAACATGGTGCTCCTCAATGGAAAAAGACGTAGGCGACAAACACGGCGGTGATCACGCCGGCCAGGTCGGCGATCAGGCCGGCCGTGATGGCATAGCGCGTCTTGCGGATGCCGACCGAGCCGAAGTACAGGGCCACGATATAGAAGGTGGTGTCGGCCGAGCCTTGGAACACGCAGGCCAGGCGGCCGACAAACGAGTCGACGCCATAGGTATTCATGGCGTCGATCATCATGGCTTTCGAGCCGGAACCGCTGAGCGGCTTCATCATGGCGGTCGGCAAGGCGGGCACGAAATCCGTATTGATGCCGAGGTTGGCAAAGAACCAGTTAAAGCCGCTCATGACGAAATTGAACACGCCCGCATTGCGGATCACGCTGATCGCCACCAGCATGCCGACCAGGTAGGGAATCACGGTGATCGAGGTCTGGATGCCGCCTTTCGCCCCTTCGATAAAGGCGTCATACACATTCACTTTTTTTCGCAGCGCACCGATGATGAAGATGGCGATCACGCTGATCAAGACCAGGTTGCTGACCACCTTCGACACCAGCTCGATTTCCTGTTTCGTCAGGTATTGCGTGAAGTACCAGATCATGGCGACGATGGCGGCCGTCATGCCGCCCAGCCAGCTCAGCACGACGCTGTTGAGCAGGTTGATGCGCTGCTTGATCGAGACGGTGATGATGCCGACCACGGTGGCGACATAGGTGGCGATCATGCAGGGAATAAAGATGTCGGACGGATCGGCCGCGCCGAGGATGGAGCGCTGCGCCATGATGGCCAGTGGGATCAGGGTCAGGCCCGAGGTGTGCAGCACCAGGAACATGATCTGCGCATTGGTGGCCTCGTCCTTGTTCGGGTTCAGCGTCTGCAGGCTTTCCATCGCCTTTAAACCGAACGGCGTGGCCGCATTGTCCAGGCCCAGCAGGTTGGCCGAGAAATTCATCACCATATGGCCGGTGGCCGGGTGGTCTCTCGGAATTTCCGGGAAGATGCGCGAAAAGAACGGTGCGATCACTTTCGCCAGCCAGCCGACGATGCCGGCCTTTTCGCCGATATTCATGATGCCCAGCCACAAGGTCATCACGCCGGCCAGTGGCAGCGCGATATCCATCACGCCCATGCGCGCCGTCTCGAAGGTACCGTCGATGATGCGCTTGAAGATATCGGTATCGCCCAAAAACAGCCACTGCAGCACGGCGGCCAGGAAACCTACGAGGAAAAAGCCGGACCAGATGTAATTAAGTGCCATAGGTGATCAATGTTTGTTTTCGAGACGAGGAAAATACCTGCAAGCAAAGTATAGAGGCAGCGTGCGGCGCGTTGATGAAAGAATGCAGCAGCCGCATGCCAAAAAGTTATAAGCTGGCAGCCTGTTTTCATTGGCATCCCGTCGCCCGCCCGCGTACGCTGGCTGATGCCTGCTTTCACCTGTACTGGATCATTGATGATGTTTTTGCGTAAAACCGCCTGCGCCGCCGGCCTGGCCTTGCTGACCTTGTTTGCAACTGCCAGCCATGCCGCGCCTGAGGCGCGCGCCGGCAAGACCCTGCACCTGTTCCTGAGCACCAGCGAGACGGGTCTGGACCCGGCTGTCGCCTCCGACCTGGCCAGTCTGAACCTGATGGAAAACGTGTTCGACCCGCTGCTGCGCTACGACTACCTGGCGCGTCCGGTCAAGCTGCAGGGCAATACGGCGCGCGGCCTGCCGAAGGTCGAGGATGGCGGACTGACCTATATTTTCCAGCTCCAGCCCGGCGTCTTCTTTACGCCCGATCCGGCCTTCAAGGGCAAGCCGCGCGAAGTGACGGCGCAAGATTATGTGTACAGCCTGACGCGCTTGTACGATCCCGCGCTGAAATCGCCCTGGCTGTTTTTGCTGGAAGATAAATTGGTGGGCGATGCTGCCCTGAAGAGCAACTTCAGCTACGACAGGCCGATCGCGGGCCTGCAGGCGCTGGACAAATATACGCTGCGCATCCGCCTGAACAGCATCGATCCGAACTTCCTGTTTTACCTGGCCATGCCGGCCACCGGCGTGGTGGCGCGCGAAGTGGCCGAAGCGTACAAGGCGCCAGGCCAGATCGGCAACCATCCGGTCGGCACGGGGCCATTCATGATCACGGAATGGAAACGCAGCGACAAGATCGTGCTGCAGGCCAATCCGAATTTCCGCTCCACCGTGTTTCATGTGGACGCGGCGGCACTGGCCGCGCTGCCACCGGCCGACCAGACAATTGCCAGATCGCTGGAAGGAAAGAAACTGCCGCTGGTCGAGCGCATCGAAGTGCGCATCGTCGAGGAATACCAGTCGCGCATGCTGGGCTTCCTGAAAGGCGAGTTCGATTACCTGGAGCAGGTGCCCGAGTCGCTGACCGACATGGTGCTGGCCAACGGTGGCCTGAAGCAGGACTTGGCGGCGAAAGGCATCACCCTGGAGCGTTTCCCCGTGCTGCAGACCTATTACATGTGGATGAATATGGACGACCCGGTGCTGGGCGGCTACAGCAAGGCACGCTTGGCGCTGCGGCGCGCGATTGCCCTCAGCTACAACAGCCGCGAGGATATCGCCTTGCTGAAAAAGGGCCTGGCCCTGCCGGCGCAGTCGCCGTTGCCACCGAATGTGCTGGGCTACGACAAGGCATACCGCAGTCCCGTGTCATACGATCCGGTGCTGGCGCGCGCGCTGCTGGACCGTTACGGCTACAAGCTGGGAGCCAGTGGCTTTCGCCAGCAGCCCGATGGCACTCCTTTGACCCTCACCATGCATACGGAGCCGAGCACGGTGGGGCGGCTGCGCGACGAATTATGGCGCCGCAACCTCAATGCGATCGGCCTGCGCGTGGAATTCAAGAGCGACAAGAAGACCGAAATCATCAAGGCCTCGCGCCTGGGCAAGGTGCAGATGTTCGAGACCAACTGGATCGCGGACTTCCCCGATGGTGATAACTTTATGCAATTGTTGTACGGCCCCAACAGTGGCAGAGCCAACTACGCCCGCTTTAACTTGCCCGATTACAATAAACGCTATGAGGAGGCGCGCCTGCTGTCCGATTCGCCACGCCGGCGCAGCCTGTACTTCGACATGTCTCAGCTGATCCATGCATATACGCCATGGGTGCTGCTGACCCATCCTATCTCGGCCGACCTGCAGCAAGCGTGGCTAAAAAACTACAGGCGCCATCCCGTGGAATTCACCTCCTGGCGCTATCTGGACGTCGATATGGCACGGGGCCGCCCCACGGCAAAGTAGGCCGGCGCTGAAAAAGGGCATTCATTCCAAAAAGTTATGGTTAGGAAAGCATTTTTCATTAGCTGGCGGCGGAAGCAACGCGCTACTCTGAAAATGAAAACAAATAAAGTCATGCGCAAACATCATAAGAAAATGTACTGCGAGACAGATGCAGCGATGTGACTAACAACCTGACTTGAAGAATTCAAGTATCGATTGCCCAATAAGGAGAAGGCCCGTGAAATTGAAGAAGCTAGCGCAGTTGATGGCATTGATAGGGGTGGCTGGCACGGCCGTTGCGCAAGAAGCGGCGCAGCAGGCGATACAACGGGTCGAAGTGACGGGCAGCAGCATCAAGCGCATCGCCAAGGAAGGCGCGCTGCCGGTGCAGGTGATCACCTACGACCAGATCGAAAAGCAGGGCATTACCAGCGCCGAGCAATTGCTGTCGACGATCTCCTCGAACGGCACCGGCGCGGACAATATGACGTCCGGCAATAACGTATTTGGCGCCGATGCCGACCGGGTCAGTGGCGGCGCCTCGTTCGCTTCGCTGCGCGGCCTGGGGCCGAACAGCACCCTGGTGCTGTTGAACGGCCGCCGCATCGCCACCCACGGCGCCAGCGGCAAGGCGGTCGACCTGAACTCGATTCCGATGGGCGCCATTTCGCGCGTGGAAATTTTGAAAGACGGCGCGTCGGCCATCTACGGTACCGACGCCATCGGCGGCGTGATCAACTTCATTCTGAAAACCAATTACAACGGCGTGGAAGCGTCGGCCACCACCAATTCCACCGAAGCGGGCGGCGGCATGAACCGCCGCGCGTCCTTGCTGGCTGGCCATGGCAACCTGGAAGAAGACGGCTACAACGTCATGATGAGCCTGACGGTCGACAATAACGACAAGCTCAGCTCGAACCAGCGCAGTTTTGCCAACGGTTTCCAGCCGGGCCGCGGCCTGTCGCCCGATACCACCGGCACGCCGTTCGCCAACCAGATGACCGGTGCCGGCACGGCCCTGGGTACCGCGTTTACGGTTCCCGGCAGCACCAATCAATACCTGCAAGCCAATCCGCTCAGTTTCACGGGCAAGTGCGATACGGTGGCCGGCATGTCGCAATACCAGACGGCGCTGTGGTCGAAAGTGACCTCGCCGCTGCGCACCACCTATTCCTGCGCCTATGACTATGGCGGCGACTATGTGATCTCCTTCCCGGTCGAGCGCGCCAATTTGCTCAGCCGCGGCACCTTCAAGCTGGCGCAGGACCATACCATGTTCGTCGAGCTGCTCGGTTCGCGCACCAAGGCCACGGCGGAATTCACGCCGATGCAGATTCAGACCACGGCGGCCAACGGCGGCCTGTATCCGGTGGGTGGCGCGTATTACCAGGACCTGTCGGCATATATCTCGACCTTTGACCGCACCAAGCCGATCGCCTACAAGTGGCGCGCCAACGATTTCGGCAACCGCACCCAGGAAAATACCACCGACAACCTGCGCTTGCTGGTCGGCTTCGAAGGGACGGTCGGCAAGTGGGACTACAAGGCGGGCGTGTCGCATGCGCAAAGCAAGACCAACACCAAGCTGACCGATGGTTATTCGTACACGGCGCAGCTGTTCCCGGCGCTGGCCAGCGGCGTGATCAACCCGTGGGTGGGTGCCGGACAAAGCCAGAGCCAGGCCGCCAGGGATCTGATCGAGTCGACCAAGTTCCGTGGCGATTTTCAACACGGCAAGACGACGCTGACCGCCATCGATGGCTCGGTGTCGGGCGAACTGCTGCAACTGCCGGCCGGCGCCATGTCGGCCGCCGTCGGTTTTGACTTGCGCCGCGAAAGCTATGCGTTTGGCCAGGATATCGACGCGACGCTGGTCTACCTGTCGCCGGGCAATGCGGCGCTGGAAAAAGCCAGCCGCAACGTCAAGGCCGTGTATGCCGAGTTGCTGGTGCCGATCATCAAGGACCTGGAAATGCAGCTGGCCTTGCGCCGCGATGACTACAGCCTGGTGGGCGCGTCGACCAATCCGAAAGTGTCGTTCCGCTACCAGCCGGCTTCCTGGCTGCTGTTCCGTGGTTCGGCCAACAAGGGTTTCCTGGCACCCAGCTTTACCCAGCTGTATTCGGGCCAGCTGTTCCAGGAATTGTCGAGCGGCGTAATCGATACGCTCGGTTGCGCGCGCCATCCTGGCGACCCGGCTTTCTGCGCACCGGCACGCCTGAATTATTTCTCGGGCGGCAATACCACACTGAAACCGGAAACCTCGAAGCAAGGCAGCGTGGGCATGGTGATCGAACCGGTCAAGGGATATTCCGCCTCGCTCGACTACTGGGCCATCAATTCCAAGGACCGCATCCTGAACCGCTCGGCTACCATCGTGCTGAACAATGCCGCCCTGCTGCCGCAGTACATCATCCGCAACGCGGACGACACCATCAACTATATCCAGGCGGGCTGGATCAATGCGGCCGGTTCGCGCACGCGCGGCGCCGACCTGAGCTTGCGTGGCGAAGGCAGCACCAACGGCTTCAAATGGAATGCGGCGCTCGATGGCACCTGGACCCAGAGCTTCAAGTTTGCCGAGATCGCCGGCCAGCCATACAAGGAGTACGTGGGCAATTTCTACACGCGCGACCTGTACTTGCGCTGGAAGCACAACGCCTCGTTCTCGCTGGCGCGCGGCGACTGGAGCGGCTTGCTGACGCAAAAATACAGCACCGGCTACAAGGACCAGGTACCGAACGGCGGCGCGCTGCCGTATCCGGTGGGCTTCAATCCGAAGGTCGGCAGCTATACTACCTACACCCTGTCGGGCACCTACACGGGCTTCAAGAACACCACCCTGACGGTTGGTATCCAGAACCTGTTCGACAAGGACCCGCCGTTCACCGCGCATAATGTCGACGATGTGGTCGGCGCCGGCTGGGATCCACGGGTGGCCGATCCGCGTGGCCGCGCCCTGTCGTTCCAGGTGAAATACAAGTTCATGTAATCCGCGCTGGCGGAACATGTTCGCAGCGGCGGCGCCTGGCGCCGCCGTTTTCTTTTCCAGAAAGGGCCGCATGAGCAGTCACCGCAGTTTTAGCCGGCGCCAGTTTGGCGGCATGCTGGCCGCCGCCGTCGGCGCGGCCGGCGCACCGGCCCTGGCCGCTGCCGCGCAGCCAAAAGGAGCACGCATGCAAGCACACCCCCTGATCAAACCGGCGCGCCTGCGCCAGGGCGACCTGGTCGCCATCATCGCCCCCGCCGGCTTTACGGACGACGACGCCATCGCCAAGGCCGTGGGCAATCTCGAATCGCTGGGCTTGCGCGTGACCCTCGGTACGCATATCCGCGCCGTGCATGGCAACTATGCCGGTACGGTGCAGCAGCGGCTCGATGACTTGCACGCGGCCTTCCGCGATCCGCAAGTGAAAGCCGTGTGGGCGATACGCGGCGGCTCGGGCTGCATCTCGCTGCTGGCGCTGATCGATTACAAGCTGATCCGCGCCAATCCGAAAATACTGATCGGCTACTCCGACATCACGGCGCTGCACCTGGCGATTCATCGCCACACGGGCCTGGTGACGTTCCATGGCCCCGTCGCTTCCTCGACGTTTTCCGAGTACACGGTGACGCATCTGAAAAATGTGCTGATGCAGCCGCAGGAGCAGTACACGATCCCGATGGCGCTGGAAAACCACCGCCGCGCGCAAACCCACGCCAACTTCACGATCCGCACCGTGCATGACGGCCAGGCGACGGGAAGGCTGACCGGCGGCAACCTGTGCATGGTCAGCGCGCTGGCCGGCACGCCGTATGCGGCCGAGTTTCACGACCGCATCTTGTTTTTGGAAGAAATCAACGAAGCGCCGTACCGGGTCGACCGCATGCTGTACCAGCTCGATCTCGCCGGCAACTTGTCGACCGCGGCGGCGCTGATGCTGGGCGTGTTCATGCATTGCGAGGCGGACGAGGGCGATATCGCCCTGAGCCTGGACCAGACGCTGGACCAGCATCTGCAGCCCTTGACGGTGCCGGCCGTGGCCGGCTATTCCTTCGGCCATATCCGCGACCAGTTCACCTTGCCGATGGGCATAATGGCCACCCTGGACGCGCAGCGCCAGACGGTGACCTTGCTGGAAGCGGCCGTCAGTTAGCTTGCGTACAGCGGTGGGCGTGAATTGTCCGTATGCTATGGTGCATGGGCGGCATGGCACAAGGCCATGCCGTTTCATTCACCAGGTGTACCGTTCATGATCATCAACCGCCACGCCAGCGCGTATATTCTCAGCCATCCCTTGCGCTTCGTGCTGCAGGTGTTGAAAGGCTTTCGCGCCAACCAGGGCCTGCTGCTGGCCGGCGCCGTCGCCTATTATTCGCTGCTGTCCATCGTGCCGCTCCTGATGCTGGTGGTGGTGGCCCTGTCGCACGTGATCGCGCAGGAAGAATTGCTGCGCACCATAGGCCATTACCTGGAATGGCTGGTGCCGGGACAATCGAAGGCCATCGTGACGGAGGTCGCGCATTTTCTCGATAACCGCAGCGTGATCGGCTGGCTATTGTTGCTGACCATGCTGTTTTTCAGCTCGCTGGCGTTTACCGTGCTGGAAAACGCCATGAGCGTGATCTTCAACCATCGCGTGGCGATACGCCGCCGCCATTTCCTGATTTCCGCCGTGCTGCCGTATTGCTACATCCTGTGCCTGGGCGTGGGTATACTGCTGATCACGCTGGTGGCGGGTGGCTTGCAGGTGATGGGCGACGAAAGCGTGCGCTTCCTGCGCCGGGACTGGGGGCTGGAAGGCTTGTCCGGCGCGCTGCTGTATTTGCTGGGGCTGACGGGCGAGATCCTGGTGCTCAGTTCAATTTACCTGGTGATGCCGGTGGGCCGGCTGTCGTTTACGCATGCACTGATGGGCGGCGTGACGGCGGCGCTGCTGTGGGAAATCGCACGCCATGTGCTGGTCTGGTATTTTTCCACATTGTCACAGGTCAATATTGTCTACGGTTCGATGACGACGGCGATTGTCGTCATGTTCAGCCTGGAAATCGGCGCCACCCTGCTGCTGCTGGGGGCACAGGTGATTTCCGAGTACGAGCGGGTGGCGCGCGGTGGCGAAGAAGACAAGCCACTAGAGCTAAGGACTTGATTTAAAAAGGTTGTTGCGCCGCACAAAAACGTATGCTATAATGCTTTCAGTGGTTGAGATTTGCTTGCAGATGCTCTCACTATCCAGTTTCAGTACGGCGACCGACAGGTGTAATGTCGATGGCGTGACTAGTACGAAAGAGTGGATTTTGTAATTCCGGATACGTTGGTCGATTTTACACTTGGAGTCACCATGCAGATAGCATGGGAGTCCGAAAATCAGGAGGCACTTTGCAGATAGCACTGGCGTCCATGACACGATTAAAGCATTGGTAATACATTGGAACGAAGCCCGCGCTAGCGGGCTTTTTTTTCGTCCGGATGGCGCCTTTATAAACCTACTGCGCCGCCCGCTCTCGAATCGGCGTTACTCGCCGTACCGAATGTACGGCTGCGTTACTCAATCCGATATCGGGCTTGCTCGCTACGGTTTCTAAAAGCGCTGAAACTTTTACTGCCGGGCGCTTTACAAGGCTCTTGCGATGAGTATCTTCTGGATATCGCTGGTCCCCTCGTAAATCTGGCACACCCTCACATCGCGGTAGATGCGCTCGACCGGGAAATCCGACACATAGCCATAGCCGCCATGCACCTGGATGGCGTCGGAGCACACTTTTTCCGCCATCTCGGAGGCAAACAGTTTCGCCATCGCCGCTTCCTTCAGGCAGGGCAGGCCCGCATCCTTCATGGCCGCCGCGTGGCGTATCAGCTGGCGCGCCGCTTCGATCTGCGTCGCCATGTCGGCCAGGCGGAACTGCACCGCCTGGTGTTCAAAGATGGCTTTGCCGAAACTCTCCCGTTCGCGCGCGTAGGTCAAGGCCGCCTCATAGGCGGCACGCGCCATGCCGACCGCCTGCGAGGCGATGCCGATACGCCCGCCTTCCAGGCCCGACAAGGCGATCTTGTAGCCCTGGCCCTCTTCGCCGATCAGGTTGGCGGCGGGAATGCGGCAGTTGTCAAACAGGATTTGTGCCGTATCCGACGAGTGCTGGCCCATCTTCTGTTCCAGCCCCGCCACGATATAGCCGGGTGCGCTGGTCGGTACCCAGAAGGCGCTGATGCCGCGCTTGCCGGCCGCCTTGTCGGTGACGGCCAGCACGATGGCCACGTCCGCATGCTTGCCGCTGGTAATGAACTGCTTGGTGCCGTTGATGACGTACTCGTCGCCATCGCGGGTGGCCGTGGTGCGCAGGGCCGAGGCGTCGCTGCCCGTGTGCGGTTCGGTCAGGCAGAAGGCGCCCAGCATGGTGCCCTGTGCCAGCGGGCGCAGCCATTGCTCTTTCTGCGCGGTATTCGCGTACATCATGGCGATGCTGCAGACGGGGCAATTGTTGACCGAGATAATGGTCGAGGTACCGCCATCGCCGGCGGCGATTTCTTCCAGCGCCAGCGCCAGCGACACATAGTCGAGGCCGGCACCGCCGAATTCCTCCGGCACGGCCACGCCAAACGCGCCCAGTGCCGCCAGTTCCTGCAGTTCTTCCTTCGGGAAATGGTGTTCCTTGTCCCAGCGGGCCGCGTTGGGCGCCAGGCGCTCGCGCGAAAAACTGCGCAGCGCGTCCTGGATCATGCTTTGCTCTTCATTGAGTATCATGGATTTTTTTACCAGCCGATAGGGCTGCCGTCGTAATTGCGGAAGACCGCCTGCTTGCTTGCGGGCAGGCTGGCCAGGGTGGCGCGGATGCCGGCCGCGCTTTCTTCAGGGGAAATATCGGCGCCGGCGCCGCCCATGTCGGTACGCACCCAGCCCGGGTGGAAGGCCACGCAGCTCACGCCCTGCGGACCATGCACCAGGGCGGTGTCGATCAGCACGGAGTTCAGGGCCGCCTTGCTGGCGCGGTACAGCGAACCGCTGGCGCTGCTGCGCTCGCTGAGCGATCCCATGTGCGATGACAGCACGGCCAGCTTGCCCTTGGCATTGCCCACCAGCGGCGCCAAGATCGGCAGCAGGCGCATCGCCGCCAGTACATTGGTGTGCATCACGGCATCAAAATCGGCTTGCGCGGGAAAGCCGTCGTGGCGCGGACCATATACGCCCGCGTTCAGGATGGCGACCTCGAGTTTTTCATCGTCGAGCTTCCAGCCCAGGCCGGCGCAACCTTCCACATCGGTCACGTCGAGCTGGTGCGCTTCGGCGCCCAAGGCCTTGAGGGTGTCGCAATCCTCGGGCCTGCGCGCGGTGGCGATCACGCGCCAGCCATCCTGGCGGTATTGACGGACGATTTCATGGCCGATGCCGCGCGAGGCGCCGATGATCAATGCTGTAGGCATATGCTGCTCCCTGGAGTGATGGAAAAAGCCCAGCTTATACCAGTTCGATCGCCATTGCCGTCGCTTCGCCGCCGCCGATGCACAGGGCCGCCACGCCGCGCTTGCCGCCCGTCTGCTTCAGCGCGCCCAGCAGGGTGACGATAATGCGCGCGCCCGAGGCGCCGATCGGGTGGCCCAGCGCGCAGGCGCCGCCGTGGATATTGATCTTGCTGTGTGGAATATCGAGGTCATGCATGGCGGCCATCGGCACGGCGGCAAACGCCTCGTTGATTTCAAACAGGTCGACAGTGCTGCTGCTCCAGCCGGTCTTGGCGTACAGTTTTTTCACGGCGCCGATCGGGGCGGTGGTAAACAGGTTCGGTGCTTGGGCATGGGTGGCGTGGCCGTGGATCTTGGCGATGATGGTCAAGCCCAGCTTGTTCGCCGTCGATTCGCGCATCAGCACCAGGGCGGCCGCGCCATCGTTGATCGACGAGGACGAAGCGGCGGTAATCGTGCCGTCTTTCCTGAACGCCGGTTTCAGGGCCGGGATCTTTTCCAGGCGCGCTTTCAATGGTCCTTCGTCAACGCTGACGACGGTGTCGCCACCACGGCCGGGCACGGTGACGGGCGCGATTTCCCAGTCAAAGCCGCCATCTTTCGCGGCTGCCTGGGCGCGCTGCACCGAGGCGATGGCAAACGCATCCTGCGCTTCGCGCGTAAAGGCGTACTGGCTGGCGCATTCTTCGGCAAACGTGCCCATCGAGCGGGCATTGCCTTTTTCATCGCGGCTGTAGGCGTCTTCCAGGCCGTCCATCATCATGTGGTCGAACAGCATGCCGTGGCCGATGCGGTAGCCGCCGCGCGCCTTCGGCACCAGATAGGGCGCATTGGTCATCGATTCCATGCCGCCGGCCACCACCACCTCGGCGCTGCCGGCCAGCAGGGTGTCGTGGGCGAACATGGTGGTCTGCATGGCCGAGCCGCACATTTTGGACAGGGTGACGGCGCCGGTGGCGTCCGGCAAGCCGGCCTTGCGCAGGGCCTGGCGCGCGGGCGCCTGGCCCTGGCCGGCCATCAGGCAATTGCCGAAATATACGTGTTCGACCAATTCGGGGGCGATGCCGGCGCGCTCGACGGCGGCCTTGATGGCCACGGCGCCCAGGTCGCTGGCGGTGATGTTGGAAAAATCGCCCTGGAAGGCGCCCATGGGGGTGCGCGCGGCACCGACGATAACGACTGGATCATGCATGATGGATCTCCGTATCAGTAATGGGTTATTTGGTTTCGGCAAACAGTTCGCGGCCGATCAGCATGCGGCGAATTTCGCTGGTGCCGGCGCCGATTTCATACAGCTTGGCGTCGCGCCACAGGCGGCCCGCCGGGTAGTCATTGATATAGCCATTGCCGCCCAGCGCCTGGATCGCTTCGCCGGCCATCCAGGTGGCTTTTTCGGCGCTGTACAGAATCGCGCCGGCCGCATCCTTGCGCAACTGGCGCACGGCTTCCGGCGTGGTGGCGCGGTCGCAAGCCTGGCCCACCGCATACACATAGGCTTTGCAAGCCATCATGGTCGAATACATGTCGGCCAGTTTGCCCTGCATTAATTGGAATTCACCGATGGCCTGGCCGAACTGCTTGCGGTCGTGCACATACGGCACCACCAGGTCCATGCAGGCCTGCATGATGCCCAGCGGTCCGCCGGACAGCACGGTGCGTTCGAAGTCCAGGCCCGACATCAGCACATTGACGCCCTTGCCCAGGCCGCCCAATACATTTTCGGCCGGTACTTCGCAATCCTGGAACACCAGTTCGCCCGTGTGCGAGCCGCGCATGCCCAGCTTGTCGAGCTTTTGCGCGATCGAGAAACCCTTGAAACTTTTTTCGATCAGGAAGGCCGTCATGCCGCGCGCGCCGGCCGCCAGGTCATTCTTGGCGTACACCACCAGCACGTCCGCGTCGGGGCCGTTGGTGATCCACATCTTGGTGCCGTTCAGCACCCAGCGGTCGCCCTTGAAATCGGCGCGCAGCTGCATGCTGACGACGTCCGAACCGGCGTTCGGTTCCGACATGGCCAGCGCGCCGATATGCTCGCCGGTGATCAGTTTCGGCAGGTATTTGGCTTTCTGTTCGTCGGTGCCGTTGCGCTTGATCTGGTTGACGCACAGGTTCGAGTGGGCGCCATAGGACAGGCCGACCGAGGCCGAGGCGCGCGAGATTTCTTCCATGGCGATGATATGGGCCAGGTAGCCCATGCCGGCGCCGCCGTATTCTTCGCTGACGGTAATGCCGAGCAGCCCCATGTCGCCCATCTTGCGCCACAAGTCCATCGGGAACTGATCGCTGCGGTCGATTTCGGCGGCGCGCGGTGCGATTTCGGCGGCGGCGAATTGTTGAATCGCTTCGCGCAGGGAGGCGATGTCTTCGCCGTGGTCAAAGGTCAAGCCTGGGAGATGGAGCATGTCGTCCTCGTCGTCGTTATGTGGTGTCGGCTGTCTGCCGCTTCAAAAGTCATCGTGTCAAAAGCAATGATACTCAGTTGTGACGTTTACGTAAACGTAAAGCAAAGTATAAAACAGGTCCGCCTGGCCTGCATCAGGCCTGCCGCATCAGGTTGGCGCCAGCGCGCCGTCGTCCAGTTCTGCCAGCATGCGCGCGCAGGCCGCTTCGTGGCTGCTGATCTCGGCCAGCGCCATTTCGATGTCGATGCGCTGCTGCTCCAGCGTCTGCCGGTGCTGCGCCAGCACGCCAAGAAAACGGTCCATCTGCGCGCGCGTGTCCTTAGGCGATTCATACATGTCGACCAGGCCTTTGATCTCGGACAAGGCCAGGCCCAGGCGCTTGCCGCGCAGGGTCAGTTTCAGGCGGGTGCGGTCGCGCGGCGTGTAGACGCGGCTGCGCCCGCCCGCGCCTTCGCGTTTCGGGCTCAGCAGTCCCTGGTCTTCATAGAAGCGGATGGCACGCGCCGTGATGTCGAACTCGCGGGCCAGTTCGGTAATGGTATAGGTAATGCTTGGTGCGGGCGCAGGCAGGGACATGGGCGTGGGGCTGGTGGGCATGATGGTGTGGACTGGATTGACGTTTACGTTCACGTCAATGCCATTGTAGCGTGCCCACGCCGTGCTGCCAGAAAAGAAATGCTGGCACGTGGTGACGGCAATCGTTATGCACGATACAAAATTTATTGAAATTGACGGATTTTAGTACGAAAAAGTCAATGAAGATTGAAAGTTGGTGGCGCAGATGACACCAAAAAGAACTTTCTTTGTGCCAACATAAGCGCTTTTCGTTATGATGGAAGTAAATTTGCTATCCAGACAAGCATACTGCCATAAGTTTCCATATTAAAAATTAAATGGTTTTTGTGCAAAGTTTGTTATTAAGAAATTGTATGGCGTAGGCCTTGCATGTGTCGCCGCAGGGGCGCATGATCCACTACCGTATGTTGTAGCGCCAAAACGAGGCTTTGAAATCGTGCTGCATTGCGAAATTCAAAGCCAGCCGCGAATTTGACCCGAAGCCATGCAGGATAACAAGAGAAAATTTGGCCGCTTTTTTACCCAAAAAGTCCGCCGGAGTGTTAATTGTAAATTATTTTCTTTTCAAAAAGTAACAATCCGTATGGTCATTCAAGAAACTGACTTTCATGTTACAACATGAAATAGTACACCTATGAATTCTTCTAACGAACGCGAAAGCTTTAGCCAGCGACTTCAGCTGGCTCTGAAAAACGCCCACTACTCCCCCGACAGCCCGACCAGACTGGCCCGGGAATTCAATATCCGCTTCGACGGACGCCCGATTACCGTGCATGCTGCAAGGAAATGGTTAGTCGGGGAAGCCATACCCACGCAAGAAAAATTGCGCATGATCGCCCAATGGTTGGGCGTGCCGGCGGAATGGCTGCGCTTTGGCGGTCCCGAAAGCGCCGTACCGAATGGCGAAGCGGGCAGTGCCTTGTCGCGCTTCGAGTCGGCCGATGTGAAATTAATTGCTGATCTGCAAAGATTAGATGAGCATCATCGTCAAATCGCGCGCGAATTTATTCGTATGCTGGTGCGCGTCAACTACCAAAAGTAAGTATTTTCCCGTAGATGCGGCGCCATCGCATGGCGCCAGGCCGGCCGTTCAAGGTCGGCTGTTTTTTTGCGCGAGGTCATGCTGGAGACATGATTTTGCTGCACAATAAGACCTCTTATGTTGCACTGCAACTGGATTATTCGACAATCATCCCGTAACAGACAGCGCAGTCGCCAATAGCGGCGCATAATAAGACCAGCAGCAGCCAGTTTGTCATCCAACACGGAGCCGAGCATTTGAGCCGTCTTATGAAAAGCAACTACAGCAACACCGCGCAGCTGAAAGACTTGATGACCGTGCCACCCATGACCGCCGCGCAACATGCGGAAGTGATGCGCAAACGGATCGCCCACCGCAGGATGGTTGAAGAAGCCAGGGATTTGAAGCGCGCAAGCGCCAGTCAGTTCGACAAAAGATAACGCTTCACGCAGGATTGCTGTCGCCGGCCTTCAATCCATGCCAGCGTGGCGCCAGGCTGTGCTCGATGCCGAGCAGGTCGATGACTCTGGCGACCGTATGGTCGACCATCTCGGCTATGCTGTCCGGCAAATTATAAAAGCTGGGCAGGGGCGGGAAGATGATGCCGCCCATTTCGGTGACGGCCGTCATATTGCGCAGGTGCGCCAGGTTGAACGGCGTTTCGCGCACCATCAGGATCAGGCGCCGGCGCTCCTTGAGCACCACATCGGCCGCGCGCGTGATCAGATTATCCGACAGGCCATGCGCCACGGCCGCCAGCGTCTTCATCGAGCAGGGCGCGATCACCATCCCATCCGACTGGAACGAGCCGCTGGCAATCGATGCGCCGATATCGCGCAGCTTGTGCACCACATGCGCTTGTGCTTCGACGTCCTTGCGGCCCATGCCGGTTTCCTGGTGCAAGGTCAATACCGCCGCGTCCGACAACACCAGGTGGGTTTCGACGCCGGGGATGGCGCCTAATAATTGCAGCAGCCGCAAGCCGTACACGGCGCCAGTGGCGCCCGTGATGGCAACCACGATACGGCGCGGCCGCTGCGGTACATCAGGCATCGAGCAGGGACTTCAGTTCGCCCGATTCAAACATTTCATTCATGATGTCGGAGCCGCCGATAAACTCGCCCTTGACATACAGTTGTGGAATGGTTGGCCAGTTCGAGTAGTCCTTGATGCCCTGGCGAACTTCCGGATCGTCCAGCACGTTGACGGTCGCGATATTTTCCACGCCGCAGGCTTTCAGGATCTGGATGGCGCGGCCGGAAAAGCCGCATTGTGGAAATTGGGCGGTGCCTTTCATGAACAGCACGACCGGAGTGCTCGTCACGGTTTCTTTGATCCAGGTTTGTACGTCGCTCATGGTGGCCTCTGATTGGGTAAATAAATAGATGGCGTCATTTTATAAGAAAACGACGCCAGGGGTATGCGCTCAGGTCATTAATTCAGGATGCGTGCCACGCTACAGGATCTTGCCCAGGCAGACGGACTGGGCCGCGCCCACGTATTTGCCATACGGTGCGACGGACGCATAGCCGTGCTTGCGGTAAAACGCCACGGCGCGGCTATTGATCACGCGGGTGGACAGGACCACCGTGCGGTAACCCAGGCGCAGGGCTTCGGCTTCGGCATGAGCCAGCAATGCCGCACCCACGCCCACGCTGCCCGGACCGGCAAACATGCGCTTGAGTTCGGCCGTCGTACTGTTTGGCGCACCCAGCGGTCGCAGGGCGGCGCAGCCGAGCAGCTGGCCGGCACTGTTTTTGGCCAAGTAAAATCCAGCGCGCTGGTCCGGCGCCTCGATATCGAACGAGGCGCGGCCGCTGTCGCCGCTGAGGCTTTGCAACACCTCGGACAATTCATCTTGCAATAGCTGCGCCTCGGGACTGCTGGCGCTGGCTGTTGCAATGACGATCTCCGACATATTGCTTTAGCCGCGCAGCTTGGCAAACGCGGCCGCCATGCTGCCGGCCGGCTCCGGCGCATTGCGCGTTTGCGACTGGTGCTGGGCCATGCTGCGGCGGTCGTTGCGGTCGCCCTTTTGCTCGGGCTTGCTGCCAGCCTGCGGCGCGCTGTCCGTTAGGCGCATGGTCAGTGCGATGCGCTTGCGCTTCTCATCGACTTCCAGCACTTTGACGCGCACCACTTGCCCCGCTTTCACCACCGTGTGCGGATCCTTCACAAACGTATTCGACAGCGCCGAGATATGCACCAGGCCGTCCTGGTGCACGCCGATATCGACAAAGGCGCCAAACGCGGCCACGTTGGTGACCACGCCTTCCAGGATCATGTCCGGGCGCAGGTCGCGGATTTCCTCCACGCCTTCTTTAAAGGTGGCGGTGGTGAATTCCGGACGCGGATCGCGGCCCGGTTTTTCCAGCTCTTTCAAAATATCGGAAATGGTCGGCACGCCGAAGGTTTCGTCGGCATATTTTGCCGGGCTCAGGGTTTTCAGCAGCGACGTTTCGCCGATCACCGCCTTGATGTCCTTCTTGATGTCCGCCAGGATCTTTTCCACCAGCGGATACGATTCCGGGTGCACCGCCGAGGCGTCCAGCGGATTGTCGCCGCCCATCACGCGCAGGAAGCCGGCCGCCTGTTCGAACGTCTTGTCGCCCAGGCGCGGCACGCCCTTCAAAGCCGCGCGCGAAGTGAACGCGCCCTTCATGTCGCGGTAGCTGACGATGCTTTGCGCCACGCTGGCCGACAGGCCCGACACGCGCGCCAGCAGTGGCGCCGACGCCGTATTGACGTCGACACCGACGGCATTCACGCAATCTTCCACCACCGCATCGAGCGAGCGCGCCAGCTGGCTTTGGCTGACGTCATGCTGGTACTGGCCCACGCCGATCGATTTCGGGTCGATTTTCACCAGCTCGGCCAGCGGGTCCTGCAGGCGGCGCGCGATCGAGACGGCGCCGCGCAAGGACACATCCATGTCCGGCAATTCTTTCGAGGCGAACTCGGACGCCGAATAGACCGATGCGCCCGCTTCCGAGACGACGATCTTCGTCATCTTCGCTTCCGGGTGCTGCTTGATCAGGTCCTGTGCCAGCTTGTCCGTTTCGCGCGAGGCGGTGCCGTTGCCGATCGAAATGAGCGACACATTGTGCTTGGCGGCCAGGCGGCCCAAGGTATGCAAGGAGCCATCCCAGTCGTTCTTCGGCTGGTGCGGGTAGATCACGGCAGTGTCGACGACTTTACCGGTGGCGTCGACCACGGCCACCTTGACGCCCGTGCGCAGGCCCGGGTCCAGGCCCATGGTGGCGCGCTGGCCGGCGGGCGCCGCCAGCAGCAGCGCTTTCAAATTGGTGGCAAACACATTGATGGCGTCCTGCTCCGAGCGTTCGCGCAGCGCGCCCATCAGTTCGGTTTCCAGGTGCATGAAGCTTTTTACGCGCCAGGTCCAGCGCGCCGTGTCGGACAGCCATTTGTCGGCCGGGCGGCCCTGGTTCTTGATGCCGAAGCGGGCGGCGATACGGCCTTCGCACGGATTGTGCGGCGCATCCCATTTCGGTTTTTCCGCTTCCGTGTCCAGGCGCAGGATGACGTCGAGGATGCCTTCGCGGCGGCCGCGCAGCAGGGCCAGCGCGCGGTGCGATGGCACCGTGGCAATGGTTTCCGAGTAATCGAAATAATCGGCGAATTTTTCGCCTTCATCCTGCTTGCCTTCGACCACTTTCGATTCGACCACGCCATGCTCCTGCACGTACTCGCGCAAGGTTTGCAGCAGGGTCGCGTCTTCGGCGAAGCGCTCCATCAGGATCTGCCGTGCGCCGTCCAGCGCGGCCTTGGTGTCCGCCACGCCCGGGTTGTTGCCATCGGCACTCGTAAATGCGTCGCGCAGGAACTTGCCCGCTTCCATTTCCGGCGTCAGTTCCGGATTGTCCAGCAAGCCGTCGGCCAGCGGGCTCAAGCCCGCTTCGATGGCGATCTGGGCCTTGGTGCGGCGCTTCTGTTTATAGGGCAGATACAAGTCTTCCAGGCGCGTCTTGTCTTCGGCGTGCATGACGGCGTCCAGCAGCGCCGGCGTCATCTTGTTCTGTTCGGTGATCGAGGCCACGATGGCGGCGCGCCGGTCTTCCAGTTCGCGCAGGTAGCGCAGGCGCTCTTCGAGCAGGCGCAGCTGGATATCGTCCAGGCCGCCGGTCGCTTCCTTGCGATAACGGGCGATAAAGGGCACGGTGGCGCCTTCGTCGAGCAGTTCGATGGCGGCGGCAACCTGCACCGGTTTGGCGGCAAGTTCAAGGGCAAGACGTTGTTCGATGGTGGGCAGCATGGTTGTTTCCAAAGCGATCAAGGCTGGAATGATACGCAATCGGCGCGATTGTGTCAGTCTTTGGACAGTGTGCGCTGCGGAACTGATATTGAATAAGCTATTCGGCCGCGTATGAAGGATAATATTGCCTGTTGCCGATTTTGATACACACTCCAACCATCATGCGTACCATGGATTTTACCCGCGACGACATCAGTGACACCCCTGCCGCACCGGCCAGCGCGCCTGGCGGGCCCTTGCCGTACGCCGTCGCCACCTGGCTGCAGCGCGTGGAGGCGGCCGCCCACCCCAAGCCCGTGCTGCCACTGGCCGAACCCGACCCCAAGCTCAATGCGCACCGCCTGATCTATGTGCTGGCGCCCACCAGCGGCGGGCGCCATGTGGCGCTGTGCCTGTACAAGGCGCGGCTGAGGCCGAATGGCGATGTCGCTGCGGCCAGCCCCATCAGCGAGATCTTTTCGCTGCTGTCGGCGCCGCCCACGTTCCTGACGCCGGCCGACGAAGACCTGGTGCGCTTCTTCGTGGCCATGCGCACGGGCCAGAATTCGCAGACCGGCAGCGCCACCGAACCGAAGGGGAAAGTCGGCGCGGCTTTGCTTTCCATGCTGGCCGAGCAGGACAAACTGTTGTGGGCCAATTCCTGGGCCGATGTCGGCAATGGCCTGGTGTATCCGCTGAAAGAAGGTCCGGTGCGCCCGGCGCGGCTGTTCTGGCGCGACGAGGGCAAGACCATGCGCCTGGGCTGGCAGGTCGACCCGCCGGAAGGCGTCAGCCACCACGGCGCCGACCAGATCGACTACATGCTGCCGACCGATCCGCCGTGGTATATCGACAATCTGTCGTGCGGCGTGCTGGAACTGAACCAGGGCGGCTCCGACATTTCCCTGGCCGACCTGCAGGCGCTGGTGGCGCAGGCGCCGCCCCTGAACGCGAACGACAAGGTGCGCGTGTCGCAACTGTTGCTGGCGCAGGGCTTGCAGCATCTGATGCCGTTGCCGCAGCCCTTGCCGCAGCGCCTGCGCAAGGATGTGGCGGCCACGCCGGTGCTGCTGATGGACAGCGCCATGCTGGCCGACGGCAGCGTGCAGCGCTGGCATGATTTTGTGGTGCTGTCCTACGACTACGATGGCGAAAGGGTGTCGTTCGACCCGGCCCAGCGCGTGGTGCGCCAGGTCGGCGAGGTAACGGAAATTATCCAGCGCAACACCATCGACGAGGCGCGCGCGCTGGCGCTGCTGGCCGAACTGCAATTCAAGAAACCGGGCGCGGCACCCTTGAGCGGCCTGAAGGGCGCCTTGCTGCTGCCGAGCCAGGCCGAATGGCTGCGCTTTGCCGAGTCCGGCATTGATACCCTGCTCGATGCGGGCTGGATCGTCGAGAAAACCAATAAATACCGCTATGACGTGCTTGATGTCGATGACTGGTACGCCGATATCGATGACCAGGACCCGGACAGCGGCAACGCCTGGTTCGAGCTGGAACTGGGCATCGTCGTCAACCAGGAGCGCGTGCCGCTGCTGCCGGTGCTGGTGCAACTGATCCGCAATGCGCCGAACGACTTCAATCCGAAGATCATCGATGCGCATGCCGAGGATGACCAGATGCTGGCCACCCTGCTTGACGGCACCCGCGTGGCGCTGCCGTGGGGCAGGGTGCGTCCTATCCTGAACACCCTGGGCGAGCTGTATTTCAACGACAAGATCAAGCGCGCCGTGCGCATGTCGACCCTGGATGCGGCGCGCCTGGAAGAGCTGGCGCGCGGACTGGAACTGCGCTGGACCGGTGGTGAGCAGTTGCGCGCCATGGGCCGCAAGCTGAGCCAGTTCGGCTCGGTGCAGAAAGTGGCGGCGCCCGCTGGCCTGCAAGCCACCTTGCGCGATTACCAGGCCGACGGCCTGGCGTGGATGCAATTCCTGCGCGACCATGACCTGGCCGGCATCCTGGCCGATGACATGGGCCTCGGCAAGACGGTGCAGACGCTGGCGCATATCCTGATCGAAAAAGAGGCGGGGCGCTTGACGCATCCGGCGCTGGTGATCGCGCCGACCAGCCTGATGGGCAACTGGCAGGACGAGGCGGCCAAATTCGCCCCGAGCCTGAAAGTGCTGCTGCTGCAAGGCAAGGACCGCGCCCAGCAATTCGACCAGATCGACGATTGCGACCTGGTGCTGACGACGTATGCGCTGCTGCCGCGCGACGAGGAAATCTTGCGCGAGCATGATTTCCACCTGGTGATCCTCGACGAATCGCACTACATCAAGAATACGCGCAGCAAGGCGGCGCAAAGCGCGGGCCTGTTGCGCGCGCGCCACCGCCTGTGTTTGTCCGGCACGCCACTGGAAAATCACCTGGGCGAACTGTGGTCGCAATTCCATTTCCTGCTGCCGGGCTTGCTGGGCGACGAGAAAACCTTCAACAGCCAGTTCCGCCATCCGATCGAGCGCCAGGACGACCCGCTGCGCCGCATGCTGCTCAACCGCCGCATCAAGCCCTTCCTGCTGCGCCGCACGAAAGACAATGTCGCGAAGGAGTTGCCGCCAAAGACGGAAATGGTGCGCAAGGTCGAACTGACGGGGCCGCAGCGCGACCTGTACGAAACCGTGCGCCTGGCGATGGACCAGAAGGTCCGCGAGGAAATCGACAAGAAGGGTGTGGCGCGCAGCCAGATCGTGATCCTCGAAGCGCTGCTGAAACTGCGCCAGGTCTGCTGCGATCCGCGCCTGGTCAAATCCCTGCCGGCGAAAAAGCAGGCGGCCGGTTCGGCCAAGCTGGCCGACCTGATGCAGATGGTGGAAGACCTGCTCGACGAAGGGCGCAAGATCCTGGTGTTCTCGCAATTTACCAGCATGCTGGAACTGATCGAGGAAGAACTGGAATCGCGCGATATTCCCTACGCCTTGCTGACCGGCGAAACCAAGGACCGCAGCGCCCAGGTGGCGGCCTTCCAGCAGGGCGCCGTGCCGATCTTTTTGATCAGCCTGAAGGCCGGCGGCGTGGGCCTGAACCTGACGGCCGCTGACACCGTCATCCATTACGATCCGTGGTGGAATCCGGCCGCGGAAAACCAGGCCACCGACCGCGCCTGGCGCATCGGTCAGGACAAGCCCGTGTTTGTCTATAAATTGATCGCCAAGGGCACGCTGGAAGAAAAGATTCAATTGCTGCAGCAAAAGAAATCGGAACTGGCGCAATCGATCCTGGCCGAAGGCGAGTCGCAGAAAATGGCGCTCACCCAGGAAGACTTGCAGCAGATTTTCGCGCCGCTGGAGGATTAAGCACGCTTATACTGGCGTATTGATTCCATGCCGGGTGTAAACATGCTGCCTGTCTTCCTGTTGCTGCTGGCCGGCGCCATCCTGATGGCGCTGCGTTTCGTGCAATTGCGCCGCGCCCTGCTGCGCGCGCGCGCCGGCGAGGCGCAGTTCCGCCTGCTGGCCGAGCATAGCCGTGACGCGCAATTCCTGCTCGACGCGACCACCCTCGAATTGCTTTATATTAGCCCGGCCGCACAGCGTGTCACCGGGCTGGACCTGTCCGCCTTGCAGCGGCATGCGGCGCTGTTGTGCGCCGACGTGCCGGCCCGCTTGCAGCGCTGGCAAGACGGCGACACCAGCCGGCTGACGCTCATGCGCGAAGCGGAACTGCCGCACGGCGACGGCCAGCTGGCGCTGGAAATCACCTCCACCATCGTCGAGCGCATGGCGGGCCGCCCCTGGACCCTGGTCGGCAGCGTGCGCGACGTGACGCAGGCGCAGCGGGAAGAAGCACAGCGCGGCGTCGAGCAGAAACGCTTTGCCTCGATGCTGTCGCATGAATTCCGTACGCCGCTGGCCACCATCGATGGCGCCGCCCAGCGCCTGGTGGCGACCGGCGGCGGTGCCGACGAGGCCACGCGCAAGCGCTATCTCAAGATACAGGCGGCGGTCGACCGTTTGTTGGCCATGATCGACGACTATCTGTCGCCCGAGCGCATGGCGGCCATCGGCCGCGAGCGCGCCGCCGACGGCATCGCCCCCCTGGCGCTGCTGCAACAGGCCGCCGCCACCGTGCCGGCCAGCCATCCGGTGCAGCTGCATCTCGATGAAGACTTGCCGGCCCGCCTGCGCTGCGACGTGGCCGGCATGGCCCTGGCCCTGAAAATCCTGCTGGAAAACGCCGTCAAATTCAGCCCGGCCGGCAGCCCGATCGTACTTGAAGGCCGCTTGGGGCCACAGGGTGGGGTGGAGTTCGTGGTGCTGGACCATGGTCCCGGCGTGCCGGCGTCTGAAATGGCGCAAGTGTTCGACAAGGGCTACCGCGGCAGTCTTGCGGCCGGCCACCCGGGCGCGGGGCTGGGCCTGTATATGGCGCGCGCCGTGGTCGAGGTCCATGGCGGCAGCTTGCAGCTCGATCACCGCGGGGAGGGCGGCGCCGCTTTCCGGATTTGGCTGCCGCTGCCGGTGGCCACCGGGAAAAGCCTTGCTTACGCTGAAGTCAACCGTGATAATTCCTTGACGTAGACCTGCCCTGCCGTCCATGATGGTGCAAGAAGTGCATGGCAAGGTTTGCCGCATGAAATGCTTATTAACAGAAGAATGGCGTAGCAATGACGAAAATACTGATCGTCGAAGACAATCTGGACTACGCAGAAGACATGGCGGAGTTCCTCGTTGAGCTCGAACATGAAGTCCATATCACCAGCTCGGCCGGCGATATGTGGGCAGCGCTCAGCCACGGCAATGTCGATGTGGTCGTGCTCGATCTGGGCTTGCCCGACGAGGACGGCTTCAATGTCATCCCGCGCATGCGCCAGCTGTACCCGCAGATCGGCGTGCTGGTGCTGACCGGACGGGTGGCGTTCGACAGCCGCATCCTGGGCCTGCGCCTGGGCGCCGACCACTACCTGACCAAGCCGATCAAGTTCCCGGAACTGGCCGCCCATATCGAGGCGCTGGACCGCCGCGTCGGTCCGCAGGAATCGGCGGCGCCGGAGCCGGGCAAGTGGACCTTGAAAGTGAGCGCGCGCCAGTTGGAATTGATGGGTTCGGTGATCGCGCTGACGGAAAAGGAATTCAATTTCCTGCACCTGCTGACCATCAATACCCGCCCGGTGCCGCGCGACGTGATCGTGGCCGGCATGGGTGGCGACGATCCCGATGCGGGCCGCCGTGTCGACATGCTGGTGTACCGATTGCGCAAGAAAGCCAAGACGGGGCTGGGCCAGGACCTGCCGCTGCGCAGCGCCTATGGCGAGGGCTACAGCCTGTCGGCCAGTTTCAATCTGTCCTGAAGACAAGCTGACAATAATAAAGGGACGGAGTCGTCCCTTTTTTTTCGTTTGTGAAAAAAATCAGGGTCAGAGTCGCGCCGCAGCACGCAAGCTGTGTAGAATCAAGGCATTCGCGTTCACTCTCCGACTCTGCCATGGCCCGCTTGCCCCGTCTGATCATCCCGCACCTGCCCCATTACGTCATCCAGCGCAGCAGCAACCGCCAGCCGGTGTTCCAGGACAACGCTGATTACCTGCAATTTCTTGCGTGGCTGAAAACCGGCGCCAAAATGTTCAAGGTGGCCATCCACGCCTATGTTTTATTGCCCGATCAGCTGCATTTATTGGCCACGCCCGGCGATGCGACGGGCCTGGGCCAGCTGATGCAGTGGCTGGGGCGCTATTACGTGCCCTACTTTAACCAGAAGTATGGCCGCGAGGGGGCACTGTGGCAGGGACGCTACAAAACCTCGGTGATCGATGCCGAGCATTTTTTCCTGCTTTCCTGTCACTATCTGGAAATGGTGCCGGTGCAGGCAGGCCTGGCGGCCCAGCCGCGCGACTACCCCTGGTCCAGCCACGCCTACCATGCCGGCCTGCAGCCCGACCCCATCGTCACCGACCATGCGCTGTACTGGGCGCTGGGCAATACCCCGTTCGACCGCGAGGCGGCCTATCTGCGCCTGGTCGAGCAGGGCCTGGGCAGCAGCCAGGTCAAGGCCCTGGAAGCGGCGGTATTGAAGGGTTGGCCGCTCGGTTCGGACGCGTTCAAGCAGGCGCTGGAACTGAAGATGAAACGCCAGGTGCTGCCCGCGAAACGGGGCCGGCCGCGCAAGATGGTGGCCGAGATCAGCGAAAAAATGCCAGGGTAAACAAGACGCATTTTCATTGGTGAATTGATGACTATGTCCCTATTAAATTTAGTCGGCGACAAAATTGCATTTAATTCGACTCCGACCCTGATTGTTCTAGTTGAGTTTTCTGCTGCATTGCACTACTCTAGTTTTTCGATAGTCATCTGCAGCGGAGAAGCCCATGAAAGCGCAAGGCCTGTACGACCCAGCCAATGAACACGATGCCTGTGGCGTCGGTTTCGTCGCCCATATCAAGGGCAACAAAACCCATTCGATCGTCGAACAGGGTTTGCTGATACTGAAAAACCTCGATCACCGGGGCGCCGTGGGCGCCGATGCGCTGATGGGCGATGGCGCCGGCATCCTGATCCAGATTCCCGACCAGTATTACCGCGAAGAGATGGCCAAGCAGGGCGTGGAATTGCCGCCGCCTGGCGAATACGGCGTGGGCATGGTGTTCCTGCCGAAGGAACATGCCTCGCGCATCGCGTGCGAACAGGAAATCGAGCGCGCCGTGCGCATCGAAGGCCAGGTGATCCTGGGCTGGCGCAACGTGCCGATCGATACCGACATGCCGATGTCGCCGACCGTGCGCGCGAAAGAGCCCGTGATCCGCCAGATCTTTATCGGCCGCGGCCCGGATATCATGGTCACCGACGCGCTCGAGCGCAAACTGTATGTGATCCGCAAATCGTCGGGCCACGCCATCCAGGCCTTGAAACTGCTGCATGGCAAAGAATTCTTCGTGCCGTCGATGTCGGCGCGCACCATCGTTTATAAAGGCCTGCTGCTGGCCGACCAGGTCGGTGTCTATTATAAAGACCTGCAGGACGCGCGCTGCATCTCGGCGCTGGCGCTGGTGCACCAGCGTTTCTCGACCAATACCTTCCCGGAATGGCCGTTGGCCCACCCGTACCGCCTGATCGCCCACAACGGCGAGATCAACACCGTCAAAGGCAACTTCAACTGGATGCGCGCGCGCGAAGGCGTGATGAAGTCGGCCGTGCTGGGCGACGACCTGCAAAAGCTGTTTCCGCTGATCTATGAAGGCCAGTCCGACACCGCCTGCTTCGACAATGCGCTCGAACTGCTGCTCATGGCTGGCTACCCGATCGCCCAGGCGATGATGATGATGATCCCGGAAGCGTGGGAAAACCACACCACGATGGACGACAACCGCCGCGCCTTCTACGAATACCATGCCGCCATGATGGAACCATGGGACGGCCCGGCCGCCATGGCGTTCACCGACGGCCGCCATATCGGCGGCACCCTGGACAGGAACGGCTTGCGGCCTGCCCGTTATATCGTCACCGACGACGACCTGGTGGTGATGGCCTCGGAATCGGGCGTGCTGCCGATCCCGGAATCGAAGATCATCCAGAAATGGCGCTTGCAGCCTGGCAAAATGTTCCTGATCGACCTGGAAGCGGGCCGCATCATCGACGACCAGGAACTGAAAAACACCTACGCCAACGCCAAGCCGTACAAAGCGTGGATCAACTCGGTGCGCATCAAGCTCGACGAAATCAAGATGGCCGACAGCCTGCTCAAGCAGGACCGTGCGCAGGGCGAAAAAGCCCAGCCGTCCCTGCTCGACCGCCAGCAGGCGTTCGGCTACACCCAGGAAGACCTGAAATTCCTGCTCGCGCCAATGGCCGTTGCTGGCGAGGAAGCTACCGGCTCGATGGGCAATGACTCGCCGCTGGCCGTCATGTCGAACAAATTGAAGCCGCTGTATAACTACTTCAAGCAGCTGTTCGCGCAAGTGACCAACCCGCCGATCGACCCGATCCGCGAAGCGATGGTGATGTCGCTGGTGTCGTTTATCGGCCCGAAACCGAACTTGCTCGACACCAACAACGTCAACCCGCCGATGCGCCTGGAAGTGTCGCAGCCGGTGCTGGGTTTTGACGACATGGCGCGCCTGCGCAATATCAGCGCGCACACGGGCGGCAAGTTCAAGTCCTACGAACTCGATATCTGCTACCCGCTGGCCTGGGGCAAGGAAGGCGTGGAAGCGTGCCTGGCCTCGCTGTGCGCCGAAGCGGTCGACGCCGTCAAGTCGGGCCATAACATCCTGATCATCTCGGACCGCGCCATCTGCGCCGAGCAGGTCGCCATTCCGGCGCTGCTGGCCACCTCGACCGTGCACCAGCACCTGGTCAGCAAGGGCCTGCGCGCGTCGGCCGGCCTGGTGGTGGAAACCGGTTCGGCCCGTGAAACCCATCACTTCGCCCTGCTGGCAGGCTATGGCGCGGAAGCCGTCCACCCTTACCTGGCGATGGAAACCCTGGTCGAACTGGCGCACGGCTTGCCGGGCGACCTGTCGGGCGACAAGGCGATCTATAACTACACCAAGGCGGTCGGCAAGGGCTTGATGAAGGTCATGTCGAAGATGGGTATTTCGACCTATATGTCGTACTGCGGCGCGCAGATCTTCGAAGCCATCGGCCTGAATAAATCGCTGGTCGACAAGTATTTCAAGGGCACGGCCTCCAACGTGGAAGGCATCGGCGTGTTCGAAGTGGCGGAAGAAGCGCTGCGCCTGCATAACCTGGCCTTCGGCAATGACCCGGTCCTGATGGACAAGCTCGACGCCGGCGGCGAATACGCCTTCCGCGTGCGCGGCGAAGACCATCTGTGGACGCCGGATGCGATTGCCAAGCTGCAGCACTCCACGCGCAGCAACAATTTCTCCAGCTATAAAGAGTACGCCCAGATCATCAACGACCAGAGCCGTCGCCACCTGACCCTGCGCGGCCTGTTCGAATTCAAGCTCGACCCGACCAAGGCGATTCCGCTCGAGGAAGTGGAACCGGCCAAGGAAATCGTCAAGCGTTTCGCCACCGGCGCCATGTCGATGGGTTCGATCAGCACCGAAGCGCACGCCACCCTGGCCGTCGCCATGAACCGTATCGGCGGCAAGTCGAATACGGGCGAAGGCGGCGAAGATCCGTCGCGCTATGCGATGGAACTGAAGGGCATCAAGATCAAGCAGGGCGAAACCATGGCCTCGATCATGGGCAAAGAGCAGATGGTGGTCGATATTCCTTTGCAGGAAGGCGATTCGCTGCGCTCGCGCATCAAGCAGGTGGCGTCGGGCCGCTTCGGCGTCACGGCGGCCTACCTGAACTCGGCCGACCAGATCCAGATCAAGATGGCGCAAGGCGCGAAACCGGGCGAAGGCGGGCAGTTGCCTGGCCATAAAGTGTCGGAATATATCGCCACCCTGCGTTTCTCGGTGCCGGGCGTGGGCCTGATCTCGCCGCCGCCGCACCACGACATCTATTCGATCGAAGACCTGGCGCAGCTGATCCACGATTTGAAGAACGCCAATCCGCGCGCCTCGATCTCGGTCAAGCTGGTGTCGGAAGTCGGTATCGGTACAGTCGCCGCCGGCGTGACCAAGGCCAAGGCCGATCACGTGGTGGTGGCCGGCCATGACGGCGGCACGGGCGCTTCGCCCTTGTCGTCGGTGAAACACGCCGGCACGCCATGGGAGCTGGGCCTGGCAGAGACTCAACAAACCCTCGTGTTGAACGGCCTGCGCAGCCGTATCCGCGTGCAAGCGGATGGCCAGATGCGTACCGGCCGCGACGTGGTGATCGCCGCCTTGCTGGGCGCCGACGAAATCGGTTTCGCCACGGCGCCGCTGGTGGTCGAAGGCTGCATCATGATGCGCAAATGCCATCTGAACACCTGCCCGGTGGGCGTGGCCACGCAAGACCCGGTGCTGCGCGCCAAGTTCTCGGGTAAACCCGAGTATGTCGTCAATTACTTCTTCTTCGTTGCCGAAGAAGCGCGTCAATTGATGGCGCAGCTCGGCATCCGTACCTATGACGAACTGATCGGCCGCGTCGACCTGCTCGACAAATCGAAGGCGATCACGCACTGGAAGGCGCAGGGCCTGGACTTCTCGGCCATCTTCCACAAGCCGGAAACAACGGGCGACCAGGCCTGCCGCCATGTGGAAAACCAGGACCACGGCCTGGAAAAAGCGCTCGACCACAAGCTGATCGCGCAGGCGCGCGCCGCACTGGAAAAGGGCGAACGCGTGTCGTTTATTTCGCCGGTGCGCAACGTCAACCGCACGGTCGGCACCATGCTGTCCGGCGAAGTGGCGAAGAAATACGGCCATGCCGGCTTGCCGGATGACACCATCCACATCCAGCTGCAAGGCACGGCGGGCCAGTCGGCCTGCGCCTTCCTGGCGCACGGCATCACGATCGACCTGGTCGGCGAAGGCAATGATTACGTCGGCAAGGGCCTCTCGGGCGGCCGCATCATCGTGCGGCCGAATACCGAGTTCCGCGGCTGGGCGGTGGACAACATCATTATCGGCAACACGGTGCTGTACGGCGCCGTCGCCGGCGAAGCCTTCTTCAATGGCGTGGCGGGCGAACGTTTTGCCGTGCGCAACTCGGGCGCCACCGCGGTGGTCGAAGGCCTGGGCGACCATGGCTGCGAATACATGACTGGCGGCACGGTGGTGGTGCTGGGCGCGACGGGCCGTAACTTTGCGGCGGGCATGTCAGGCGGCATCGCCTACGTGTATGACCCGGCCGGCGACTTTGCCAGCAAGTGCAACACCGCCATGGTCGGCCTCGACAAGGTGGTCTCGGCCAGCGAACAGCAGGTCAACCGCGACGCCTGGCATGCCCAGCACCGCAACGGCACGCCGGAAGCCGATGAAGTGATCCTCAAGCGCCTGATCGAGCGTCACTTCAAGCACACGGGCAGCACCCGCGCCCGCGTCCTGCTCGACGACTGGGCAGTGGCACGCGGCAAATTCGTCAAGGTCTTCCCGAACGAATACAAGCGCGCGCTGATCGAAATGGCCGCCGACGCCGCACAGGAAGTGCAAGCCGTCGCCGCCTGAGCCAGCTGAAAACAATGTGACACGGGAGCGGCCAGGCCGCTCCCCGCCAGCCAAACATAAAGGAATCATCGTGGGTAAAATCACCGGCTTCATGGAATTCAAGCGCCAGGACGAACACTATCTGGAGCCTGCCGCGCGTCTGAAGAACTACAAGGAATTCGTGCTGCACCTGTCGGACGCGCAAGCGACCGTGCAGGGCGCGCGCTGCATGGATTGCGGCATCCCTTTCTGCAACACGGGTTGCCCGGTCAATAACATCATCCCGGACTGGAACGACCTGGTGTACCGCGGCGCCTACCGCGAAGCACTGGACGTCTTGCATTCGACCAATAACTTCCCGGAATTTACGGGCCGTATCTGCCCGGCGCCGTGCGAATCGGCCTGCACCCTGGGCATCCACGAAGATCCGGTCGGCATCAAGTCGATCGAACACAAGATCATCGACATGGGCTGGGAGCATGGCTGGGTCACGCCGCAGCCGGCATCGTTCAGCACCGGCAAGAAAGTGGCCATCGTCGGTTCCGGTCCGGCCGGCCTGGCGGCGGCGCAGCAGCTGGCGCGCGCCGGCCACGCCGTCACCGTGTTTGAAAAGAGCGACCGCGTGGGCGGCCTGCTGCGCTACGGCATTCCCGACTTCAAGATGGAAAAGTCGCATATCGACCTGCGCGTGAAACAGATGGAAGCCGAAGGCGTGGTATTCCGCACCAGCGTGCTGGTCGGCAAGGATTTCCCTGCCAATGTGAACAACTGGGCCAAGGAAACGATTTTCCCGGAAGACCTGGAAAAAGAATTCGACGCCGTCATCATGGCCGGTGGCGCGGAGCAGCCGCGCGACTTGCCGGTGCCGGGCCGCGAACTGAAGGGCGTGCATTTCGCCATGGATTTCCTGCCGCTGCAAAACAAGGTCAACGCCGGCGACAAGGTCAAGGACCAGATCAAGGCCACCGGCAAGCACGTGGTGGTGATCGGCGGCGGCGATACGGGGTCGGACTGCGTCGGCACCTCGAACCGCCAGGGCGCCGCCTCGGTGGCCCAGTTCGAACTGATGCCGATGCCGCCGGAACAGGAAAACAAGCCGCTGGTCTGGCCTTACTGGCCGACCAAGCTGCGCACCTCGTCCTCGCACGAGGAAGGCTGCGAGCGCGACTGGGCGGTGGCCACCAAGCGCTTCGAAGGCAAGGGCGGCAAGGTCGAAAAACTGATCGCCTGCCGGGTCGAATGGAAAGACGGCAAGATGAGCGAAGTGCCGAACTCGGAATTCGAGATGAAGGCCGACCTGGTGTTCCTGGCGATGGGCTTTGTGTCGCCGGTGCAGCAAGTGCTCGAAGCGTTCGGCGTCGACACTGATGCGCGCGGCAACGCCAAGGCCGTCACGGAAGGCGAACGCAGCTACTACACCTCGGTGCCGAAGATCTTTGCCGCCGGCGACATGCGCCGCGGCCAGTCGCTGGTGGTGTGGGCGATACGCGAAGGACGCCAGTGCGCGCGCGCCGTCGACGAGTTCCTGATGGGCGCGTCGTTGCTGCCGCGTTAAGAAAATAAGCGAGCACTCGCTCGCTTTGAAAGCCAGGGCCACGGCGCATACAGCGGCGTGGCCCTTGTTGTTTTGCTCGCCGGATCAAGTGATCGGAAAGGCGGCCGGTCTTTACACGGTTTTTACACTAAAATATCTGACTTTCGATTCATTAGTGTTGTATTCTTCCCCTTGCCAGGAGCGTGGCGGGGAGGGCCTCAGCAGAGATTATGGTTTCTGCACTACAATACGCCATTAAAATAGTGAGTTTCGTCGTGCCAAATCTTGTTGAAATCCGTGATTTACACTTTGCCTATGGAGAACGTTCGATTTTATCGGGCCTTCAAATGGATTTCCCACGTGGAAAAGTTGTGGCCGTCATGGGTGGCTCCGGCAGTGGCAAGACCACCGTATTGCGCCTGATCGGCGGCCAGCTGCGCCCCAGTTCCGGCGCCGTCAATGTCGACGGCCAGATCGTGCATGAACTCGATACTGAAAACCTGTACCTGATGCGCCGCAAGATGGGCATGCTGTTCCAGCACGGCGCCTTGTTTACCGACCTGACGGCGTTCGAGAACGTCGCCTTCCCGCTGCGCGAGCATACCGACCTGAACGAAGAGCTGATCCGCACCCTGGTGCTGATGAAGCTGCACGCGGTTGGCCTGCGCAATGCGGCGCAACTCAAACCTGCTGAAATTTCAGGCGGCATGGGCCGGCGCGTGGCGCTGGCGCGGGCGATCGCGCTCGACCCTGAATTGATCATGTATGACGAACCGTTTGCCGGCCTGGACCCGATTTCCATGGGCGTGACCGCCAATCTGATCCGCAACCTGAACGATGCACTCGGTTCCACGTCCATTCTGGTTTCGCACGATGTGAAGGAGTGTTTCGCCATCGCTGATTATGTCTATTTTCTGTCGTCCGGCAAAATCGTGGCGCACGGCACGCCGGCCGAGATGGCCGTTTCGACCCACCCGTACGTAAAACAGTTCGTCAATGCGGAAGCGGACGGCCCGGTGCCGTTCCACTATCCGGGCAAGACCCTGGCCGATGACCTGGGCCTGCACGCGAAGGGCAGCCGATGATCGCGCGTTTCCTGGCGGCTATCGGAGCATGGTTGCGTCATTCGGTCCAGGACCTCGGCTTTGCCGTACGGTCCTTCTTTATCATTATTGCCGCCTCGGGCGGCCTGTTTCGCCGGCCGCGCCTGGTGGTCGAACAATTGTTTTTTGTCGGCAGCCGCTCGCTGGTGATCACCACCGTGTCCGGCCTGTTTGTCGGCATGGTGCTGGGGCTGCAAGGCTATTACACCTTGACCACCTATGGCGCGACGCAGTCGCTGGGCCAGCTGGTGGCGCTGTCGCTGATGCGTGAACTGGGTCCGGTCGTGACCGCGCTGCTGTTTGCCGGCCGCGCCGGCACCTCGCTGACGGCCGAAATCGGCCTGATGAAGGCTGGCGAGCAATTGTCGGCCATGGAAATGATGGCCGTGAACCCGATCCAGCGCGTGCTGGCACCGCGGCTGTGGGCCGGCGTGATCGCCATGCCTATTTTGGGCGGCATTTTCACGGCGGTCGGCATTATCGGCAGCTATCTGGTGGGCGTGGTGCTGATCGGCGTCGACGAAGGTTCGTTCTGGTCGCAAATGCAGGCCGGCGTCGATCTGTGGAAAGATATCGTCAACGGCACGTATATCAAAAGCATGGTATTCGGCATCGCCGTGACGTTTATCGCCCTGTTCCAGGGCTACCAGGCGCAGCCGACACCGGAAGACGTGTCCGGCGCCACCACGCGCACGGTGGTGATCTCGTCGCTGATGGTGTGGTGGCTGGACTTCATGATGACGGCCGTGATGTTCAGCAAATAAATTTCGTAAAAGCAAGAAAATCAGCCGCCTGCACAGGGTTTGCGCAGGGGGCGGCAAGTAAAAATTATTTAGGATTGTTTATGCAACGTAAATCTCTGGATGTCTGGGTAGGCTTGTTCGTCTTGCTGGGCGTGGCGGCAGTGATGTTTCTGGCGTTCAAGGCTGGCAACATGAGTTCGCTGTCTTTCACCGATACGTATACTATTACGGCGAAGTTCGACAATATCGGCGGCCTGAAACCGCAAGCACCCGTCAAGGGCGCTGGTGTGGTGGTCGGCCGGGTGTCGGAAATCGTGTTTGACGACAAGACGTACCAGGCCCTGGTCAAGCTGGACATCGAAGAAGGTTATAAATTTCCGAAAGATAGCTCGGCCAAGATTTTGACGGCCGGTCTGTTGGGTGAGCAATATATCGGCCTGGAAGCGGGCGGTGACGAAGCAAACCTGGCGGAGGGCGACAAGATTGCCCGCACTCAATCGGCCACAGTGCTGGAAGACCTGATCAATCAGTTCATCTACAGCAAGGCAGCGGACGGAAAGGACAGCAAATGAGCGAGTCGAACATGAATACTGTAGCAAATGCGGGCCGTATCGCCCTGATGCTGGCCATCGCCGCCACCCTGAGCGCCTGCGCCAGCAGCGGCAACCCGCGCGACCCGTTGGAGGGTTACAACCGCGCCATGTTCAAGTTCAACGACAAAGTCGATGAAGTGGCCTTGAAACCGGTCGCCACCGCCTACAAGAACGTGCTGCCATCGTTCGTGCAGACCGGCGTGAGCAATTTCTTCGGCAACTTGTCCGATGTCTGGAGCGCCGCCAACAACCTGGCGCAAGGCAAGGGCGAGGCGGGCCTGCAGGACATCGTGCGCGTCACGATGAACTCGACTTTCGGTATCCTGGGCCTGATCGACATCGCCTCGCAAGCAGGCGTGCCGAAACACAATGAAGACTTCGGCCAGACCCTGGGCTGGTACGGCGTCAGCCCCGGCCCTTACGTGGTGCTGCCGCTGATGGGGCCGTCGACCATGCGCGACACCGTCGCCCTCCCGCTCGATGTCGTCGGCGACCCATGGCGCTACAAGGATCCGACCAATGTGCGCAATATCGGCACGTTTACGCGCATCGTCGACAAGCGCGCCGCCTATCTCGACGCGACCAACCTGATGGAAGCGGCGGCGCTGGACCGTTACGAGTTCATCCGCGACGGCTACCTGCAAGCGCGCGAAAGCAAGGTCTTCGATGGCGACACCGACCGCCGCGACCAGAAAGCACCGAAAAACGACAGCAGCGCGATCGATGAGGAAGATGACGTGAAACAGGCGCCAGTCGCTAGCGAGCCGGCGCCAGTGGCACCCGTCGTCACCCTGGAGCCCGTAACATCTGGTAGCAATACTGTTGCCGCCGAGACCACGACCTCAGAGTAAACTAGCCATACCGCAAGCACCGCAGCGAGCGCCTGTTGGCCTCCTGCGGCTGGCAACACCACCAGAAAGGTAGACCCATGAAATTGATGAAACAATTGCTGGCGATGGCCACCATCGCCTTTGCCACCGCCGCCCAGGCCGCACCCGCCACCGAAGCGCCGGACGCGCTGGTCAAACGCATCAGCCAGGACGTGATCGACACGGCCAAGGCCGACAAGGGCATTCAGGCCGGCGACATCAACCGCGTCAACCAGCTGGTGGAAACCAAGATCCTGCCATACGTGGATTTCCAGCGCATGACCTCGCTGGCCGCCGGCCGTCACTGGCGTACCGCCACGCCGGACCAGCAGCAGCGCCTGTCGGCCGAGTTCCGTACCCTGCTGGTGTACACCTATTCGGGCGCCCTGTCGCAGATCAAGAATGAAACCGTGGACTTCAAGCCGCTGCGCGCCAGCCCCGACGATACCGAAGTGGAAGTGCGTTCGCAGGTCAATGTCGCCCGTGGCGAACCAGTCTTGCTGAACTACCGCGTGGCCAAGTCGCCTGCCGGCTGGAAGATCTATGACATCAACGTGATGGGCGCCTGGCTGGTGGAAACCTACAAAAGCAGCTTCAACAGCGAAATCAGCAAGGGCGGCATCGATGGCCTGATCAAGACCCTGGCCGACAAAAACAAGGCGCTGGCCTCGCGTCCTGCGGCCAAAGCCAAATAATCGGCTATCATACTAGCTCCAGCACCCGACCAGCGCAGCCCGACGCCATGCCAGACCCTCTCGACACCTTGCAGTCCTTGACCTCCCTGACCGTGCACAACGCCACTTCGGCGTTGGAGCAGGGGCTGGACGCGATCCGCTCGGGCCAGACCAGGTTTGACCTGCGCAATGTCAAGGCCGTCGATTCGGCGGCCGTGTCGGTCATGCTGACGTGGCAGCGCGCGGCACAGGAAGCGGGCGCCGTGCTGGAGCTGAACAACCTGCCGACCAACCTGAAAAACCTGACCAAGCTGTATGGCGTCTGCTCGCTCGTGTCGAGCACGCTGTCGGCCGACGACTGTGGCACTGCCGGCGCGCACGCCGCGCGCAGCCCGTCCGACCTGCATCATCATTGATCCTGTCCCGCTCCCCGCATCAGCAGTAGTTATCAGGCCGGCCGTGCAGCAGCGCCGCCGGACTGATCTCCAAGTGTTCCACGAATTTT
Organism: Janthinobacterium sp. PSPC3-1; assembly: GCF_049896105.1. Classification (NCBI taxonomy): domain Bacteria; kingdom Pseudomonadati; phylum Pseudomonadota; class Betaproteobacteria; order Burkholderiales; family Oxalobacteraceae; genus Janthinobacterium; species Janthinobacterium sp. PSPC3-1. The sequence goes on along the minus strand of NZ_JAFCTQ010000002.1, from coordinate 32,768 downwards.
CCAACTATAATTGACTGTTGCGCCACCTTCAACAGAAGACGGCGCCCGGCACCGGCCTGTCGGCCTGACCTTACTCCGGCAAGCGGCGCATCACACCAGAACACAAGCACATGACCGCAATTCAAATCACGAATGTCGAAAAGAGCTATAAATCGCTCAAGGCGCTGGGCGGCGTCTCGCTGGCGATCGAGGAGGGCGAATTTTTCGGCCTGCTCGGTCCCAACGGCGCCGGCAAGACCACCCTTATTTCCATCATCGCCGGCCTGATACGGCCGGACGCCGGCAGCGTCACCATCCAGGGCCACGACGTGGTCACCGACTTCCGCAATGCCCGCCGCAGCGTCGGCGTGGTGCCGCAGGAACTGGTGTTCGATCCCTTCTTCACGGTGCGCGAAACCTTGCGCCTGCAGTCCGGCTACTTCGGCCTGCCGAACAACGACAAGTGGATCGACGAGGTGATGGAAAACCTCGACCTGACCGGCAAGGCCGACACCAATATGCGCGCGCTGTCGGGCGGCATGAAGCGCCGCGTGCTGGTGGCCCAGGCGCTGGTGCACAAGCCGCCCGTGATCGTGCTCGACGAGCCGACCGCCGGCGTCGACGTGGAACTGCGCCAGACCCTGTGGAAATTCATCTCGCGCCTGAACCGCGAAGGCGGCCACACGGTGGTCTTGACTACCCACTACCTGGAAGAGGCGCAAGCCATGTGCCAGCGCGTGGCCATGCTGAAAACCGGCAAGGTGGTGGCGCTCGACACCATGTCGGCCCTGATCCGCCGCATCGCCGGCTCGCAGCTGCAGGTACACCTGCTGCACGGCAGCCTGCCGGCCGATCTGCGCCACCTGGTACTGCACCCCGAAGAGCAGCAGGCGCCGAACAAGTTCAGCCTGCGCGTGAACGACTACAGCGAAGTCGAACAGATCCTGGCCCGCCTGCGCGAGTCGGGCGCCGTGATCGATGAAATGCAATTGCAACAAGCTGACCTGGAAGATATCTTCTTGCAGATCATGGATAAAGGTACCGTATGATGTCGTCAGGCTTTCGCACCCTCGTCTATAAAGAGACCTTGCGCTTCTGGAAAGTGGCGACGCAAACCGTGGCCGCCCCCGTGCTGACCTCGATGCTGTACCTGCTGGTGTTCGGCCATGTACTGGACGGGCGCGTCGAACCGAGTCCCGGCGTCAGCTACACCGCCTTTCTGATTCCCGGCCTGGTGATGATGAGCGTGCTGCAAAACGCGTTCGCCAACTCCTCGTCCTCGCTGATCCAGTCCAAGATCACCGGCAACCTGGTGTTCGTGCTGCTGACCCCCTTGTCGCACTGGGAAATCTTTTCAGCGTATGTACTCGCTTCGGTCGCGCGCGGCCTGGCGGTGGGCTTCGGCGTGTTCGCCATCACCTGCTGGTTCGCCGACCTGTCGTTCGTGGCGCCGCTGTGGATCATCGTGTTTGCCTTCCTGGGCGCCGCCCTGCTGGGCACCATGGGCCTGATCGCCGGCATCTGGGCCGAGAAATTCGACCAGCTGGCCGCCTTCCAGAACTTTTTGATCGTGCCCGCCACGTTCCTGTCGGGCGTGTTCTATTCGATCCATTCCCTGCCCGCGCTGTGGCAGACGGTGTCGCACCTGAACCCCTTCTTCTACATGATCGACGGCTTCCGCTATGGCTTCTTCGGCACCTCCGACGTCAATCCGTGGCTGAGCGTGTCGATTGTCGCCGGCTTCCTGGTGATCCTGGCGTTCGCCTCGATCCGCCTGCTGAAAAGCGGCTACCGCCTGCGTCATTAATACTATTTACGACCCAATTCAAATCTCCAAGGACTTATCGTGACCACCACACCAGAACTGATCCACGGCTACCTGCAAGCCGGCCTCGAATGCACCCACCTCGAAGTGGAGGGCGACGGCCAGCACTTCCAGGCCATCATTGTCTCGCCCGCGTTTGCCGGCAAGCGTTTGATCCAGCGCCACCAGATCGTCTACGCGGCGCTGGGCGACCGCATGCGCGAAGAAATCCACGCGCTGTCGATGAAAACCCTGACCCCTGAAGAATACCAAGGATAAGCCATGGACAAGCTCCTGATCAACGGCGGCAACCGCCTGAACGGCGACATCGCCATCTCCGGCGCCAAGAACGCCGCCCTGCCCATCCTGTGCGCGGGTCTCTTGACCGCCGGCGACCTGGAACTGTCGAACGTGCCGCACCTGCACGATGTCGCCACCATGCTCAAATTGCTGGGCCAGACGGGCTTGAAAGTGCAGCAGGACGGCGACCGCGTGGTGCTCAATGGCAGCGCCATCACCAGCCTGGAAGCGCCGTATGACCTGGTGAAAACCATGCGCGCCTCGATCCTGGTGCTGGGGCCATTGCTGGCGCGCTTCGGCGAAGCGAAAGTGTCGCTGCCGGGCGGCTGCGCCATCGGTTCGCGTCCGGTCGACCAGCATATCAAGGGCCTCGAAGCGCTGGGCGCCGAGATCCGTATCGAAGCGGGCTATATCTACGCCAAGTGCGCCAAGCTCAAGGGTGCGCGCATCGTGACCGACATGATCACCGTCACCGGTACCGAAAACCTGCTGATGGCCGCGACCCTGGCGCAGGGCGAGACCATCCTGGAAAACGCCGCCTGCGAGCCGGAAGTGACGGACCTGGCCAACCTGCTGGTGGCGATGGGCGCGAAGATCGACGGCATCGGCACCAGCCGCCTGGTGATCCAGGGCGTGGCCGAGCTGCATGGCGCGGCCCACGCGGTGATTGCCGACCGTATCGAAACCGGCACCTTCTTGTGCGCGGTGGCGGCCACCGGCGGCGACATCACCCTGCGCAATGTGCGCACCGACATCCTCGACGCGGCGCTCGACAAATTGCGCGCGATGGGCCTGACAATGACCTTTGGCGCCGACTGGATCCGCGCCGAAATGTCGGCCCGTCCGAACCCGGTCAGTTTCCGCACCACCGAATACCCGGGTTTCCCGACCGACATGCAGGCGCAGTTCATGGCCGTCAACACGATCGCCAATGGCGCCAGCCGCGTCACCGAAACCATCTTTGAAAACCGTTTCATGCACGTGCAGGAAATGAACCGCCTGGGCGCCGACATCACCATCGAAGGCAATACGGCCATCATCGCCGGCGTCAAGCAACTGCGTGGCGCGCCCGTGATGGCGACCGACCTGCGCGCCTCGGCCTCGCTGGTGATCGCGGCCCTGGCCGCCGACGGCGAAACCCTGATCGACCGCATCTATCACCTCGACCGCGGCTACGACCGCATGGAAGTGAAACTCTCGGCGGTTGGTGCCAACATCGTGCGCATCAAATAAAGAAGGCAAGAACATGAATGGTTTGAACAAGGACTCGCAGCTGATCCTGGCGCTGTCAAAGGGCCGCATTTTCGACGACACCATGCCGCTGCTGGAAGCGGCCGGCATCCGCGTGCTGGAAAACCCGGAAACCTCGCGCAAGCTGATTCTGCCGACCAATGACCCGAACGTGCGCGTGATTATCGTGCGCGCCAGCGACGTGCCGACCTATGTGCAGTATGGCGCGGCCGACTTTGGCGTGGCCGGCAAGGACGTGCTGCTGGAACACGGCGGCGAAGGCCTGTACCAGCCGATCGACCTGAATATCGCCGCCTGCCGCATGTCGGTGGCGGTGCAGGCCGGCTTCGATTACGAAAAAGCCGTGCACCAGGGCGCGCGCCTGCGCGTGGCCACCAAGTTCGTGCACACGGCGCGCGAGCATTTCGCCGCCAAGGGCGTGCACGTCGACCTGATCAAGCTGTATGGCTCGATGGAACTGGCGCCGCTGGTGGGCCTGTCCGACGCCATCGTCGATCTGGTGAGCACCGGCAGCACCTTGCGCGCGAACAACCTGGTGGAAGTCGAACACATCATGGAAATCTCGTCGCGCCTGGTGGTCAACCAGGCTGCGCTCAAGCTCAAGCGCGAGCGCTTGCAGCCGATCATCGAGGCGTTTGAACGCGCCTCGCAAGCCAAGTAACAAGCACCGGAACAAGCAGGAAGATCATCATGCCGATACAGATACGCAAGCTCGATTCAAGCCAGGATGGCTTTCAACAGTCGCTCGACACGCTGCTGGCGTTCGAAGCGGGCACCGATGAAGCGATTGAAACGTCGGTCACGAAAATTCTGGCCGACGTGAAAACGCGCGGCGACGCCGCCGTGCTGGAATACACCAACCGTTTTGACCGCATCCCGCATGGCGGCGCGGCCGAAATGGCGGCCTTCGACATCTCGCAAGCCGAGCTGCAGTCGGCCCTGAATGGCTTGCCGTCGGCCCAGCGCGAAGCGCTGCAGGTCGCCGCGCAGCGCATCCGCGTGTTCCACGAACGCCAGCGCGACGAGCTGAAAGGTTTTACCTACACGGAAGCTGATGGCACGGTGCTGGGCCAGAAGATCACGCCGCTGGACCGGGTCGGCATCTATGTGCCGGGCGGCAAGGCCGCCTATCCCTCGTCGGTGCTGATGAACGCGATTCCCGCCCAGGTGGCGGGCGTGGCCGAGATCATCATGGTGGTACCGACGCCGGACGGCATCAAGAACCAGATGGTGCTGGCGGCCGCCGCGATTGCCGGCGTGACGCGCGTGATCACCATCGGCGGCGCGCAGGCGGTCGGCGCGCTGGCCTATGGCACGCGCACGATTGCCGCCGTCGACAAGATCGTCGGCCCGGGCAACGCCTATGTGGCCGCCGCCAAGCGCCGCGTGTTCGGCATCGTCGGCATCGACATGATCGCCGGACCGTCCGAAATCCTGGTGCTGTGCGACGGCACGACCGACCCGGACTGGGTGGCGATGGACCTGTTTTCGCAGGCCGAGCACGACGAGCTGGCGCAGGCGATCTTGCTGTGTCCGGACGCCGACTATATCGCGCGCGTCGAGGAAAGCATCGCCAAGCTGCTGCCGACCATGCCGCGCCAGGCCACCATCAGCACTTCGCTGCAGGACAGGGGCGCGCTGATCAAGGTGCGCGACATGGACGAGGCGTGCGCGATTGCCAACAGCATCGCGGCGGAACACCTGGAAATCTCGGCGCAGGAGCCGTGGCAGTGGGCCGATCAAATCCGCCATGCGGGCGCCATGTTCCTCGGCCGTTTTTCGTCCGAATCGCTGGGCGACTACTGCTGCGGCCCCAATCACGTGCTGCCGACCTCGCGCACGGCGCGTTTTTCCTCGCCGCTGGGCGTGTATGACTTCCAGAAGCGTTCGTCGATCATTCATGTCAGCGAAGCCGGCGCGCAAACCCTGGGCAAGGTCGCCGCCACCCTGGCCTATGGCGAAGGCTTGCAGGCGCACGCGCGCAGCGCCGAACTGCGCTTGAAACCGCAATGATATCGCCGGCGCCGGCGCAGGACTGGCTCAACCGGGTCTGGTGCGAAGACGCGCTGGCCGGGCTGGCCCGCATTCCCGATGGCGCGGTCGACCTGATCCTGACCGATCCGCCGTACAACCTGGGCAAGGACTACGGCAATGCCTCGGACCAGCAGACGGTGGCCGACTACCTGCGCTGGACCGAGCAGTGGATCGATGCGGCGCTGCCCAAGCTGAAAGCCAACGGCAGCCTGTATATTTTCACCACCTGGCGCTTCTCGCCCGAGATCTTCGTCATGCTGAAACAGCGCATGGCGATGATGAATGAAATCATCTGGGACCGCCGCGTGCCGTCGATGGGCGGCAGCGTGCGCAGTTTTTCGTCGGTGCACGACACGATCGGCTTTTTCGTCAAGCGCAAGGACTATTACTTCGACCTCGACGCGGTGCGCATCGCGTATGACGCGGCGACAAAAAAAGCCCGTTCGCGCTCGATCTTCATCGGCGCCAAATGGCTGGAAGTGGGCTATAACCCGAAGGATTTGTGGAGCGTGTCGCGCCTGCACAAGGAACACCCGGAGCGGGCCGACCATCCGACCCAGAAGCCGCTGGAAATCATCGAGCGCATGGTGAAGGCCTCGTGCCCGCCCGGCGGCGTGGTGCTCGACCTGTTCATGGGCAGCGGCACCACGGCGCTGGCGGCCAAGCGCTGCGGGCGCGATTTCGTGGGGTTTGAACTGAACCCCGATTACTGCGCCATCATCGAGCAGCGGCTGGCGGCGCTGGAGCAGGAGCAAGATGCGCCGGCGCCGGCGAAAAAGAAAGCCGTCAGCCGGCCGGCCGCCAAAAAGACAGCGGCCAGGAAACCCCGCCGCGCCGCCGTGCCGGAAGACGCCGCCGTCTAAATTGTCATTCATGTCAGGAGTGTTTGCAGCATGTCTTTCCTCGATCAGTTAATCCAGAACACGGTACGCCCTGACGTACAGGCCATCGGCACGTATCACGTGCCCGATGCCAGCGGCTACGTCAAACTCGATGCGATGGAAAACCCGTATCTGCTGCCGCAGCATTTGCGTGACGCGCTGGGCGTGCGCCTGGCTGGCGCCGTGCTGAACCGTTATCCGCCATCGTACGCCAGCCTGAAGGCGGCCATCTGCGCCAAGCTGGGCGTGCCTGCCGGTTACGATGTGATCCTGGGCAATGGCTCCGATGAATTGATTTCCATGCTGGCGATGGCCTGCGCGAAACAGGGCGCGGCGCGCCGTGCCGTGCTGCTGGCGCCCGTGCCCGCTTTTGTCATGTATGGGCGCTCGGCGCAGCTGGCCGGCATGGACTTTGCCGGCGTGCCGCTCAATGACGATTTCACGCTCGACATGGACGCCATGCTGGCCGCCATCGAGCTGCACCGCCCGGCGCTGGTATTCCTGGCCTACCCGAACAATCCGACCGGCAATCTGTACGCGCCCGCCGATATCGAGCGCATCATCGCCGCCCTCGGTGACACCGGCATCGCGGTGGTCGACGAAGCGTATGAACCGTTCGCGCAGCACAGCTTCATGGGTCGCCTGCCCGAGTTTCCCAACCTGGTGGTGATGCGCACCGTGTCGAAGCTGGGCCTGGCCGGCATCCGCCTGGGCTATATGTCGGCCGCGCCAGCCCTGCTGGAGCAGTTCGAGAAAGTGCGTCCGCCGTACAACGTCAATGTGCTGACCCAGGCCGCGGCCGAATTCGTGCTCGATCATCTCGACGTGCTCAATGCGCAGGCCGCGCTGATCAACACCGCGCGCGAGGAACTGGCGGCACGTCTGGCGGCACTACCCGGCGTGACGGTATTTCCCTCGAAGGCAAATTTTCTCTTGATTCGTGTGGCTGATGCCGACGATGTTTGCGTAAAACTGCTTGCCCACCGGGTTTTAATCAAAAATATGAGTAAAATGCATGCTGTGCTGGCCAATTGCCTGCGTGTCAGCGTCAGCACCCCCGAAGAAAACACCCTTTTTTACGATGCCTTCCAGGCATCCCTCGTTTAGCTAATCGCCAGAGTCCCTCCATGAACCGCACCGCAGACATCACGCGCAACACCAACGAGACGCAAGTTCGCGTCGCCATCAACCTCGACGGCACCGGCCAGCAACAGCTGAACACGGGCGTGCCCTTCCTCGACCATATGCTGGACCAGATCGCCCGCCACGGCCTGATCGACCTCGATATCACGGCGACGGGCGACGTGCATATCGACAACCACCATACGGTGGAAGACGTCGGCATCACCCTGGGCATGGCGGTGGCCAAGGCCATCGGCGACAAGAAGGGCATCCGCCGCTACGGCCACGCCTATGTGCCGCTGGACGAGGCGCTGTCGCGCGTGGTGCTCGATTTCTCGGGCCGCCCGGGCATCGAATACCATATTCCGTTTACGCGCGCGATGATCGCCGGCTTCGACGTCGACCTGACGCTGGAATTTTTCCGCGGCTTCGTCAACCATGCGGGCGTGACCCTGCATATCGATAACTTGCGCGGCACCAATGCCCACCACCAGTGCGAAACCGTGTTCAAGGCCTTTGGCCGCGCACTGCGCATGGCCGCCGAGCTCGACGAGCGCGCGGCCGGCATCATTCCGTCGACCAAGGGCAGCCTGTAAGCGGCGCCCTGTGTCACTCTGTAGATTCTGAGAATAAAACACATGAATAAAATTGTGGTGGTGGATTACGGCATGGGCAACCTGCGCTCGGTGGCGCAGGCGCTGCGCGCGGTGGCGCCGGAAGCGGACGTGCGCATTTCGGGCCTGGCGGCCGACATCGACAGCGCCGACCGCATCGTGCTGCCGGGCCAGGGCGCGATGCCCGACTGCATGCGCAGCCTGCGTGAATCGGGCGTGATGGAAGCGCTGCTGCGCGCGGCCGACAGCAAGCCGGTGCTGGGCGTGTGCATCGGCGAGCAGATGCTGTTCGACGGCAGCGAAGAGGGCGACGCGGCCGGCCTGGGCTTGTTGCCCGGCAAAGTCGTGCGCTTCCAGCTCGACGGCCAGCTGCAGGACGACGGCTCGCGCTTCAAGGTGCCGCAGATGGGTTGGAACCAAGTGAAACAAACGGCGTCACATGCCTTGTGGGACGGCATCGACGATGACGCTTATTTCTACTTTGTGCACAGCTATTTTGCTCAGCCTCAAGAGGCCGCGCACACGGTCGGCCAGACTATCTACGGCAAGCCGTTCGCGTGTGCCGTCGCCCGTGATAATATTTTCGCGACACAGTTCCACCCTGAAAAAAGTGCTGCCGCTGGTTTGCAGCTGTACAAGAACTTCGTTCACTGGCAACCCTGACCCCTGACCGTTGCTTTCCCAGAACCTTTTGCTTCTCACTCACCTTAAACCACACTGACCATGCTGCTTATTCCCGCCATCGACCTGAAAGACGGTCACTGCGTACGCCTGAAACAAGGCGATATGGAACTTGCCACCGTATTTTCCGAAGACCCGGCCGAAATGGCCCGCCATTGGCTGATGCAAGGCGCGCGGCGGCTGCATCTGGTCGACCTGAACGGCGCGTTTGCCGGCAAACCGAAAAATGAAGGCGCCGTCAAGGCCATCCTGAAAGCCGTGCAAGATTTCGCGGTGGAACACGATATCGATGAAATCCCGGTGCAGCTGGGCGGCGGCATCCGCGACCTCGATACCATCGAGCGCTACCTGGACGCCGGCATCAGCTACATCATCATCGGCACGGCGGCCGTGAAAAGCCCGGGCTTTTTGCACGACGCCTGCGGCGCGTTCCCTGGCCATATCATCGTCGGCCTGGACGCCAAGGACGGCAAGGTGGCGACCGATGGCTGGAGCAAGATGTCGGGCCATGAAGTGATCGACCTGGCGAAAAAATTCGAAGCCTATGGCGTCGAATCGATCATTTACACGGATATCGGCCGCGACGGCATGATGGGCGGCATCAATATCGAAGCCACCGTCAAGCTGGCGCAAGCGGTGAAGATTCCCGTCATCGCCTCGGGCGGCCTGCACAACCTGGGCGACGTCGAAGCGCTGTGCGCGGTGCAGGACGAAGGCATCGAAGGCGTGATCTGCGGCCGTTCGATCTATGAAGGCACGATCGACCTGGCCTCGGCGCAACTGCGCGCCGACGAGCTGAGCGGCGACCTTGACGTGGAAGACGACGCCGAGGCCTGAGGCAGCACCGCCGGGGCGCGGATGCCCCGGTTTTCTTGTGGCGACAATCTGGATTAATCATGCTTGCAAAACGAATCATCCCCTGCCTGGACGTGACCAATGGCCGCGTCGTCAAGGGCGTCAATTTCACCGAGCTGCGCGACGCGGGCGACCCGGTGGAAATCGCGCGCCGCTATGACGAGCAGGGCGCCGACGAAATCACCTTCCTCGACATCACGGCATCGAGCGACAACCGCGGCCTGATCTTCGACATCATCGAAGCGGTCGCCTCGCAGGTCTTCATTCCGCTGACCGTCGGCGGTGGCGTGCGCGTGGTCGACGACGTGCGTCGCTTGCTCAACGCGGGCGCCGACAAGGTCAGCATCAACACCTCGGCCGTGACCAATCCGCAACTGGTGTACGAAGCGTCGCAAAAACATGGCTCGCAGTGCATCGTGGTGGCGATCGACGCCAAGCAGGTCTCGCCCGGCAAGTGGGAAGTATTTACCCATGGCGGGCGCAACGCCACCGGCCTCGACGCGTTCGAATGGGCACGCAAGATGGAAAGCCTGGGCGCCGGCGAAATCCTGCTCACCAGCATGGACCGCGACGGCACGAAAATCGGCTTTGACCTGGGCCTGACGCGCGGCGTGTCCGATGCCGTCAGCATTCCCGTGATCGCCTCGGGCGGCGTGGGTGGCTTGCAGGACCTGGCCGACGGCATCAAGCTGGGCCGCGCCGATGCGGTGCTGGCCGCCAGCATCTTCCACTATGGCCAGCACACGGTGCAGGAAGCCAAGCGTTTCATGGCGCAGCAGGGCATTCCGATGCGCCTGGTTTAAGAGGATAGAGATAACATGCAGAACGGAACTATGGTCGCAAGCAATGCAAAGTGGCTGAAAAAGGTCAAATGGGATGAGCACGGCCTGGTGCCCGTGATCGCGCAGGAAGCGGGCAGCAACGATGTGCTGATGTTCGCCTGGATGAACCGCGACGCGCTGGCGCGCACGGTGGAACTGGGCGAGGCCGTCTACTGGAGCCGTTCGCGTAAAAAACTGTGGCACAAGGGCGAGGAATCGGGCCACACGCAAAAGGTGCTGGAAATCCGCCTCGATTGCGATGAAGACGTGGTCTTGCTGAAAATCGAGCAAACCGGCGGCATCGCCTGCCATACCGGCCGCCATTCCTGCTTCTTCCAGAAGTTCGAGGGCGACGAAAAGACCGGCGAATGGCAGATCACCGAGCCGGTGCTGCAAGATCCCGACACCATTTACGCACACACGAAGAACAAATGAGTGAAACCCTGAAACGTCTGGCCGCCGTGATCGAATCGCGCAAGCTGGCCAATGGCGGCGACCCGGCCACCTCCTACGTGGCGCGCCTGTTTGCCAAGGGCGACGATGCGATCCTGAAAAAAATCGGTGAAGAAGCGACGGAAACCGTGATGGCCGCCAAGGATGCGCGGCGCGACAACGATCCGTCCAAAGTGCTGTACGAATGCGCCGACCTGTGGTTTCATTCGCTGGTCATGCTGGCCCAGTTCGATTTGACGCCGCAGCAGGTGCTCGATGAACTGGCGCGCCGCGAAGGCCTGTCCGGCCTCGAGGAAAAAGCTGCGCGCAAGGATGAGCTGCGCGACGCCGGCGAAGCGGACAAACACTGACCAACCCTGGAGCCTGCGTGGATAACTGTATTTTCTGCAAGATCGCCGCAAAACAGATTCCGTCGACCATCGTGTACGAGGACGACGACTTGCTGGCCTTTAAAGACATCAACCCGGCCGCCCCCGTGCATCTGCTGTTGATCCCGAAACGCCATGTGGCGACCCTGTCCGATTGCGACGACAGCCATGTGGCCCTGCTGGGCAAGCTGTTGCGCCTGGCGCCCAGGCTGGCGGCCGAGTTCGGCTGCGCCGTCAGCATGGACGCCGATGGCGTGCCATCGGGCGGCTTCAAGACCCTGATCAACAGCGGTCCGGACGGCGGCCAGGAGGTGTACCACCTGCACATGCATGTGTATGGCGGCCCGCGTCCGTGGCGTAATCAGCATTGACCCCATACTGAGATTGCGCGATGCAGCAAGTTCGCGTGTATACTATCCGCATTGGTTGACGCTACTCGGGCGCTGTCCCGCAAGGAGAATGTGATGGGTTCATTGAGTATTTGGCACTGGCTGATCGTTCTGGTGATCGTGATGCTGGTCTTTGGCACCAAGAAACTGGGCAATATGGGCGGTGATATCGGCAAGGCCGTCAAAGGCTTCAAGGATGGCGTCAAGGGCGACGATGAAAAACCGCCGGCGAACACCCCTCCCGTGCCACCATCGCAAGTGGCCGACAAGAGCACGATCGACGTCGACACGAAAGAGAAAAGCAAGTTCTGATGGCGTGGCAGGGCTAGCGCCTTGCCCGTTTGAAGCACTTGGACGCTTATGATCGATCTCGGTCTCTCTAAAATCGCCATCATTGGCGTGGTGGCGCTGATCGTCATCGGTCCTGAAAAGCTGCCGAAGGTGGCGCGCATGGCCGGCACCTTGTATGGCCGGGCGCAACGTTACCTGAACCAGGTGAAATCCGAGGTCACGCGTGAAATCGAACTCGAAGAGCTGAAAAACCTGCAGAAGGAAGTGCAGGAGGCGGCCGATTCGGTCAAGCAAAGCGTGGAGAAATCCATGCATGGCGTGGAAAATTCGATTTCCGGCAGCCTGGCCGAGGTGGAAAACGCCTGGCGCGGCGATACTTCCGTGTATGCGGCGCAGGACCACGACGGCCACGACGCGCATGAAGCCATGTTGCGCGCCACCCAGGACGACCTGGCCCGCAAGGCGCGCGAGTTCCGTCGCAAGAAACTGGTACGCAATTCCGCCATTCCCGGCTGGTACAAACAGCGCCATGGCGGCAAGCAGCATGTGCAGTCGGCCGCGGCCCGCGTGGCGCGCTTCCGGCCGCGCAGCGCCTCCTCCCCATCGTCTTTTTACTCATGAGTAGCAAATCTCCGGTGGAAGAAACTTTTATTTCGCATCTGGTCGAGTTGCGCGACCGCCTGGTCAAGGCTTCGATCGGCATCGCGGTGGTGTGCGCGGTGTTGTTCTATTGGCCCGGTCCCGCCCAGATCTACGACTTTATCGCCGCGCCGATGATCGCCTCGCTGCCGGCCGGTTCGAAAATGATCGCCACCGGCGTCATTTCGCCGTTCCTGGTGCCGATGAAGGTCACCCTGGTGATCTCCATCATCGTCGCCCTGCCGTGGGTGCTGTACCAGATGTGGGCATTTATCGCCCCAGGCCTGTATCTGCATGAAAAGCGGCTGGTCGCGCCACTGGTCATCTCGTCTTCGCTGCTGTTCATGGCCGGCGTGGCCTTCTGCTATTTCTTTGTATTTGGCCGCGTGTTTCATTTCATTAGCAATTTTTCACCATCGTCGATCGCGGTGACGCCCGATATTGAAAACTACCTCGATTTTGTCATGTCGATGTGCCTGGCCTTTGGCGCCACCTTCGAAGTACCGGTGGTGGTGGTGATCCTGGTGCGCATGGGCCTGGTCAGCATCGCCAAGCTCAAGGAAGTGCGCCCTTACGTGATCGTTGGCGCCTTCGTGATCGCCGCCATCGTCACGCCGCCCGACATCGTCAGCCAGTTCGCGCTGGCCGTCCCGATGTGCCTGCTGTTCGAACTGGGCCTGCTGGTGTCGCCGATGTTTGTCAGGGCCACCCAGGCGCCGGAAGAAGCGTCGTAGACGTTACTTTATCGAGCCCATGAAAAAGCCGCTGTCTTCCCGAGGAAGCAGCGGCTTTTTTGCGGGTGGGGATGTGACTCAATACTGCAGCATCAGCTTGCTGAGTATGCCCAGGTTCAGCAGGATCAAGGTGCTCATCATCCAGTAGACATGCTTCATGTCCGCACCATGGCGCAAATCCATGCGTTCCAGCCGAGCGTCGATTTTCTGCTCGAACGATTTCAGCCTTTGTTCGACCAGTTTGATTTCACCCAGCACATTGCGCTCGACGGCCGCCAGTTCGCCATGCACCACGACAGCGCTGCCCAGTACGTCACCAAGCGCCGCCGCGTGGGCTTCGGCTTGCATGGTGGGAACGCCGGAGGACGCGAGGCGTTTGGCGTAATCGAGGGTGTCGAACTGGATCGGCATATGCATCATCACTCCCTGGTTCCACACTAGCAGAAAAATCGGCAAATGCCAGTACTGCTATGGACGTTATCGATTGAACTACGCTACGCCGATGCCGGCTGGACGGCTTGTGATACCGCAAGCGCATAAAAAAGGGCGCCGCGGCGCCCTTTGCGTCAGTATGGTTCAACGCCTTACTGCATCAATTCCTTGATCACCTTGACCGGCGCGCTGCCGTAGCTGAGGAATTGCTCATGGAAATCCTTCAGCACGAAGCGGCTGCCCAGTGCCTGCTTGCGCTGTTCGCGCAAATCCATGATTTCGCTGTAGCCGCTGAAGTAGCTGGTCAGTTGAACCGAGCTCAGCTGCACGCGGCGCCACTTTTCCGTGGCTTCGCGCTTGGTCTGGAAGGCCTGGCGCGTCAGCAGGTCGAGCGCCTGCGCTTCCGTCATGCCCAGCACGTGCACGCTGTAATCGAGGATGGTGTTGGTGACGCTGCGCAGGTTCCACTTCGAGTACATCAGCCACATTTCCGCTTCATTGTTGCCGTAGCCCGATTCGAGCATCATGCGCTCGCCATACACGGCCCAGCCTTCGACCATGGCGCCGTTGCCGAAGATGGCCTTGATCAGCGACGGCGACTTGTTGGCATAGACCAGCTGCGTGTAATGGCCGGGGATGGCTTCGTGGATATTCAGGATCTGCAAGATCCAGTGGTTATATTCGCGCAAGCTGCTTTCCGCCTGCTCCGGCGTTTCGCCGTCGAGCGGCGTCACGTTGTAATAGGTGCGGTCCTGCGGGCGATACGGGCCCGGTGCCTCGATGCTGGCGCCGGCCACGCCGCGCTGGTAGGGCGGCGTTTCACGCACCACCAGCGGCTTTTGCGGGTCCATCGTCAGCAGGTTGTGGCTGGTGACCCATTCCTGCAACTGCGGGATCTGGCGGCGGATTTCCGGCACGAAGTCGGCTGGCGCCACGTGATTGCTGGACAGCTTGTCGATCACCATGCCGATCTTGTCGGTGCGGTCCTGCGGCTTGGCGACATTGCCCATGGTTTTGGTCCACAGCTCGTCGGACAGGCTGTCCATGTGCTCGAGCAGCTTTTCGCGCGCCGCCAGCGCCTTCTGGTACATCTGTTCGGCGCTGACGCTGGCCTGGATATCGTAATTGAATTTCTGCTCATACAGTTCCTTGCCGATGCGGAAGGAGCGCGCGCCGTTTTGCGCCAGCGCGGCGTCCTGCTCGGTCAGCCAGGCGGCATAGCCCTGCACGGCCGTACGGGCCGCCGTGACGCGCGCGTTGTACAGCTGCTTTTCGGTCGGCGTCAGGATCGACGCCTGCGCTGCCTTGTTCAGGTCGTCGAGCACGCTCAGCACGCCTGCGCTCTGGGCAATCGCCAGCTGCGTGTGTTCGCGCGTCGGATTGACGATGCTGGCGCGCGCGGCAATATAGTATTGCGGCACGGTGGCGATGCGCTTGAGCAAAGTGCGCAGGCGCTGCGGCTGCGCAGCGTATTCCGTGTTGAGGATGAAGTCGATCGAGCTGGCCACGTTGTACATGGCCGGATTCCATTCGAATTCGCGGAAGGTGGTCAGGTACCAGCGGTCCGATTGCAGCTTGTTGGTCAAGAGGGCCAGGTCGGTGCGTTGCTTGTCCGACATCTTGCTGCCGTCGAGCTTGCCGAATTTTTCCAGCCATTCATTGATAAAGGCCAGTTGGCGCTGGCGGTTGGCCGCGTCGGGGATCGTCAGGTTGGCGGCGCCGTCGTATTTACCGGCGGAAATCGCGCTTTCCGGATCGAGGCGCCACAGATTGGTCAGGAACTGGCCACTGAGGTAATTCATGGTGCGGTCGCGGCTGTTTTCGCCGGCGATGGCGGCAGCGGCGGCGGCCGTGGCGGTGGCGCCGACGACGGCGGCCTTCTTGCCCACGCTTTTCTTCTTGCTGCTGCTGGTGGTGGCCTTGCCATTTTTCTGCGGCTTCTTGGCAGCGCTGGCTGGCGACAGCGTAAACGTCATCATCAACGCCGCAAGCACAACTTTGTTTCTTATCATCATAAATATTCTCTTGATTATTTGGTTATTTGTGTCTATCAGTAAATATTAAACTGATAATGTCGGTAACAAACAACGATTGCACAGCCTTGCTGTGCTTGCCGTGGCGGCCCAAAGATTAGCATCAATCGCCGGCGTTGCGCCACTTTTAGATGCGATCAGACGACGATGGCGTGCTGGCGCAGGATTTCCTGCAGGCGTGCATTGATGGTGTCGACGGCCTGCTTGCCGCGCGCCATGCCGCTGGCATGGATCACCGTTTGCCGGGTCGTGCGCAGCGTGATGCACACCGTGTACGAGCGGAACAGCCAGCTCCAGAAATTGGTTTCATGGCTGGCCTGCTCCATGTCGCGCCACTGCACGCCCGTCAGTTTTTTCTTCCATGGCAAGATGCCGGAAGCCAGCCAGACGCCCGCCTCGTCGTAATACAGCTGATGGCTGCGGATCGTCAGCAGGCGGTAGCCGACGATCAGCGCCGAGCCGATCAGCACGATCAAGGCGGCGCGCGTGTTGTACTTGAAGGCCAGCGGCAGGGCGGCAAAGAACAGCAGTACCGCGATGGCGAAGGTGCCGGCATACGCGGTCCAGGACTTGGCGCACAAAAAAACGGCGCGCGGGCCGGCGCTGGCGGGGAGGGCGAGTGGGTCGGTCATGGGCGCAATCGTAATGCAAGGGAAAAAACATCATCGCATGGAATCCGGCTGGCCGTTCGCGCCAGCCTTATTTTTTCAGCCCCTCCTGCAGCATGCCCAGCATGTCGTTGGCCGACATGCGCGCGGCCGCGTCGCTGCCTTCCAGCAGGCTGTCGGCCAGGTCGCGCTTGTGCTGGTGCAATTCGACGATGCCTTCCTCGATCGTGTGCCTGGCCACCAGCCGGTAGATCGTCACGGGGCGCAATTGCCCCATGCGGTGGGCACGGTCCGAGGCCTGGTCTTCGACGGCCGGATTCCACCACGGGTCCATATGGATCACGTAATCGGCCGCCGTCAGGTTGATGCCCATGCCGCCCGCTTTCAGGCTGATCAGGAACACCTCGCCGTCGCCCGCCTGGAAGGCGTCGACCCGCCGCTTGCGTTCCTGCATGGTGGTACTGCCATCCAGATACTGGTAGCTGACGCCATGCTGCTCCAGGTGCTGGCGGATCAGGGTCAAATGGTCGACAAACTGGCTGAACACCAGCACCTTGTGGCGGTTTTCCAAGAGGCCCGACAGCAGCTCGGCAAACGCCGCCAGCTTGCTGCTGGCCAGCCCCAGTTCCGGCGCCACCAGCTGCGGGTTGCAGCAGGCGCGGCGCAGCTTCATGATTTCGGCCAGGATCTGGATGGCTTTTTTCGAGGTCGGCCCTTCCACCATGGCCAGCTTTTCCAGCGCTTCGCGGCGCAGCGACTCGTACAAGGCGGTCTCCTGCGGCGACAGCTGCACCTCCAGCACGATTTCCGTGCGCGGCGGCAGTTCCGACAGCACTTGCGTCTTGGTGCGGCGCAAGATGAATGGCGCGATCAGGCGCTTGAGCCGCAGACGGGCGCCGGCCGCCGCCCGCTTGTCCTGGTCTTTTTCGATCGGACCGGCAAAGCGCAGGTTGAACTGGTCCAACGTGCCGAGCAGACCCGGATTGATGAAGCGGAACAGGTTCCACAATTCGCCCAGGTGATTTTCCAGCGGCGTGCCGCTGGCCACCATGCGAAAATCCCCCTGCAGCGCCATCACGGCCTGCGAGCGCTTGGTGGCGCCATTCTTGATGGCCTGCGCTTCATCGAGCACGATGGTATGCCAGCGCACGCCGGCAAACAGCGCCGCTTCCTGCTGCAGCAGGCCATAACTGGCCACCACCAGGTCGAACGGCTGCAGCTTGTCGAGCATGTCAACGCGGTCACCGCTGCCAAACAGTTTCAGGTTCAGGGTCGGCGCGAAGCGCTGCGCCTCGGATAGCCAGTTCATGCACACCGACGTGGGCGCCACCACCAGGGTCGGGCCATTGGGTGCGCGCGACAGGATCAGCGCCAGCGCCTGCAAGGTTTTGCCGAGGCCCATGTCATCGGCCAGGCAGGCGCCCACGCCCCAGTTGGCCAGGCGCGCCAGCCATTCGAAGCCGGCCAGCTGGTAGTCGCGCAAGTCGGCTTGCAAGGTGGAGGGCAGTTGCGGCGTGTAGTCGTCCAGCGCGCGCAGGCGCAGCAGGTGCTCGCGCCACAGTTTGTCGGCGTTCACGCCGCCGGCGTCATGCGCCAGTTCTTCCAGCGCAAACGCGGCCAGCGGATGCACATGCACGCCATCCTCGTGCACCTGGCCATACGCGGCCAGTTCGGACAGGCGCCGGTGCAGCTCGTCGCTGAGCGCCAGGAACTGGTTGTCGCCCAGCGCCACGAAGCGGCTCTTGTTGTTCTGCATCAGGTCGAGCAGGGCGCGCAGGTCCATCACCTTGTCTTCGTCGATCTGCACTTCGCCGCTGGCGGCAAACCAGTCTTTGTCACTTTTGATCTTGAGCCGCATCTGGCCGCTGTCGATGCGTTTCGTCACGCGCATCGATTCGCCTTCGGGCCAGGCCAGCACGATGCCGGCCGGGTCGAGTTCCTGCAGTTCCACCAGCAATTGCAAGGATAGCGATGGCTGGCCCAGCAGCCATTCGCCATGCTCTTCCTCGGCCTGTTCCAGCACCAGGCACTGCTTGACCAGCTGGCGCTGCGCTTCGCGCTCGGCGTTCAGGTCGCGCCGCGCCTGCACCGCGCGTCCGGCGACGTCGGCAAACACGCTTTCGGCGCCGCTGCCGGGGGCGTAATAGGCGCCGCTGTCAACCAGCGGGCGCACCAGGATCTGCATCTTGAGGCCCTGGCTGTAGGGCAGCAGGTGGATATGCAGGCGCGGGTCGGCCGTGATCACTTCGGCGTCCGCCACGCCGCCGCCGATATCGGATTGCACCGTGACGATGGACGAGATGGCGCCGATCGCCTGCAGCACCTGTTTTTCCGCATGCAGCGGCACCGACAGCCCCAGGCCGACGATGGCGGCGATGCGCCGGTGCTCGTCCTGGATATGCACCACGCGCAAGCGGGTTGGGGTTTCCTTCAGCACCACCACGTCGACCGCTTCTTCCGGCACGGGCGGTTGCAGGCCCAGCCACAGCTGGCCGTCGTGCGACTTGATCAGCAGTTCCGGCGCGCCGGCCAGCAATTCCACGCGCGTGTCGGGTGCGTCGAGCCAGAACACCAGCGGGTGGCCCACCAGCAGCAGGGCCGCCTTGTCGGGCACGATTTCATGGCGCGGCGCCGATGAGTAATATTGCTTGAACGGGACGATGCTGGCAGCCGCGCGCACGTCGTGCGGCGACAGGAAATCGAGCTCGTGCGCCTCTTCGGCCAGGCGTTTCAATCCCATGGCGCGGCCCTTGCTCCAGCCGCCGCGCGCGTCGCGCTTCTGCTCGCGCACCTCCACCGCCGTCAGGCCGTAACGGGCGTCGAACGCCACCAGCCAGACCAGCCGCGAGGCACTTCCCGGTGCTTCGCTGGCCGCGCCCGGCTGCAGGTTGATCAGCGCGCTCAGCTGGCGCTGCCACGCTTCCTGGCGCTCGAACCACGGCGCCATATCGGTCAGGCCATGCTGCGCCCGTTTGGCGGTG
Source organism: Janthinobacterium sp. PSPC3-1 (assembly GCF_049896105.1). NCBI lineage: Bacteria > Pseudomonadati > Pseudomonadota > Betaproteobacteria > Burkholderiales > Oxalobacteraceae > Janthinobacterium > Janthinobacterium sp. PSPC3-1. The sequence continues at coordinate 13,498 of NZ_JAFCTQ010000002.1, read as the reverse complement.
GCGTAGTGTTCCTGAGCCAGGTCGCCCAGCAGGCCCAGCACGCCGGCCGCCTGCGCCGCCACCAGCTGGTAGCCTGCCGCGTCCGCTTGCGCCACCAGCGCCTGCAGCTGCGGCTTGCGTTCGGCCAGTTGCGGCAGCGACAGCCAGTAATACAGCAAACCCTGGAACAGCTGCGCCTGCAGGGCGGTTTCCCAGTGGCGCGTTTGTACCAGTTCTGCCTGCATCACGCCGGCGCGCACCAGGCGCAGCATGTGCAGCTGCTGGTAGACGGCGCTGTCATGGTTGGGTTGCACATGCACGGCGATATCGAGATAGGTCTCGGCCGTTTTCAGATGCCTGGCGTCGCCGCTTTTCAATAGCGCCAGCATGTACAGGTGGCCGCCGATGCCGGCAAACAGCAGCTTGCGCTTGCCGCTTTCCTTGCGCAGCGCCTTCAGGGCCGCTTCGAAGCCGGCCAGCGCCTGGGCATGCTCGCCACGCAGCACGGCGATGGTGCTGTCGATATACACCATCTGCGCGCCTTCCTGGCCAGCCAGGTAATCGGCCGCCTGCGCCAGTTCGCCGCACAGGATGGCGTCTTCGGCCAGGGCCAGCGGCAGCGCGGGTGCAATCCAGTCGCCGGCCGCCGTTTGCGCCGCGAAATGCGCGCGCGCATAGCCGCGGATGGCCGGCGCCGTGGCGGGCTCGCGCGGCGCATTGGCCAGCAGCACGGCCAGGATCTCGTCCTGCAGTTGCGGCACGATATAGGGCAGCATGGCCGGCTCGAACGGCCGGCCGCAGATCTCGATCAGCGGATGCAGCTGCTGCGCTTCGTAGCAGGCCATGCAGGCCACCAGCAGGCTGGCCACCTGGCTGCGCTCGTCATTGCGCAACAGCGCGATGCGCAAGCGCGCCACGCCTTGCCGGTAGCTGCGCAGTTCCACATAGCCGTCCCAGTTGCGGCGCACCGGGTTGATGGTTTCGATGGCCTGGCACAGGTCGCGAAAATGCAGGTGTTCGATCGCCTCGCGCATGGCCGGCCAGCGCAGTTTCGCTTCGCAGGCAAAGCCGCGTCCCACCACCTCGGTCGCCAGCGCCAAGCGCGCCAGCCGCTGCAGCATGGCGGTGACGACCGCCAGCGTAAATGGCGTGCCATCGGGCTCGACGATATTGGCGCGTTGCAGGTGTTCATACACGGCATGCTTGCCGACCGGCTCGCCGACGATGGCCAGCAAGGCCAGGATCATCTTCTCGTGCAGGTCGAGGGCGTCGAATTCTTCAAGCAATTCAGGCAAATGCGGGTCGGTCATGCGGGTTTTTGTGTTGGGTATGCATAAAAATCAGGCGGGCAGATTGGCGATCTGCACCGGCGCCTCGCCTTGCGGCGTAGCCAGCTGGAACACGCGCTGATAAAAGTACAGCTCCGCGTCCAGGGTGCGAATGATGTTTTCCGCCTTGCGGAAACCATGGCCTTCGCCCGCCAAAGGCACATAGGCCACCGGCACGCCGCTGGCGCGCAATGCGTCGACCATCAGCTGCGACTGCTGCGGCGGCACCACCTTGTCGTCCAGGCCCTGGAAGAAAATCATCGGCCGCGACAGTTTGTCGGTGTGGTGGATCGGCGAGCGCGCCTGGTACAGCGCTTCGGCCTCGGGCTGCGAAGCGATCAGGTAGTCATTGTAGTGCGATTCGAATTTGTGCGAATCGAGGTCCAGCCCTTTCAGGTCCGACACGCCATAGTAGCTGGCACCGGCCTTGAACACATCGTGGAAGGTCAGCGCGCAGAGGGTGGTCAGGCCGCCGGCGCTGCCGCCGCGGATGATCAGGCGCTCGCCGTCGGCCAGGCCCTGTGCCACCAGATAGCGCGCGCCGGCGATGCAGTCGTCCACGTCGACGATGCCCCATTGGCCGCGCAGTGCGTCGCGGTAGGCGCGGCCGAAGCCGCTGCTGCCGCCATAGTTCACATCCAGCACGCCGATGCCGCGGCTGGTCCAGTACTGCGTCGCCAGCTTTAATGTATTGCTGGCCATGCTGGTGGGTCCGCCATGGCTGATGACGATCACCGGCGGCAGCGTGCCTTCTGGGGCCTGCGCGTCGGCGTTCACGGGTGGATAGAAAAACGCGTGCGCCGTGCGGCCGCCGGTAGTCGGGTAGCTGATGCTGCGCGGCACCGACAAGTAATCGAGCGCGGGCAGTTCCGTGATCGATTGCGCCAGCACTTCCAGTTCATTGTTCGACAGGTCGATGCGCGCCAGTTCCAGCGCGATGGTGGGGCTGCCGCCCAGCAAGGCCACATAGCCGGGGCCGACGCGCAGTTCGCGGATTTCCTGGTACGGGTGCGGCAAGGCTTCCAGTTTTGCCGCGCCCACCGTCAGGCGGCCCAGGTGGCTCACGCCCTGCACGATATAGGAGCAAATCAGTTCATCGTCGGACACAAAACCGTACAGGCTGCCGCCAAAGGTCCAGTGCGGCGTGGCAAATTCGGCTGCCATCGGACACAGCGCTTCCACCGCGTCGCCGTGCAGGCGGTACAGATTCCACCAGCCGCTGCGGTCCGACACAAAATGCAGCACGCCGGCCGGCGACCATTCCGGCTGGCAAATCGACTCCTGCGCACTGCCGGCCACCAGGCGCGCTGTGCCCAGGCTGCCATCGGCTTGCACGTCGGCCAGCCACAATTCGGTACCCTGCCATGGCAGGCGCGGATGATCCCAGGTGATCCAGGCCAGCTGCCGGCCGTCCGGTGACAGGCGCGGCGCAGCATAAAAATCGTGGCCCTGCGCCAATACCGTTTCGGTGCCGTCGAAGCCGACCGCCGCCAGGGTGTTCTCGGGATGGGCATGGCCTTCTGCCGGATGCTGTTCTCGCACCGCGATCAGGCGCGCGCGGGTGCTGTCGACCACGAAGTCGGCATAACGGGCAGTGCCGCCGGCGCTGAACGCTTGCGGCACGGCGTCACCCTGGATGCGGTACAGGCGGTTATCCAGGAAATGCGAAAAATACACGCTCTCGCCGTCGATGGCATACGCGCCGCCGCCGTATTCATGCACGCGGGTGCGCACATTGAACGGCGCCGGCGTGACATCGTCGACGCGCGCGCCGCGCTGGCGCAGCAGGGTGTTGCGGCCCGCTTCGCTGGCCCTACCCGCCAGCCAGTACACATCGCCGCCGTCCGCACCGCCCAGCGCCAGCTGGGTCAGCGGCGAAGCGCCGGCCGCGACGATGGCGGCGCTGATCGGCGAAGGCCAGGCGCCGTAGGGGATCACAGGGGCGGTGGTGGTGGATGTCATGTGGAACTCCGTTCGGTGGATAGGGTGGCAAGCGCCAGGCGTGCATCATCATAAAGGAAGGCGCCAAGCTGCGCCAAATGCTGCAAACCGTTACCGGAATCAATGAGTTGGCGCCGATTGGATGCGATAATACCGCTTCCCCAAAGCTAGATTGCCTGCCATGCCACAATTTGCTCCGCTCCAGAACGACACCTTTTTGCGCGCCCTGCTGCGCCAGCCGACCGAGCATACCCCTGTCTGGCTGATGCGCCAGGCTGGCCGCTACCTGCCTGAATACCGCGCCACGCGCGAGCGTGCCGGTTCCTTCCTGGGCCTGGCGAAAAATCCCGATTACGCCACCGAAGTGACCTTGCAACCGCTGGACCGCTTTCCGCTCGACGCGGCGATCCTGTTTTCCGACATCCTGACGGTGCCCGACGCGATGGGCCTGGGCCTGTATTTCGCCGATGGCGAAGGCCCGAAATTCGAACGTCCGCTGCGCACCGAACAGGACGTGATGGCCTTGCAAGTGCCGGACCTGGAATCGCTCGATTACGTCTTCAAGGCCGTCACGCAGATCCGCACGGAACTCAATGGCCGCGTGCCGCTGATCGGTTTTTCCGGCAGCCCGTGGACGCTGGCCTGCTATATGGTCGAAGGCGGCGGCTCGAAGGAATTTCACACCATCAAGAAGATGCTGTACAACCGCCCCGAGCTGATGCACCACATCCTGGCCATCAACGCCACCTCCGTGGCGCAGTACCTGAACGCGCAGATCGATGCCGGCGCGCAAGCGGTGATGATTTTCGACTCCTGGGGCGGTGCGCTGGCCGATGGCGCCTACCAGGAATTCTCGCTGTCCTACATGCGGCAGGTGGTGGCGCAACTGAAACGCGACAAGGATGGCGTCAAGATTCCCGCCATCGTGTTTACCAAGGGCGGCGGCCAGTGGATCGAGCAGATCGCCGATATCGGCGCCGACGCCGTCGGCCTGGACTGGACCGTCAACCTGACGCGCGCGCGCCAGCTGGTCGGCCATAAAGTCGGCCTGCAGGGCAACCTGGACCCGGCCATCCTGTTCGCCAGCCCGGACCAGATCCGCGCCGAAGTGGCCAAGGTCCTGGGTGCCTTTGGCGCCCCTTCCGAAGGCAGCGGTCATGTGTTCAACCTCGGCCATGGTATTTCCCAGTTCACGCCGCCGGAATCGGTGGAAGCCATGGTGGAAGCCGTGCACAGCCAGAGCCGCGCCCTGCGCGCCGGCAAGTAAGCATCCGCCGCCGGCGCTGGCCGCCGGGACCGGGTGCCGGAACCGGGTGCCGGGACCGGGCGCCGGCAGCCGCAAGGCAGGTTTTCCACAGGAAGCCTGCCTTTTTTGTTGGCGCACCTGCAGCATCAAAACCGACTTATGCACAATTTTTTTTACTGCGGAAATAACAGGCAGTTGAAAAGCCATGCCCCGCAGGGTATTGCAAGTCATTGATTTTTAAATGATAAAAATCGCTTTCTGCAAACGGTCTGGCGCTCTCTGGCCAGGTTGTTCCTCCAGCAGGCGCCGTTGTTCCGTCATTGTCCACAAAGTTATCAACAGATTCTGTGGATAAAAAGGAAAAGTATTTTGTTATCCGGGACTTAGCGGCGCTGTGCAGGTTTTACCTGAGATGCATGGTGCGGTGCATGATGATTCGGCAAGTCTGGCCTTGCCAGCGCGACCGGCACCGGTCTGCGCCCGGCAGGCGATCAATTTGCACCGATATCAGGAAAAATGCTTTGATGCGCATCATGCTGATGATACTTAATGCCAAGAAACAAGACCTGAAATAGCTCAGTTATGCACAGCTGCCGAGTTAAGCCTGCCATTTCAGCACTGCCGGGCTGTGTTTTTCAAGGCATTGATTTTAAACGATTAATTTATTTTTCGTGCGCTCTTGACGGCAATTGGCATTGTATGCAGTGCGGATTTTGAAAGTTAATTTTGCTTTGTCCACAAAGTTATCCACAGAATTATCTTCAGGCAGATTCTGCTTTGCGGGCGAGACCAAGTATCATGGCCGGCTGTGCGCCTGCCGCGCTGTTACGCTGTTAATCAACTGGAATAGGCAACATCCATGGCGCAGTGCATCCTGAAAATCGCGCTCGATACTCCTCTCAACGCCCTGTTCGACTATCGCTGGAGCGGCGACGACGCGCCGCTGCCGCAGGTCGGCCAGCTGGCGCTGGTGCCGTTCGGCCGGCGCGAAGTGATGGGCCTGATCGTCGGCTTGTCCGACAGCACCGACGTGCCCGACGCGAAAATGAAAGATGTGCTGGCCGTGCGCAGCCAGCTGGACCCCTTGTCGGCGCAATGGCTGGCGCTGGCCGCGTTTGCCGCCGATTATTACCAGCGCCCGCTCGGTGAAGTGGCGCTGCCGGGCTTGCCGAAGAACCTGCGGGTGCTGACCACCGTGGCGCTCGACCGCGCCATCAAGAAGCTGGCCAAAGTGGTCGACGCCCATGACGGCAGGCCGCTGAACATGCCGCCGCTCAACCCTGCCCAGCAGGAAGCGGCCGATGCCATCGGCGGCGCGCAGGGCTTCAAGCCGACCCTGCTGTACGGCGTGACGGGCAGCGGCAAGACCGAAGTCTACCTGCAGGCCTGCGCCCAGGTGCTGGCGCGCGAGGCGGCGGCGCAGATCCTGATCCTGGTGCCGGAAATTAACCTCACGCCCCAGCTGGAAGGCAATATCCGCGCGCGTTTCCCGGGCGTGATGCTGGCCACCCTGCACAGCAGCCTGTCCGAGGGCGAGCGCATGCTGCACTGGCTGGCTGCTCACCAGGGCCAGGCGCGCATCGTGCTGGGCACGCGGCTGGCCATCCTGGCGTCCTTGCCGAATTTGAAACTGATCGTCATCGACGAGGAGCACGATCCCTCCTACAAGCAGCAGGAAGGCTTGCGCTATTCGGCGCGCGACCTGGCCGTCTGGCGCGCCTGGCAGCTGCAGATTCCGATCGTGCTCGGTTCGGCCACGCCGTCGCTGGAAAGCTGGCACCACGCGCAGACGGGCCGCTACCGCAAGCTGGAACTGCGCGAGCGGGCCGTGAAAAACGCCGTCTTGCCGCGTGTAAAGCTGCTCGACATGGAGCGCGACAAGCCGAAGGATGGCTTGACCTCGCACCTGGTGGCAGCCTTGAAACTGCGCATGGAACGCGGCGAGCAGTCGCTGCTGTTCCTGAACCGGCGCGGCTATTCGCCGGTGATCTGCTGCGAATCGTGCGGCTGGATCAGCAACTGCACCCGCTGCACCTCGTTCATGGTGCTGCACAAGCCCGAACACCGGCTGCGCTGCCACCATTGCAGCCTGGAACTGCGCATCCCGCGCCATTGCCCCACCTGCGGCAATGTCGACCTGCAACCGCTGGGACGCGGCACGCAGCGCGTGGAAGAGGGCTTGCAGCAACTGTTTCCCGAGGCGCGCATTTTACGGATCGACGCCGATTCCACGCGCAAGAAGGGCAGCGCGCAGGAGGCCTTCGATACCGTGCATCGCGGCGAAGTCGATATTCTGATCGGCACGCAGATGGTGGCCAAGGGCCACGATTTCAAAAAGCTGACCCTGGTCGGCATCCTGAATCCCGACACGGCCCTGTTTTCGCAGGACTACCGCGCCAGCGAGCGCCTGTTCGCGCAGTTGATGCAGGTGGCGGGCAGGGCGGGGCGGGCGGCGCAGACCGAGGGCGGCAGCGTCTCCGAGGTGCTGATCCAGACCCGCTATGCGCGCCATCCGCTGTATGACGCGGTGGTCAACCACGATTACGACCATTTCGCCACCACCTTGCTCGAAGAGCGGGCCCAGGCGGCCTTGCCGCCGTATCTGTTCCAGGCGCTGCTGCGCGCGGAAGCGCCGGAACTGGCTACCGCCATCGAATTCCTGCAGGCGGCCAAGGAGTGCATGGCGCATCCGGCGATTACCATCAACGATCCGATTCCGATGAGCATGACGCGCGTCTACAACGTCGACCGCGCCCAGCTGCTGCTGGAGTCAAGCTCGCGGCCGGCGCTGCAAGGTTTCCTGAAAGAGTGGCTGGCGGTGCTGCGCGCCATGAAGACGCGCGTGAAATGGTCGCTGGAAGTCGATCCGCTCGATATCTGATCAACCCAGCCAGGCACGCGCCGAGCGCACGATCTGTTCCGACAGCAATTTGGTAAACGGCGTGTCGAGGCTCCAGGCGTGCCAGTGCAGGGGCACGTCCACGGTGCGGCCGGGGGCCAGGTCGAGCAGGCGGTCGGTGGCCAGATACTGCGCCGCCAGGCGCTGCGGCATCAGGCCGTAGGCCAGCCCGTCCTCGATGCAGGCGCGGCGCGCCGCCGCCAGCGGCAGGCGGTGATGCGGAAACGGCGCGTGCAGGTCCAGCTGTTCGGCCAGGAAACGTGCCAGCAGGCTGTGCTGGCCCACCACGGCCGGCGCCAGCTGCACCGCTGCGGCGCTGAACCCGTCGCCGAACCAGTGGCCGGCGAACACGGGCGTGGCCACGCAGACATGGCGCAAGGTGCCCAGTGGCGTCACGCTGGTGGCGTGGACATCGGTTCCCGTGTCACTGGCCACGCAGCCAAATACCGTGCCGTCGCGCACCATCTGCAGGGCGGCATCGCTGTCGGCCAGGCGCACGTCGAGCTGGCAGCGCGGCGGCGCCAGCAGCGGCGCCAGGGTAGCGGGAAACCAGGTCGCCAGGCTGTCGTCATCGATGGCAATCGCCAGCTCGGGCATGCTGACGGTATTGCCCAGGTCGATATCGAGCGACGCTTCCATCAACGTCACATGGCGGTGGTGCGTGATCAGGCGCTGGCCCAGGCCGGTCGGTACGGCCGGCTGGCCACGGATGATCAGCAAACGCCCGCTGGCGTCTTCGAGCGCCTTGATGCGCTGCGAGACGGCCGACTGGCTGATGCCCAGCGCCACGGCGGCTTTCTCGAAGCTGCCATGGCTGGCCACGGCGTCAAGCACGGCCAGCGCGCGATAATCGAGTGATCCCATTAGCTCTACTTATAAATTTACAAAACAATTAGCCATACTAATATACGCGTGCCGCTTGGTAAAACCTTTTTCCATGCCAACGGAGTAGTATGCATGCTCATCGAATGACCTCTGTGGTGGCAAGAATGAACAACGATATCAAGACGATACAGGTGGACGTGGCCGTGATCGGCAGCGGCACGGCCGGCCTGACGGCGCACAAGGCGGCGCGCCTGCACGGCAAGCGCGTGCTGATGATGGAAAGCGGCCCCTACGGTACCACCTGCGCGCGCGTGGGCTGCATGCCCAGCAAACTGCTGATCTCCGCCGCCGAAGCGGCCCATGCCGTGACGGCCGCGCCCGCTTTTGGCGTGCATCCGGGCGCGCTGCGGATCGACGGCCAGCAGGTGATGGCGCGCGTGCGCAGCGAGCGCGACCGTTTTGTCGGTTTCGTGCTCGAAGGCGTCGATGCGATTCCGGACGAGGAAAAACTGCGCGGCCACGCCCGCTTTATCGCGCCCGGCAAGCTGCAGGTCGATGACCACACCATCGTCGAAGCGGCCAGCGTGGTGATCGCCACCGGCTCCTCGCCCATCGTGCCGCCCGAATGGAAGGCGGCCGGCGAGCGCGTGATCACCAGCGACGCCGTGTTCGGCTGGACCGATCTGCCGCGCTCGCTGGCGGTGGTGGGCGCCGGCGTGATCGGCCTGGAACTGGGGCAGGCGCTGGCCCGCCTGGGCGTGCGCGTGACCCTGTTTGCGCGCGGCGCCAAGGTGGCGCAGCTGACCGATCCGCTGGTGCTGGCGGAAGCGGGCACAGTGCTGGCCGGGGAATTCGATATCCGCTTCCAGACCAGCGTCGCGCATATCGCCAAAACCGACGATGGACTGGGCCTATTGCTGACCAGCCGCGATGGCGAAGGGACAGAAAAAACCGAGCAGTTCGAGTATGTGCTGGCCGCCATCGGCCGCAGTCCGAACGTGCACGGGATCGGCCTGGAGACGGCGCAGATTGAACTCGACCGTCACGGCGTGCCCCTGTACGACAAGCACACCATGCAATGTGGCAAGAGCGCCATCTTTATCGCCGGCGACGCCAGCGACGAGCTGCCGCTGCTGCCCGAGGCGGCCGACCAGGGCCGCATCGCCGGCGACAATGCGGCGCGCTTTCCCGAGGTGCAGCCGGGCTTGCGCCGCACGCCGCTGGGCGTGGCGTTCACGGAGCCGCAGATCGCCACCGTCGGCGCCACCTACCAGCAACTGTGCGTCACGCATGCGGGCCGCTTTGCGGTGGGCGCCGTGTCGTTCGGCAACCAGGGCCGCAGCCGCGTGATGCTGCAAAACAAGGGGCTATTGCGCGTGTATGCCGAATTTGGCAGCCAGCGCTTCCTGGGCGCCGAGATGATCGGCCCGCGCGCCGAACACCTGGGCCATTTGCTGGCCTGGGCTTGCCAGGCGCAGCTGACGGTGCACGCCATGCTCGACATGCCGTTTTATCACCCCGTGATCGAAGAGGGCGTGCGCACGGCCTTGCGCGAACTGGCGCTGCACCTGCAAAACGATCCCGGCAATGTGCCGGCCTGCGCCGACTGCACGCCGGGCGCTTGAGATTTAGTTGAGCAGTCCGGCGTCGAGTCGGCCTTCGGCCGCCAGCTCGCGCAGCACGCGGATGGTGTCGATGTCGGCTTCCTGGTAGGCCGAGCGGCGGAAGTCGTCGTACATGGCGTTGGCCGCATCGGTGGCCGCGTCATGGCCGTCGTCGTACTGGAAGCGCACCCACAGGCTGTGCTCGTCCGGCATTTCGATCGTCATCACCAGCGAGGAGGCGCTGATGTCCTTTTGCTGCGCCACGTCATAGCGCACCTGCAATTGCGGCAGCAGCACGACCTTGTCGTTGATCACCAGTTCGCCATAGCGCAGGCGGCGTGAAAAGCCGCTGTCCGTGCGGTCGCTGATCTCGCACTCGTCCAGGTGCGGCACGAACAGCTTGGGCGACTCGGCGCGCAGCACCAGGCCGCGCCAGACTTGCTCGACCGTCAGGGTATCGATCAGCGGGTTGAGGGGATCGTTGATTTCAATCAGATGTTCAAATTTCATGGGGCGGCCATTCGAGAGGTTGGGGCGCAAGGCCGGAGTGATAGCTGGAATAATAGCCGGAATGGTACTCCAGGCCGGGCTGCGCCGCATAGATTCAATCGGCCAAGATGGCGTCCATGCGGCATTTATCAAGAGCCTGGCTTGCGCAATCAGCGTGCACGACGCTGTTACAATGGGCCGCTGTTCCCTGCGGAAATACCCTGATGTCCAAAGCACCACAATTCGGCCTGAACGCTCCCCAGAGCGAAGCCGTCACCTATCTCGACGGCCCTTGCCTGGTGCTGGCCGGCGCCGGCTCGGGCAAGACGCGCGTGATCACGCAAAAGATCGCCCACCTGATCGAAGACCGGGGCTACGACCCGCGCACCATCGCCGCGCTGACGTTTACCAACAAGGCGGCGCTGGAAATGCAGGAGCGCATCGCCAAGCTGCTGAAGCAGCCGAGGCAGGCCAAGCAGCTGACGGTATCGACCTTCCACTCGCTGGGCGTCAAGATCTTGCGCCAGGAAGCCAATGGCGTGGGGCTGAAGGACCGCTTTTCCATCATGGACAGCGACGACTGCTTTTCGCTGGTGCAAGACCTGGCGATTACCACCGATAAACAGATCATTCGCCAGATCCAGACCGCCATGTCGCTGTGGAAAAACGGCCTGATCGACCCGGACACGGCGCTGGCGCAAGCCAAGGATGAAGACGAAGCGAACGCGGCGCGCATCTACCGCAGCTATGTGGCCACCTTGTCGGCCTACCAGGCGGTCGATTTCGACGATCTGATCCGTCTTCCCGTCGAGTTGTTCCGCAACAACGGCGCCGTGCGCGACAAGTGGCAGCGCCGCCTGCGCTACCTGCTGGTCGACGAATACCAGGATACCAATACCTGCCAGTACGAACTGGTGAAACTGATGGTGACGGGCATCGGCAAGAAGCCGATGTTTACCGCCGTGGGCGACGACGACCAGGCCATCTACGCCTGGCGCGGCGCCACCGTGGAAAACCTGAAAACCCTGGAAACGGATTTCCCCGACCTGCGCGTGATCAAGCTGGAGCAGAACTACCGCTCCACCATGCGCATCCTGAACGCGGCCAATGCCGTGATCGGCAACAATCCGAAATTGTTTGAAAAATCGCTGTGGTCCGAACACGGCCTGGGCGAGCCGATCAAGGTGCTGGGCATGCAGTCCGACGAGCAGGAGGCGGAACAGGTCGCCATCATGATCTCGGCCGACCATTTCGAACGCAAAAATAAATTTTCCGATTACGCGATTTTGTACCGGGGCAACCACCAGGCGCGCATCATCGAACAATGCCTGCGCAAGGAACGCATTCCGTACACGATTTCCGGTGGCCAGAGTTTCTTCGACAAGGCCGAGATCAAGGACATCATCAGTTACTTGCGCCTGCTGGCCAATGAAGACGACGATCCGGCGTTTATCCGCGCCGTCACCACGCCGCGCCGGGGCGTGGGCCAGTCGACGCTGGAAGTGCTGGGCGCGTTCTCGGGCCAGTGGCAGTGTTCGCTGTTCCAGGCCGTATTCAAGGGCGGCATCGAAGCCAAGCTGACCGACCGCCAGCTGGGGCCGCTGCGCGACTTTTGCAACTTCATCAACGACCTCGAGTCGCGCGCCAGCCGTCCCGGCGCGGCCGGCAGCGGCGACGCGGCGGCCGAAGTGCTGGACGACATGATGAAGGAAATCCATTACGAATCGTATCTGTACGACGCCTTCGAAGAGCGCCAGGCGCAAAGCAAGTGGCAGAACGTGCTGGAATTCGTCAACTGGCTCAAGGAGCGGGGCAGGGGCGGCAAGGACCGCGACGGCGAAGAAAAAAACGTGCTGGAACTGACGCAGATGGTGGCCCTGATGACCATGCTGGAAGGCAAGGACGAGGAGCAGGACGCCGTGCGCATGTCCACCCTGCACGCCTCGAAAGGGCTGGAGTTTCCGCACGTCTTCCTGGTCGGCGTGGAAGAGGGCATCTTGCCGCACAAGGGCGACGCCGATGCGCCGGCCGAAACCATGGCCGCGCGCATCCAGGAAGAGCGGCGCCTGATGTATGTGGGCATCACGCGCGCCCAGCGTACCTTGCAGATTACCTGGTGCAAGAAGCGCAAGCGGGCCGGCGAGCAGGTCCATTGCGACGTGTCGCGCTTTATCAAGGAAATGGAACTCGACGTGGGCGACGCCGTACCGACCGAGTCGGAAGTGATTTCACCGAAGGAACGCCTGGCCCGCATGAAGGCGCTGCTGGCCACGCCCAAGGGCTGAATTCAGCCGGCGTCCTGTGCTGCCTTGGGCACGATGGCAAACTGCATGCCGAGCGCATCGAGCATTTTCAGGATGGTCTCGAAGCGCGGCTTGCTGCCTTCCCGTAACGCTTTATACGCGCCTTCGCGCGTGATGTCGGCTTTGGCGGCCACCTTGCCCATGCCATGCGCGCGCACCACGTCGTTCATGGCCGACTGGAACAGCTCGGCATTGCCGGTGGCGACGATTTCGCTCATGTAGGCGGCCACCGCTTCGGGGCTGGTCAGGTGCTGCGCGGGATCGAAGCGGGTCAGGCCCAGCGCACCCAAGTCGTCGAGGTCGAAAGTATCGCGATCATTTTGTTGGTTCATTTTTTTCTTCCTTGGCTGGCGTTAACGGCGGCCTGCTTCTGTTTCCTGAGCGCCGCCTGCTGTGCTTTCAATTCGGCGAGGATCTTTTTTGCCTGGCCGATATCGTGTTGTTGGCTCGATTTGTCGCCACCGAGCAGCAGCAGGATCAGGCAGCCCAGATTGGTTTCGTGAAAATACACGCGCCACCCGGGGCCCGTTTGCAAGAAGCGCAGTTCGCACACGCCGTCTCCCACCGAGCGCCAGTCGCCCTTTTTGCCGTGTTGCAGGTTCTTGATGCGCGCGTCGATGGCGGCCGCCGCAACATCATGCAGCTTGCCTTCCCAGCGGCGATACTCGGCCGTCTTGAAGGTCTCGATCAAACACGGTTCAATATCAGCTGACGTGTCCATTGTAATCGCTTGTTCTCATTCGTCAAGGAGTTTGTCGCATGACCAGCATAGTCAACAATATCGTCCTCGATGGCAGAGATGGCAGCCAGGGCGATTGCATGAAGCATCAGATCGGCAAGCCCAAGACCTTGGCAAGGTAGTCAGCACTCCAGCCGGCTTTTAA